>NZ_RHPP01000042.1 GCF_003935715.1 Stenotrophomonas sp. 278 | reverse complement strand
CGGCGCAGCTGCGCCGAGTCACGCGAGGCGCGGGCGGTGGCGGTCTGCGCTTCGGCGTTGAGGCGATTGGCGCGCAGCTCATCCAGGCTGCTTTCGCTGATCAGCTTTTCAGCCGCCAGCTTCTCGCTGCGCTGGTAGTTCAGGTGGGCCAGTTCCTGCGAGGCCTGTGCCTGGCGCAGCGAGGCTTCGGCCTGGGCCAGCTCGCTGTCGAGGGTGCGATGGTCCAGCTGCAGCAGGATCTGACCCTTCTTCACGTACTGGCCAACATCCACGTTGAGCGCGGTGACGCGCTGGCCGCTGATTTCCACGCCCAGCTGCATTTCCTCGTAGGCGCTGACCGGGCCGGACACCAGCACGGTGCGCGGCATCACCTGGGTCTGCGCGGCGGCCACCGATACCGGCAGCGACGAGGTGGTGGCGGCATCGGCCTCGGCATCGTCCTTGCCGCCGCAGGCGGTCAGTACGGCCAGGGAAAGCACCAGCAGGGAGGAGCGAAGTAAGGGCGAACGCATGGATGAGCTTCCGTGTCGGAGCAGCGGTAAGGGAGCGGGATTCAGGAGTTGCGGGCGAGGCGCTGTTCGATGCCGTCCAGCATCAGGCCCACGCCCTGTTCAAAGCGGGTGTCGAAGTCCACCTGGCGCCAGACCTCGCGGGCCTGCCAGCAGTGCGGGAAACGCTGTTCGGCCAGGGCCATGAACGCCTCGCCCAGTGCTTCCATGCTGCCGTCGCCTGGCCACGACTGTTCTTCGATCACAAAGCCCATCGTGTAGTAGACGAGGTCCATCGCCGTGGTCGCGGCGAAGCAGGCCGGTGCACCGGCCGCGGTGAGCGCGGCGATGCTGGCCTCGCCCACCCGCAGCACGTTTTCGGTGGCAATGAAGGTACCGGCATAGACCCGAGCGCCATCACGGCGGGCCTTGAACGCCACCCGGAACTCGCGCGCGATCTGCAGCAGGGTCTGCCGCCACGGCTGGCCTTCCGGGATGTGCCGGGCCACGTCCACGATCATCGCGTCGGCCATGGCGTCCACCAGCGCCTGCTTGCTCTTGAAGTGCCAGTACAGCGACGGCGCGCGGATGCCCAGCGAACAGGCCACTTTGCGCAGGGTGACGCCCTCCATGCCGGCCTCGTCGAGGAGCTGGAAGGCGGCGTCCACAATGTTGTCGCGGGCGATGGCCTGGCGCATGGGGGGAGATTACCTAACGTTGTTAGGGGCGAATCTAACAGTGTTAGGTTTGGGGGTGCAAGAGGGGGTGTCGCGTCCGGCTCGGGCCTTGGGCTGCCGGGATCGCCAGGGACACGCGGAACCTGCGCTTTGGTAGAGTCGATCGCAAGACGACTGCCGATGACGGTGCAGCGCCCGGTAACGCATGACCAGCGTCGGAGGCGCGCTTTCGACCGACGATTTGAACCGCACATTTTCCGAGGCACTGAACGTGATCTGGCGAACCCACAACGTCAACGAGCTTGCCGGCGATTGGCGCTCCCAGAGTGTCTTCAGCTACATCCTGTTTCGGCCCGCGCGAGTCCTTCTCGGCGGGGGACGGCGTACATGAACGGTGCTCTTTCAGTCAACGAGGCCATCCACCAGCTGGCGGCACGTGCAGGAGACCCCGTGTGCGTCGTGGGCATCCTGAGCTTCGACTTCGAGGACGTCTCGCTTTGGCACTTTCCCAAGGCTGAGCGCGGTGAATACAACAAGTCCGGGCTCTGGTTAAGCACCGGGTACGGGAGTTTGCGATTCGATGAAGAAGCCATGCGCCGCCTCAGTGGTCATCGGGTCCAGGTGCTGGGCACATTGCTTGGGCCTGATCCGGTCCTGGGAGGCTGCGGGCACATGTCTGGTTTTCCGGCCGAGATTCTGGTGACCTCCATTGACCGGCTCTGATCTTTCAACCCAGACATCTGTGAATGCCGGTTGCGCAACGGAGGGCTTTCCCGCCGACGCGGATCACGCGTCCATCTGCGCCTATTTCTCGACGGGAATCTCGTTGAGCATCAAGACGGCCGAGGACGCGAACGCATGGGCGTACGACGTGATCGCGGCTTTGGATGCACCGCCCATCGAGATCATCGAGATCGCCACTGCCCGCGACAAGTACCCGGTGATGGATGCACTCAAGATCGGCGCAACCTAGGCTGACTGGCAGCAAGCAGGACGATGGCTGCTATCCGACACGTGTTCTCGGCTTGCGGCAGGAGAGATAAGTGTCCTGACAGCGATCTGGATCTCCATGGAAATCCACGAGACGACGGGGCTGCCTCGGGACCTCTGGATTGAACTTTTAGTTCTTGAAGACAAAGTCAATCTCATTTCGGCCGGCATTGTTTCAGCACAGCAGCTGCAGGAGGAGGTGACGCAGGTCCTGCAGAAGTACGTCGCGGTGGCGCAGCATCTGCGGTGAAAGAGCGCGTCTTCGTTCGAAGGTCATGCCTTCCAGCGGCGATGGTTGATTTCGGCGGTCGCCTGTCGTCCGACTCCACCGATTTTGCATTCACGCGACGAAGTGGGGGTCGGATGGCTTGGGGTGTGTCGCCACTTCGGAGACCGCCTCCACGATGTCCTGAATGTTGCTGGCGTAAAAGCCGGAGCTGTTGAATCCGTTGATCTCGATGACGCAGAGGCGTCCCTGCGATTGCGCCACATCGAGAACGAACACGGCCGAGGGACTCCAGACCGCCGCCATCTGCTCGGCGTAGACGCGTACCTCAGGCGGAATCTCTGGCGATACCTGCAACTCGCCATGGCTACGGTAGTGACTACCGGCCACCACCCGGCCGTCGACCAGAAACAGCCGTCATTCGTGTTCGATGGGCTTGATCGAGGCGGCGATGATTGGTGTATCGGGGCACAGATCGAAGTCGCCCCCGGCCAGACGGGCATACCAGCTCCGGTAATCGCCCAGTGTGAACTCAGTTCCGGCGAACTCCTTCAAGTCCGCCACCGGACGCACAAACAGGCGCACGTCGTCGGCCAGATCAAGCGCTGCTAACTCTGCCATGGTGGTCACCCCGGGCGTCGGAGTTGAGGCACTCGTCTCCGTACTGCTGAAGGGTGTGAGTGAACTGGAACGCCTGCTCGTCGAAGAAGACCCCGGTACCCAGCGACCAGAACGGTGCACGTTGGTGGCAAAATTTGCCGACCCGTAGAAGACGGCGGGAGCGTCGGTCGGTGCCTCAGGCAGTGCATCGGAGAAGGGGATGACGGCAACCTGGAGGCATTCCAGTCCCAGCTTCTGGCAGGCATCGGCGATCGCCTCTATGTCCCTCCGACTGCCCAGATTGGATTGAACGATCCATCGTACTTTTTCCATTGGCATTGCTTCTCCCGTCGTGAAAGGAATGCTGCCCCGTCGAGAACGGGCCGACAACAGGTCAGGATCCCGGCTTGCTGCCTGGTGATGTATGCTCCTCACACCGTGGGGGGCGGGCACTATGACTGATCTGAATCTGCTGAGAAAGGCATTCGCCGAATGCCTCGGCCAAGAGCGATTCTTAAAGTTTCTTGCGCAAGGATTTCGACCCCGGCTGAAGTTCTGGCAGGAACAAGAAGTGGATCGCTTTTACGCAACTCATTCGTCATGGCACCACGACATCCATGAGCTCGAAGCAGCTCTTCGCTTCTGCCATGTGCATGAGCGTGACCTACTGCCCTGTAGTCTACCTACGTTCAATGGCTGTTTGACACTCTCCAGCACGTATATCCGTGAGCGCTCGGCATACTTTCCAAATGCCGCACTTGATGCAAGGTTGGTCCCAGACGGAGGGCAGTCATCGTTGAAGCGTGGTACTGCCCGGAATGCCGTTTGGCACTAGAGCGTTGGCATTGTGCACGAAGGCGCGAGAGAGGCATACCGGATGGCTTGATGCTGTTCACTGTGGTTGAAGCGCTCCACATAAAACACTTCAACATGCTGGCGATTCGGGTGGCAGAGGATCTCGCCCTACTCGACTCCGGTGGATCCTATCAAGCGACGATCGTGCGACCCGACGGAACCAGACGAGAAGCGCGTCCGATGATCGAGTATCAAAAGAGAGAGCCATTTACTCCAGTGTTCCTGTCGTTCCATGGACTTGAAAAGAGCGATGTTCCGGTTGGATCGACGATTGAAGTGATGCACAGTCAACCTGCAGCCCTATAGGTGCGCAATGGCGCAGGCCGCGGTGAAGGCTCGCTGCTCCGTTTGAAGGTCATGCCTTCCAGCAGCGATGGTTGATATCGGCGGTCGACTGTCGTGCGACCCTACCGGGCTGGCGTTCATGCGGCCGATGCGACGTCCGCCGGAGTTAGGGCACCGAGGGGTGTTCCGCGCGTCGCCGGGGGGATGGGGCAGGCGCGTGCGGATGCCCCTATGATGGCTGCAGGTCACCAACGGAATGGCATGATGCGTCTAACAGCTGTTGTACTCGCTGCCGTGATGGGACTCACCGCGTGCTCAAATCCGGGCGACGTCAGTAATGGCGATGGATTGCTCAAGGAGTTCAAGTACCTGGGGTGCGAGGGTGACTGGGAGGATGAGTCATATGCACCCGAGGTACTGCGCAGGCAGGAAGGTGCGGTGACCACCTATCTGGTCCGACATGCGGACACCTGCGGCTACGACATGGCGATGGATCCGGGAGCAACGCTTCGCGGCGACACGTTGAAGCTGAGCTATCGTCTGGAGGCATCCCGTGAAGAGATGGCCGCGTGCTACTGCGAGTATCGGGCGAGGTTCACCATCGCGACACCGGCATCCCCGATAACGACGGTAGAGGTCAACGGTGACGACGCCAGGCTCAGTGACGGGGACGCATTCCGGTAGGGTCGCACGACAGTCGACCGCCGATGACGGTGATCAGTGCGGTTGGGCATTGGCTGTGGCGGAGGAGCGTCTCTCCGTTCGGGGGTCATGCGTTCCAGCAGTGGCGGTGGTTATCGGCGGTCGACTGTCGTCCGACCCTACCGAAGCGTTGCGCGCAGCGTGGTCACGTATCACCGCCGCAGCATGGGCAGCGGATTGGTTGGATGGTGCAGGCCGTGGTGCCAGGCGAACTGCACCAGCCGGCGGTGAAATCCCAATCGGGGGAAGCGCGCCAGAATGCGCTTGAAGTCCTCCGACCGAACACCGAACCGGCGCAGCCCGAGGGTGACGTCAATCCAGTCCGCCTTCCGGAACGCCTCAACGCGCGGATCAGCCGTCCGCACCATCGCCGATACCTGGTGGTGATGATCAATCATCGCCGCCACCAGCGGCACCAGGTCGCCGCACCCCTCGCCCTGCAGATAGGCGCGCGCCTGGGCCTCCGATGGCCCCAGATAGTCGAAGGTGGCATCGGTCCAGATGCCCAGGTCGTGGAAGGCAGCGGCCACTGAAACCACAAACCGGTCCTCATCACCTCCGGGTAACAGGCACCAATGGAAATTGGCCACCCGGTACGCGTGATTGCGATACGGCAGGTGGTCTTTGCCCAGTTCGGCAGCATGACGCTGCAGAATGGCATCGAGCACGGGCAGGGCGTCGAGCATGGGGAGCTCCTCCGGACACGGTCAGGGTCCACCTGTACGACACCATCCTACGCCCGCAATTGCGTGGCCGTTGCTCCCTGGCTTGTGCGTTGGGCTCCTGTACGGCATCCGCGGATGCCGGTCGCTCCCCCTTGGACGTCGTTCCGTGTCGCCTGCCGCCCGTCGGCGGCCGCATGGGGCGTCCTTTCCCGTCGTGAGGATCTGCCATGAACAGCACCCTGCATGCCGTTGCTTCCGGTCCCGGCCGCCCCGGTCCGTCGCGCAGTGAGGAGATCATCGCCGGCGGCGAAGGCGAACTCTTCATCCGCAGCTGGCGACCGGCCGGGGTACCCCGGGCGGTGCTGGCCATCGTGCCGGGCTTCAACTCGCACAGCGGCCACTACCTGTGGGCTGCCGAACAGTTCACCGCGATGGGGCTGGCGGTGTACGCCGTGGACCTGCGCGGGCGCGGCAAGTCCAGCGGACCGCGCTTCCATGTGCGGCATTTCGACGATTACCTGGCCGACGTGGACAGCCTGCTGCGCCTGGCCCGCGCACGCGAGCCTGGCCTGCCGGTGTTCCTGCTCGGCCACAGTGCCGGCGGGGTGATCGCCACCGGCTACACCCTGGAACACCAGGACGAGCTGGCCGGTTTGATCTGCGAGAGCTTCGCGTTCCGAGTGCCGGCTCCGTCGGCGGTGCTGACCCTGGTGCGCTGGTTCAGCGGGCCATTTCCCACCCTGCCGGTGCTGAAGCTGCCGAACAAGGAGTTCTCCCGGCTTCCCGAAGTGGTCAGGGCGCTCAATGCCGATCCCTTGATCGCCAACGAGAAGCAGACCGCGCTGACCGTGGCACAGATGCTCGTTGGCAACGATCGGCTGGAACGTGGGTTCTCCAGCCTGCGCCTGCCGGTGCTGATCGTGCATGGCGACGCAGACAAGGTGACGGTGCCGGCGGGCAGCCAGATCTTCTTCGACAACGCCGGTTCGGCGGACAAGACCCTCAAGCTCTACAAAGGCCACGCGCACGACCTGCTCAATGACGCCGGCCGTGAAGAGGTGGTGGCCGACTTCAAGCGGTGGATCGAACGGCATCTACCCAGCGCAGATGCTGCTGGTGCCGCCTGAGCAGGATGGCAGCGTGCTGGCGCGCTGGGATTGGCTGCCGTCGACGGGACTGATGGTGCTTTGGTAGCGTCGGTCGACAGATGACGGCCGATAACGGTGATCGGTGCGACGAACGCACGACCTTCAACGCGGAAGCGCTTCTCCGTTCAAGGATCATGCGTTACAGCAGCGACGGGCGATAGTTGCGGTCGTCTATCGACCGACCCTACCCGGCCCAGGTCGCACGAGACAGCCGTGGTAGCGTCGATCGACAGACGACGGCCGATCACGGTGATCGGCGCGACGAACGCATGACCCCGACGTCACGCCTGTAGCTGGCCCAACCACTCACGTGGCGAGCTGCCATTACGCCGACGAAACGCCCGAGAAAACGTCGGCGCATCCGCAAAGCCCAGCTCCAACGCCACCTGCTTCACCGGGCGACCCGCTCGCAGCAACGAGGTCGCCACGTTGAGTTTCCAGTCCAACACATACGCGGCCGGCGTGGCACCGGTCGCGGTTTTGAACGCCGCCGCGAAGGCGCTACGCGACATGCCGGCGTGATCCGCCATGCGCTCCAGTGTCCAATCAGCCTCCGGGCTGGCGTGCACCGCCATCAACGCCTTGGCCAGGCGCGGTTCCGAAAGGCCACGCATCATCCCGGGCGTAACCTGGGCGCGCTCGGGGTGGTCGATGATCCAGCGCAGCACCTGGATCAACACCACCTCGAACAGGCGGTTGGCGAGCAGGCGCGAGCCGCAGCGGGTCTGGTCGGCCTCGGCGAACAACAGTTCCAGTGCGCCGCCGAGCCCGTCAATCTCGCGCAGCGGCAACACCACCGCATCGGGTAGTGCCTGCACGATGGGATTGCGGTCGCCGCCGTCGAAGTCGAGGGTCGCGCAGGTGAAGTCCGAACCGTCCACCGGTGGATTGATGAACTCGTGGTGCACCGCGCGCGGGAACAGCAGCAGAGTGGGCTCGCACAGCGGTGTGCGCTCCGTCCTGGCCCCCTGGCGCAGCAGAAGCTCCATCTCGCCCCGGCGCAGCACGTGCAGGAAACCACGGCCCGGCTGCGCGTCGAAGGTGCTCAATCCACATAAAGGACCGGCGTGGAACAGGCTGGCCTGGACCCGGAAGCGCTCCAGCACCGGGGTCAGCCGGTCGATGGCCGGCGTAGCGGCATCAGACGAAATGACATCAATCAGCGACATATAGACACCAAACGTCCTGCCCGGGTTCCTAGTATGACCCTCAACCGGCCACTTCGGACCGGTCCTCAACAGGAATCCAGACCATGTCCCGTATCCCGCTTGTTACCCCCGCCGCCGCCACCGGCGACACCCAGACCCTGCTTGGCCAGATCCACTCGGCTTTCGGGGCCACCCCCAACATGTTCCGTGCCGTGGCCAACTCCCCGGCCGCGCTGAAGAGCATGTGGGGATCATTCGGTGCCCTGGGCGGTGGCGTCATCCCGGCCGCGCTGGGTGAGAAGATCGCCGTCGCCATCGCCAATCGCAATGCCTGCGAATACTGCCTGGCCGCACACACTGCACTGGGCCGCAAGGCCGGAGCCAGCAGCCAGGAAATGAGCGCCGCGCAGGGCGGTCAGTCCGACGACCCGAAGACCGCTGCCGCCCTGCACTTCGCCCTGCGCGTGGTGGAAGGTCGTGGCCAGATTGAAGACGGCGACGTGGCCCAGCTGCGCAGCGTCGGCTTCAATGACGAGGAGATCGTCGAGATCCTCGCCCATGTGGCCTTGAACCTGTTCACCAACTACGTCAACGTGGCGTTTGCGGTGCCGGTCGATTTTCCCGGCGTGAAGCTGCGTTGAGTGTTCCAGCCGGGCGGGCCGCGCTATGCGGTCCGCCTGCGCTCCTCACTACTCAGGAGTTCGCCATGTCCCGGCCCTATGTTCCGATCAACTGCGAGTTTCACGATGTGCTGGAAACCGTTGCGGTGCAGCGGCGTACGGTGCCGATGGTGATTGAGGAAGATGGCAGCGAGCACGCGCTGCACGCCCGCATTGTCGATATCACCGCGCATGACGGGGTGGAGACGATGCGGCTGGATGACGGCCGTATCGTGCGGTTGGACGCCATCGTGTCCGTGGATGGCGTACACCGCGATGCATTCCCGCCAACGTGCGAGATTTCTTCCTTATAACTTCATGTTGAACCCGACGAACACCGAACGCCCGGCAGCCGGTGAGAACATCGGCTGCGCCTGGTCCCAGAAGAAGCTGTCATACCACGCGTAGGCATACTCGCGGCCGGTGACGTTCTTCACCTGCACGTCCACGCCCCAGCGCGGACTGAACTGGTAGCGCGCGCTCAGGTCGAGCACGGCGAAATCACCATACTTGCCGGCCACGTTGCGCTCCTCCAGGTAGTAGTCACCCTGCGCACGCCCCTGCAGCCCCAGCTGCAGCGCTTCGGTGGCCTGGAAGTCAAGGCCGATGTTGCTGATGTGGCGCGGTACGGCGGCTACTTCATTGCCTTCCAGGCTGATGCTGGCGGCGCGGTCGTCGCGGGTGATCTTCGCTTCCTGGTAGGCATGTGAGGCCCACACCGTCCACTTCTCACCGATCTGCGCGTTGAACTGCGCGTCCACGCCGCGGCGACGGGTCTTGCCCAGGGTCACCGTGGTGCCGGTAGCGGGCATGTTCGAGGTTTCGTTCTCCGCGTCCTGCTGCCAGACCGCCAGGCGTGCCTGGCTGCCGGCGAACGGACTGAACTTCAGGCCCAGCTCGACACCGGTATTGGTGGACGGTGCAACCGCCGCCTGGCCGGGGGTAAGGTAGGCCGGCGGGGTTGAACCGGTCAGCACCTGGAACGTGCGGCCCCAGTTCGCGTACACGTTGGTGGTCGGGCTGAAGGCATACACAACGCTCAGCTTGGGCTGCTCGATGGTGCCGTAATCCTGCAGCTTGCCGGTGATGCCACCTGGCAGATGGGTATCACCATCGAAGCGGTCCACGCGGTAGGCCGGCACGATCTTCAGCGCGTCAATCGGCTGGTAGATTGCCTGCACATAGGCACCCCAGTTGTCGAAGGTGTGGCGGTCGTCGTTCTGCACGCGTGCCGGCGTGGCCCAGAAGTCGGTGGGTTCGCTGTAGTTGAATCGCTGGCGGATGTAGGCGTTGTCCTGGTGCTCGTAGTTCAGCCCGCCTTCCAGGGTCAGCACGTCGCTGGCCTGCCAGGTCACGGTGTTGAGCATGCCGACCTGCTTTTCATCCCATATGCGGCGCTGACGCGGCGCATTGCCGGTCGGCAGGTCGCTGAAAGTGACGCGACGATCATCTTCGTAGCGGTTGTAGTACAGCTTGGTGCCGAAGAACACGTTTTCGGCCAGCTTCAGGTCCATGTGCACGCCGAACTGGCGCATGTCACGGTCATCGCCATCGTTGGCGTTGCGGATGTCCGAGCCGCGGCGGTCGGCACGCAGCTCGTCGGCGGTCATGAAGCCGGCTTCGTCTGCCTCGTGATGGTAGGCACGTGCGGTCAGGCCAATCCGCATGCCGTCCTGGTCCAGGTCGCCGTAGAACCACTTGCCGCCGATGGAATACTTCTTCGAGCTGTCGTGGTCGCGGTAGCCGTCGGTGTCATTCCAGCCGACGAAGTAGTTCTGCGCGAAGCCATTGCTTTCGCGGCCCAGCGCGAACTGGGCCTCACGGGTGTTGTAGCTGCCATAGCCCAGCCGCGCATCGGTGTAGTTGCCACCCTGACGGGTGCCAAAGTTCACGTTGCCGCCGATGTTGTGCAGCCCGTAACGTGGATCGTTGGTGCCGCGCACGACTTCGATGTAGCTGATTTCCAGCGGGAACAGCATGTCGATGAAGCGCTGGTTGCCGCTGTTGACGTTGCTGGGTACGCCGTCGATCAGGGTCTTGATCGCATTGAGGTAGCCCTCGCCGTTGAAGCCGCGGAAGCTGACCTTGCCCGATTCGGCACCCTGGCGGGTCTCGGTGAGCTGCATGCCCGGCATCTGGCCCAGCAGTTCCCAGCTGTGCGAGACGTTCTTGTCTTCGATCTGGTCGGCACCGAGCACGTCCACCGAGGTCAGCACCTGGTGCGCGGTGAGCTGCCCTTCCGCGTGCTGGTGGACATCCACCTTGCCCAGGGTGAGGGCCGAATCGCCGGACTGCGCGTAGGCGGTGGGGGCAAGCAGTGCAGCCGCGACGGCGGCCACGAGGATGTGGATCTTCATAGGGGTTCGGAAACCAGAACAGTGGGGACCACCCCCTACGAAGGGGCAGCAATTGGGACATTATAACATTCCATGTATCACCTGACGGGCCGGGCACGACCGTATCGATTTGTGTCAAATGCGAATGATTCGTGATACATTTGTTAAGTTTTCTGTCCCATTCAACCCACAAGGATGTCCCAGCCATCGCCAGCGGACCCTGCCATCAGGAGTACTGCTTCGATGTCGTTCCCCCACGTTTCCCGCACTGTCTCGACCCTGGCTGTCGCCGTCACCCTCGCCCTTGCCGCCCAGGCCCACGCCGCGGCGGATGCCGCTGCCAGCGGCAATGCCCAGCAGATGGATACCGTGGTGGTCACCGCCACCGGTGCCCAGCAGTGGATCAAGGACGCTCCCGCCAGCATCAGCGTGATCACTCGTGAGGAGATCGAGCGCAAGCCGGTCAGCAGTATCGGCCAGCTGCTGAGCACCGTGCCTGGCGTGACCGGTGGCTATGCACTCTCCGGCGCACAGTCGAAGATCCGCCTGCGTGGCCTGCCCGAGCAGTACACCCTGATCCTGATTGACGGCCGCCGCCAGGGCAGCTCGGCCGGCGTGAACTACCGCGACGACCTGGGTCCGCAGGATCTGAACTGGCTGTCGCCGGACATGATCGAGCGCATTGAAGTGGTGCGCGGGCCGATGTCCTCGCTGTATGGCAGCGACGCCATGGGCGGCGTGATCAACATCATCACCCGCAAGATCGCCACCGAGTGGGGTGGCTCGGTCACCTTCAACTACAGCAAGCCCGATGCGGACGACCGTGGCAACACCACCCAGATGGGCGCACTGTTCAGTGGTCCGCTGACCGAGAACCTGGGCGTTCGCGTCGGCGCGAACGTCACCGACCGCGAGTCCGATCGTGGCGCACGCCAGACGCCCGGCAACAAGGCCGAGAATGCCAACGTGCTGTTCAATTGGCGCATCAACGATGACCACACGGTCGGTGTGGAAGCCTCGCGCGGCGTGCAGCGCAACAGCGGCGCGGGTGAGGTCAGCAGCTGGGGACTGTCCAAGCTGGTGCAGACCGGCTACGTGCTGACGCATGACGGCAAGTACGGCGATGCCACCACCTCCAAGACCACGCTGGTGCAGAACGACTACGAGGACAAAGGCAGCGAGGTCGGTAACCACTCCAAGGAGACCGTGTTCGATACCGCCTTCACCAGCGGCTTCCACTGGGGCTTCGAGCACAGCCTGAACGTCGGCGGTCAGTGGAAGCGCGAGGAGCTGGAAAACAGCGACACCATCGGCACCGTGCCGGTGACCTGGACCGGCAGCGGCCGCATCAGCCCGACCAGCGAGGCGGATTCCTGGGCACTGTTCGCTGAAGACCACATCACCCTGCACGAGCGCTTCATCCTCACCGTTGGCCTGCGCTGGGACAACACCGAGAACTACGACGACAACCTCAGTCCGCGTATCTACGGTGTGTGGCATCCCAGCGATGCGTGGACCATCCGTGGTGGCATCTCCGAAGGCTTCCGCGCGCCCAACCTGAAGCAGGGTACCGCCGGCGCGGCCACCCAGTCCGGCGGCAACGGCTGCCGCGCGCTCACCGTGGAAGGCTGGAGCAGCACCTCGGTGAACGCCGACGGCACCCGCGGCTGCTACATGGCCGGCAACCCGAACCTGGAACCGGAAACCAGCACCAACTACGAGCTGGGCGTGGGCTTTGACAGGAACGGCTGGTCCGCGTCGGCGACTTACTTCCTGACCAACTTCGACGACAAGATCGAGCAGGTCCCGCTGTCCCAGATCCCCGGCCAGACCACCAGCTTCGTCAACGGCTACTGGTGGACGGTGGCACAGAACGTCCAGAAGGCCCGTACCCGCGGCGTGGAGGCCAGCGTCACCGTGCCGCTGCACGAGCGCCTGAGCTGGACCACCAATGCCACCCGCATGCTGGAGTCGAAGAACCGCACCACCGGGGCCACCTTGCTGGTGGTGCCGGAGCTGACTGCAAACACCTCGCTGGACTGGCAGGTGACGGATGCGTGGTCGTTGAACCTCAGCGCCCAGCACATCGGCAAGCAGCTGGTGTCGGCGACCAGTTCCACATTTGCGAAGGCGTACACCACGGTGGACCTGGTGACCGGGTTTGATGTGAACGAGAATCTGACGCTGCGTGCGGGTGTGCTGAACCTTGGGGATGTGTCGACCATCGACGAAGGCAACAACTACGACGGTGGGGCGCGTACGTTCTTTGTGGGGGCGACCGCGCGGTTCTGATTGCCGGTGCCAAGACGGTGGCGGCACGGATGACGTGCCGCCATGCCGGTTCCGCAGCCGGATGCCTGTGCGGGAGGGGTAGAGTCGGTCGACAGACGACTGCCGATAACGGTGATCTGCGCGACGAACGCATGATCTTCAACGCGGAAGCGCGTGGTTTAGTCAAGGGTCACTCGCTAAAGCACTGGTCATTGCCATCGGCGGTCGACTATCGTCCGACCCTACCAGCGGCAGTCCCGGCCAAGACCAAAACCCAACGCTTCAGGCCTTCATCCGCGCCACTGCACCACACCGTCCTCGAATCGGAGGGACCGGACTTCCTGCACCGTTCCATCCTCCATCACGACCGACCACTGCCCGTCAAAATCCAGACCGAGATCGGCATGGGCCAAGCCAAGCTCGGCCAGCTTGGCCTCCCAGCGATCCTCTTCTTCGTCTTCCGGCAGGTCCAGCGCTTCCAAGTGCTGGTCGAAGGTGCGGAAGCGCGTCACACGCTCCAGTGTTTCGCCCACAGCGACGTCATTGAAGTGTGCGGTGGCGGTGAACCACGGCGTTTCCTGCCGCAGGTTCTGGAGCGTGGCCACCGCGACGTCATTCAGATACAACAGGATGCTCTGGCTCATGCGGATGCCTTGGTAGCGTCGGTCGACAGACGACGGCCGGTAACGATGATCGGCGCGGCAAACGCATGACCTCTGACGCAGAAGCACTCCCCGTTCAAAGGTCATGCGTTACAGCAGCGATTACCACCACGTGCGGTCGTCTATCGACCGACCCTACCGCACCCCACGTCGCACCGGTAGTGGCGGCCGCTGGCCGGCACCGCAGTCACCCCTTGGCAGCAAACGTGCCATGGAACCCCAGCGGCACCGCATACGGCAGCCATGCCTGCGCCAGCGGGCCCTCCTCAATCCGCTGCGCATCCAACACCGCGATACCACTGCGCTGATTCGCCGAATCCAGCAGCGTGCCCACCAGCCAGCCATCGTCGGCCTTGCGGCTGCCCGGGCGCGGCACGAACACGTGTTCTTCGGCCAGGATATCGGTGCCGTAGCGCCACACCTGGCGGCGGCCACGGTCGACGTCAAACCCGGCCACGCCATTGAAGTAGGGTGCACTGTGCTCGCCCTGGATCACCGGGGTGTACAGGCGAGCGCCCTTATCACCCACGGTGCGGCTGTCGAACATCGGGAACTCGATGCCATGGATGCCGGTCTCCTCCCAGCGCGCGGCACCGCTGCGCAGGTCCAGATGCAGCTCGAGCAGGCTCGCGTCTGAGTTGGCGGCATGCGCGGCGTCGCCTTCCATCGCCGCCTTCATCGGTGAACGCGCTTCGTCGATGTCGTCATGCCGCACCGTGCGCATCACGATGCGGCCGTTCTTCTCGTAGGCATCACCGAAGTGATAGGCCGCAGTGAATGTCGCCTCGAACCAGCGTGCGGTGTCCGGCGCTGACTTCGGCACCACGGCAATCTGGCACGGTCGCTGCCGCGCGAACTGCATCCGTTCGAAGAACGCGCCCCCACCCTCCTTGCGATCAAACGGCATCAGCATGAACACCAGGTGCGAGTCCGTCATCGCAAAGGCATGCATGTACCCCAGGAAGGGGGTATCAACCACACTGGCCGAGCGCAGCTGCCCGTCCGCGCCGATGTGCCACACCAGCAGTCCGGTGCCGCCCAGCAACGAGATGCTGCCGAAGTTCCACACGCTACCATCGCGGTCCACCAGCGGGTGCGCCGAGAACGGTATCGAAGCCAGGTCTGACCGCCAGGTGGTGGCACCCATCGTGCCCAGTTCCTGCGGGTCCATCTCGAACGCCGAGCCCGCTTCGCACAATGCGAACAACCGGCCATTGACCACCATCACCGAGGTGTTGGCCGCGTTGGCGTCGTCGTTGTTGCGCACCGCCTGCCGGTTCGGCACGTCGGTGCCCGCCGCCGGATACAGGAAGCGCCCGGCCTTCTGCTCGCGGGTGAACTTGGGTGTCTGCACCATCTCGCCGCGATGGGTAAGCGTGCCGTTACCGTTGAACTGCCAGCCGTGCACCATGCCGTCGCCGTCGAACCAGTGGTCGTAGCGGAAGCCGTTGCGCTCCTTCCAGGCCGGGCCGTTGCGGTACAGCGTGCCGGCGAACCCGGTCGGCAGACGGCCCTGCAGGTCCACCGTGGCCGGCCCCAGGCTTTCGCTGGTAACACTGCGCCAGCCGGTCAGCCAGGGATGCTGGTCACGGGCAGCGGCGAAGGCGGCGGCATCACCGGCCAGTGCCGGCGCGGCGCGCAGGGCGACGCCGCCGATGGCGGCTGTGGTGGCAACAGACAGCAGCGACTGCAGGAAGCGGCGACGGTCCATGGTTCGAGCCTCAGCGCAGAATGATGGAAATGGTGGAGCCTTCAGCCGGTACGTGCACCCGCGCTTCTTCGAAGGTGGGCTTGCGCATCAGCTGCGGGTTATTGCTGAAACCGTAGCCCTCCACCGGAATGCCAAGCATGTTGGTATCCAGCTTGCCGTTGTCGTTCTGGTCGTGGGTGACCAGCACCGCGTAGTCACCCGCAGGCAGGTCCTTGAACACCAGGTGCACCTTGTCCGCCTCGGCCTTGAGCGATTTCGCCTGCACCGGCTTGGCCTGGTTGTTCCAGCCGGCCGGGCCGTCCACTACCGCCACGTGCAGGGTGCCGGTGTGGGTGAATACATCCTGCAGATCCACCTGCAGGTCGCCGGCGGAGGCCGAGGTCGCCACCAGCAGGCAGGCGTAGGGGAGGCAGTTGAACAGGGTACGGCCCATGGTGCGGACTCCGGTTGGGTGTGTGGAGCCAGTCTGCGCGGCACGACCGGCCCAACCCATGCCCAGTGGTCATCGATCCGCAGTGCCAGAAGTCACTTTCTGTCCCACCCCCATTGCCGAACCGGGCAGCGGGCGGGCAGCATGCGGCCATGTCCTCCTTCCTGCGCAACCTGATCAGCCCCCTCAGCCTGGCCGGCCTGCTGACCATCGTGGCGGTTGGGCTTTCGCTGGGCGTGGCCACCCAGGGCGAGCAGACGCTGCGCTGGGCGGCGCTGGGCGTGTTCATGGTGCTGTTCGTGGTCTACGACCACCTGCCCGTGCGCTCGCGCTGGCGGCTGGTCAGCGATGTGCTGCTGGCGCTGACCGCGCTGGCGCTGGTGTGGCTGGAACCGCGGGTGGGCACGCTGCCCGTGCTGCTGGTGGTGCTGATTGCCCACCTCGCCGAGCATTGGCCGGCGCGCATCGTGCTGGTGTCTGCGCTGGTGGTCAATGTGTGTCTCTACTTCGCCCTGCGCACGGGTGGAGCCAATCATCCCTTCCTGGTTACCACCATTTACGCCGGCTTCCAGGCGTTCGCCGCGCTCACCGCGCATTACGCCCGCAGCTCTGAACTGGCCCGCGAAGCGCTCGCCCGGGTCAACGCCGACCTGCTGGCCACCCGTGCCCTGCTCGCCGACAGCGCGCGCGATGCCGAGCGTCTCCGGCTGGCGCGCGAACTGCACGACGTGGCCGGTCACAAGCTCACCGCCATGCGCCTGAACCTGCGCGCCCTTGCCAGCGACGCCAGCCCGGCCACACGCGAGCGTGTGCAGCTGGTGGAGCAGCTTTCAGCCGAACTGCTGGGTGACATCCGTCAGGTGGTGCAGAGCATGCGCGACGAGCGCGGGCTGGACCTGGCCACGGCGTTGCAGGCGCTGGCCATCCCGTTCCCGCGCCCGGATCTACGCGTGCATATTGGCGAACAGGTACGCATTGCGAACCCACTGGTCGCCGACGCCGTGCTACGGCTGGTGCAGGAGGCGTTGACCAATGCCGCCCGCCATGGCGATGCGGATACCGTGTGGTTGAACATCGACAAGGAAGAGCACAGCGTGCGTATCGACATCCGCGACGACGGCCAACGTGCCGAACGCATCCGTGAGGGCAATGGCATCACCGGCATGCGTGAGCGACTGGCTGCGGTGCAGGGGCAGCTGGAGCTGGCACGCACCGATGCCGGTGGCATGCATCTGACCGCAAGGCTGCCGACATGAATGCAGCACGCGGACTGCGGGTGGCGCTGGCCGACGATCAGGCGCTGGTACGGGCCGGCCTGCGCGCCCTGTTGCAGGGCCTGGGCATCCAGGTGGTACTGGAGGCCGATGACGGCCAGGGGCTGCTCGACGGCCTGGTCCACCAACAGGTGGATGTGGTGCTGAGCGACGTCCGCATGCCCGGCGTGGACGGCATCACCGCTACACGGCAGCTACGCGAGCGTGGCGACGCCACCCCGTTGCTGCTGCTTACCACCTTCGACGAAAGCGACCTGTTGCTGCAGTCCAGCCAGGCCGGCGCGCAGGGCTTCATGCTCAAAGATGCCGCGCCGGAGGATCTTCACGAGGCGATTCTGAAGGTCGCTGGCGGGGAGACCCTGCTGCTGCCGGTGAGCACCGACCCGGTGCGGGCACGCTACCGCTTCCATGACGAAGCCCCGCCCAGCGATACCTTTGGCGAAAAGGAAGTGGCAATTCTGCGGCTGCTGGCCGGCGGGTATTCCAACAAGGAAATTGCCCGCACGTTGTTTCTGGCCGAGGGCACGGTGAAGAACTATGTCTCCACCATCCTGGACAAGCTGGGCACGCGTGATCGCACGCGGGCGGTGTTGAAGGCGATCACGCTGCGGATCATCTGAGACGCGCTGTTCCGGCGTCGAATCGCAGACCGTGCTGGAACTGCGGGAACAGTGGAATCTGCGGGATCTCTTGGGATTGCGGAAACCTTGGAACTGGTAGGGTCGGACGACAGTCGACCGCCGATAACGGTGATCTGCACGGTAACGCATGACCATTGAACGGAGAGGCGTTTCTTCGTTTGGTGGTCATGCGTTACCGGGCGTTGGCAATTCCACGGCGGTCGTCTATCGACCGACCCTACCGCGGTCCCGGTTTCGGTCCCGGTTTCGGTTTCAGTCCCGGTTTCGGTTTCGGTTTCGGTGTCGATGTCAGCACATCGCAGCCTCAGTGCAACGTCAGCGTGGCCTGCAGTCCGCCGCCTTCGCGATTGGACAATCGAAGCCGCCCACCCAGCGCCTGCGCCAACTGCAGCGCAATCGCCAGCCCCAGGCCGGTGCCACCCGTGCTGCGATTGCGCGAAGGTTCCAATCGGGCAAACGGCTGCAACACCTGTTCAAGCTGGTCCTCAGGGATACCGGGGCCACGATCAAGCACATCGATGTGCACGACACCGTCCTCCACCCTCAGCCGGGTCTCAGCATCGCCGGCATAGGCAAGCGCGTTGTCGATCAGATTCTGCAGCACCCGCCGCAGCACCGGCGGATGGGTGTCACGCAGCGCGCTCTCTGATGCCTGCAGTCGGACGTCACGCCCGGCATCCTGATAGTCATCCACCACACTGTCGAGGAATGCCCGCAGATCCAAGCGCACCGGCGCATCCAGTGCAATGCCGGTGCCGCGCGCATAGTTCAGCCCATCGCGGACCAGCTGGCTGACGTGGTCGATATCGCGCATCAGCTTGTCCTGCGTATCCCCTTCGTCCATCGCCTCCGCGCGCAGGCGCATGCGGGTCAGCGGCGTCTGCAGATCATGCGAGATCGCCGCCAGCAGTTGGGTACGCTCGGACACGTGCGCGGCGACACGCGTCTGCAGGGCGTTCAATGCCTGCGCCGCCTGCATGACTTCGGTCGGACCGTGCTCCGGCAGTGCTGCCCCCCGGCCGGCCGGGTCCATCTGGCCGGCCGCCGTGGCCAGGCGCGCCAGCGGCCGTGTTGCCAGTCGCACCGCCGCCGCCACACAGACCAGCAACAGCAGCACCTGCAGTGCCAGTACCCACGGCAGCCAGGTCGCTACCGGCATCAACGACGGCGTGACCTCGATGGTGAGCGGGCTGCCATCACGCAGACTCAGCTCCACCTCATAACGTTCGGGTACCCGTGACACCGCACGAGGCCGCAGATCGTACTCGCGCCCAAGCGCATCGTGGATCAAGGCAGTCACCTGACGCGCCCGCACACCATCCAACGCGACACCCGGCTGCGCCGGGCGCAGCAGATAGCGATAGGTCCGCCGTTCCAGACGGGGAATCCATGCAGCGCGCTCGGCCGCGGGCAGGCGCTCCAGCAGCGCCACGCTCACCGGTACGTCCTCATACAGGTTGCGCAGCATCATGCTGCGCGTGGCATCCATGCGCTCCTGGAACAGCAGGGCAAAAGACAGCGCATGCGCCAACAGCAGCCCGACGCCCAGGATCAGCAGCAGCCGCATCCACAGCGTGCGCGGCAGCAGATGCCAGGGTCGGGCCGGCATGCTCATGCGCGCTCGCCGATCAGCACGACCGACTGGCTGAACACATAGCCTTCGCTGCGCACCGTCTTGATGTAGGTCTGCTCACGCGCGCCATCGCCCAGCCGCTGACGCAGCCGGCTGACCAGCAGGTCGATGGAGCGATCGAATACGTCGGCATCCCGTCCCTGGGTGAGGTTGAGCAGTTGGTCGCGGCTGAGCACCTGCTGCGGGTGGTCGATGAACACCCGCAACAGGCGGAACTCGGCCCCGCTCAGCGGATACGCGGTATCGGCGGTGTCCAGCAGGTGGCGCGCGGTGGTGTCCAGCCGCCAGTCACCGAAGCCGATCAGCCGGCTGGCTTCAGAGACCTGCAGGTTGGGCGGCAGCATGCGCGTGCGGCGCAGCACGGCATTGATGCGGGCCAGCAGCTCCCGCGAGGAAAATGGCTTGGTGAGGTAATCGTCCGCGCCCATTTCCAGGCCGATGATGCGATCGGTCTCGTCGTCGCGCGCGGTCAGCAGCAGCACCGGCGTCGCGCGGTGCCGGCCGGCGCGAAGATTACGGCACAGCGACAGGCCGTCCTCGCCGGGCATCATCACGTCGAGCACCACCAGGTCGATATCGGCGGTGTCCAGCGTGGCCTTCATCTCGCGCCCGTCAGCCGCGAGGCTCACCCGCAGCCCATTTCGCAGCAGGTAGTCGCCCACCATCTGGCGGATGTCACGGTCGTCATCGACAACCAGGATGTGATCGGTGTGGGTGGACATGAAGAACGCTCGGCCGTCGTCAGGATGGGGACTCATGCCCCGTGGCGCTGATGTTAGCGCCCCTGTGGCAGGCACTGGGACCGGCGCAGGTCGCTCTTTGTACCAAAGTGTGTACGAAGCCTGCCTGGGTGCACTCGGAGACAAAAAGCCGGGTTGCAGGACACCCCGTGGATACGCGCAGGGCGCGGAATGTGCCCAACGCCGGCGAGCCCGCCGGCAGCCACCCGAGGACCCTTCATGAGTACTGCAGATTCCAGCATTCCCAAGACCGCCCTGGTATTCGGCGGCTCCCGCGGCATTGGTGCCGCTATCGCCCGCCGGCTTGCCCGGGAAGGCTACCGTGTCGCCCTGACCTACGCGTCCCGCGCCGACAAGGCGGCCGAGGTGGTGGCTGCCATCCAGGCGGACGGTGGCCACGCCATCGCCCTGCAGGCAGATGCCGCCGATGCAGACGCGATCAGGGCTGCCGTTGCCGCCGCTGTCGATCAGCTCGGTTCCTTAAGCGTGACGGTAGTAAACGCAGGCATCTACCAGGGCAGCCCGCTCGAATCGTTCCCGCTGCAGACGCTCGACCAGATGCTGGCAGTCAACGTCCGCGGTGTGTTCGTTGCCATCCAGGCCGCATCGGCACAGATGGAGAATGGCGGCCGCATCATCACCATCGGCAGCAACACCGCGCAACGCAGCGGCGTGGCCGGTAGCGGCGTTTACGCAATGAGCAAGGCCGCCGTGGCCGTGCTGGTGCGCGAGCTGGCGCTGGAGCTGGCCCCCCGCCGCATCACCCTCAACAACATCCAGCCCGGACCCATCGAGACCGACATCACCGCCGGGTTCCTGGACAACCTGGTCGCGCGCAGTCCCTCCGGCCGCGTGGGTCATCCGGATGAAGTCGCCGCGCTTGCCGCGTGGCTGGCCAGCGCCGAGTCCAGCTACATGACCGGAGCCAGCCTGACCTTGGACGGTGGCTTTTCGATCTGATCGCCCCGCCTTTCGATACAAACCCCCGCCCCATCCCTGATCTGGAGCCCTACACCCATGAACGCACTCGATACCGTCCTTTACACCGGAAAGACCCACACCCGCGGTGGCCGTGACGGCCACGCCCGTAGCGACGATGGCCAGCTGGATATCGTCCTTTCTCCGCCCGGCAGCCCGCGTCCCGGCACCAACCCCGAGCAGCTGTTTGCTGCAGGGTGGTCGGCCTGCTTCCTGGGTGCCATGGGCTTCGCCGCGCGTGCTTTGCAGGTCACGCTACCCGCGGATGCGGCGGTGGATGCCGAAGTGGATCTGGGCCAGAACAGCACGGGCTACCAGTTGCAGGCGCGGCTGCGGGTCCACCTGCCCGGGCTGGACCGTGCCACCGCGGAAGCCATCGTCGAACAGGCGCATCGCACCTGCCCCTATTCCAAAGCCACGCGCGGCAACATCGATGCGCAGATCGAAGTGGGGTGATCACCATGAAGAAACTACCCGCCATCGTCACCTTGTTGGGGGCGTGTGTGTTTGCCGCCGCCTGCTCCCCGTTGGCACCTGAGGACCCGGTGCCTCCTACGCATGCTTCGCCCTCACCGCTGGCCCCGGAGTTCGCCGGCATCGAGCACTGGATCAACTCGCCCGCCCTGAAGATGGGCGAGCTGCGCGGGAAGGTCGTGCTGGTGGAGTTCTGGACGTACTCCTGCATCAACTGCGCGCGGGTCGCGCCGCACGTCAAGCAGTGGCATGAGCGTTATCGCGACCAGGGTCTGGTGGTGGTGGGCGTGCATACGCCGGAATACGGGTATGAGAAGCAGCTTGGCAATGTGCAGGACGCGGTCAAGCAGTTCGGCATCCGCTACCCGGTGGCGATGGACAACGGCTATGCAACCTGGAACGCGTACGGCAACCGCTTCTGGCCGGCGCTGTATCTGATCGACCAGGAGGGGTGGATCGTCTATCAGCACCTGGGCGAAGGCGAGTATGCGCAGACTGAGGCGAAGATCCGCTCGTTGCTGATGGGTGGGCGGTAGGGTCGGTCGATAGACGACCGCCGATGACAATCATCACTGCTGTAACGCATGACCCTCGAACGGGGGCGCGCTTCCTCGTTCGGTGTCATGCGTCCCAGTGCTGATCAGCGGTACGTGCGGTCGTCTATCGACCGACCCTACCCGCTTCGGTCATTGTTCCGGTCATTGTTCCGACACCGCGCTCAATTTCCGTCCCACCGGCAACGACCACTTCAGATTCACCCCCAGCGTACCGACCACGATCAGCCCCAAACCGGCCAATTGGATGGGGCTCAGGCGATTCCCATACACCACGTAATCCAGCAGCAACGCCACCAGCGGATACACGAATGCAATCACCGCGATGGTCGCCACCGGCAGATGCCGATACGACGAGTAGAACAGCACGTACACAATGCCGCTGTGGATGATGCCCAGCCCGATCAGCCACACCCAGTGGCCGCCGAGGTGCAGCGCGCCAGCGTCGGCGAAGCCCGCCAGCATCACCACACCCACCAGACACTGCACGGTGACCAGCGCAAACGGCCGCTCGCGCCCGATCTGCCGCGACATCAGCAGCGACGCACCACACAGCAGCGCGGCCAGCAGGGTTAAGCCGATCCCCAGCAGATAGCCGCTGCTGCCAGCCAGTACCTGCATGGGATCAGCCGACGCCGCCACACCCACGAACGCCAGCACTGTCCAGCCCCAGTCGGCGGGACGCGTGCGCTCCTTCAGCACCAGCGCGGCCAGAATCAGCATCACGAACGGGAAGCAGTGGTACACCATGGTGGCCACGCCGATCGACGACCGTGCCATGCCGGCGAACAGCGCCACCCAGTTCAGTACCAGCAGCACGCCGGAGATCACCGCGCCGCGCAGAAACACCCGGTCGCGCCACACGCCCTGCAGATGCCCGCGTGCAATCCCCCACCCCAGCAGGAAGACGGCACCGAACAGGCAGCGGTAGAACACCGCGGTGATCGGGTCCTGTCCACTCTCGTGGACGAACACGCCGACCGAACCGATCAGGATTTCGGCCACCACCAGCTGCCACAGGGCCAGCCGGGTCTGGGAGGGGGAGGACGCCTGCATGGCCGTATCCAGTTGGGGGGACGGCCAGTCTGTGCCTCCACTCGGTACCAATACAGACTCAGCTAGAATCAAATATGACCAGTACAGATGGGAGGTAGAGATGCTGCTCTATTCCGCCATTGCCGCCACCCTGCGCGACCAGATCGCACAGGGCGTGTTGCGCGCCGGCGAGCGGCTGCCGTCGATCCGTCAGCTGGCCAGCGGCCACGGCGTCAGCCCCGCCACCGCTGTACAGGCCTGTCTGCAGCTGGAACGCGAGGGGCTGGTGCAGGCACGACCGCGCTCCGGCTACTACGTGCTGGCCAGCCCGGAACCACCGCGCAGCACCGCACCTCGCCGGCGCGTGCCGCATCCGGTCGACAATCCCGCGCTGGCGCGGCTGCACGAACTGCTGGCCCGCACAGACCTGCTGGCGCTGCACAACGCCTCCCCCGCCACCGAGCTGCTGCCGGCCAAGGCGTTGGCCACCTCGGTGGCGCGGACGTTGCGCCGCAATCAGCAGCAGGCATTGGATTACGCGCCGCCGCAGGGACATGCGCCGTTGCGGCGCTTGGTCGCCCAGCGCTATGCGCGGCTGGCGACCGACGTGTCACCTGACGAAGTAGTGATCACCGCCGGCTCCATGGAGGCGATCAGCCTCGCACTGCGGGTGCTGACACAGCCCGGCGACGTGGTCATCGTGGAAACACCCACCTACCACGGGATTCTGCAGGCGGTGGCCGCGCAGGGTTTGAAGGTGCTGGAGCTGCCGCATCGCCAGGGTGGCGGGCTGGATCTGGCACGGCTGGACGTGCTGCTGGAGCAGACACCGGTGCGCGCCGCGGTGCTGGTGCCCAACTTCCACAACCCGCTGGGCACGGTGCTGACCGATGCAGACAAGCAGGTCCTGCTCGACAGCTGCGCCCGCCACGGCACCGTGGTGATCGAAGATGATATCTACGGCGACCTCGGCTGGTCCGGTGTGCGTCCACCACCGCTGCGGCACTTCGATACACGTGGACAGGTGCTGACCTGCAGCTCGTTCTCCAAGACGCTGGCACCGGGTCTGCGGGTGGGTTGGATTCTCGGTGCCGGCTGGACCGATGCGCTGGTACGCGCGAAGTACCACTCCACTGTAGGCAATCCGACGCTGCCGCAGTTGGCGCTTGTGGATTACCTGGAGCACCATGACCTCGACCGGCATCTTCGGCGCTTGCGCCAGCAGCTGGCCGACAACGCCTGCCGCATGCAGCACGCTATCGCGCGGCACTGGCCAGAGGGCACGCGGTGCAGTTCGCCCAAGGGTGGGCTTTCGCTGTGGCTGCAGTTGCCTGATGGCGGTAATGCGGATGCGCTGGCCGCCGCGGCGATGGACGAAGGAATCGGCATCTCACCGGGTGGGCTGTTCTCGAGCCGAGGCGACTATCCCGACCACGTGCGGCTGGGATGCGGCATGGTGTGGGATGCGAAGCTGGAGCAGGCTGTGCGTCGGTTGGGAGAGTTGGCTTTGGTACGCAGGTAATGGGGACTTTGGAAATCTGGGTCTTTGGTGTAGTGACGCTATCCGTCAACCCATTGCCGCAACACTTCGAACTTTCCCTGCTCGCGCCGCAGGATCGAAATACATCCATCTTCCTCGGGAAGGCGCACGCGAACCACCTCTTCAATCCATTCCTCGGAGTACGCGGTACCTTCCTGGGTCTTGAACCAGGGATTCCACCAGATGTCGTAGCTTGGAAGCATCGTTCCAAGCTCATATCTGATACAGAAGACCGCGAGAGGATTTTCCCTCAGCTCAATACTCGATGCGTTCTTCCAGAAATCGGGGAAACTCTGAGCAGAGATGTTGGATGCAAACGCGACGGCGTTGTCGACATCCTCAATCGCCTGATCGATGCTCGCCTGAGCGGCGGCCAGCCGGGCAGGCATTGGACTTGAATCGTCGTACTCGACGTAGATCATGATCCTTCCATGCTGGAACTCACAGACCTTTGGATTCTGCCCCGGGCCGTTCCAATGGCCATACATGGAAGCTGGACTTAGCGATATGTTCATGTATTCCTCAGTCAATCACATCATCACTCAGGCGGTAGCTGGTGCGTTCCATCAACGCGGAGGAGCGCGCCACTTCGCTTGAAGGTATCTCGTTACCGGGCTGATCGTTGTTGTTGGCAGTCGTCTTGCGACCGACTCTACCATTCTCCCGCCTAGGCCCTTCAACCGCAGGCAATGGTGGATGTTCCGCGATTCAAGATCTGCCCAAGCTGGGACGGGGGGACGACTATCGCGGATCACCGGGTGGGTTGTTCTCGAGCCGAGGCGACTATCCCGACCACGTGCGGCTGGGATGCGGCATGGTGTGGGACGCGAAGCTGGAGCAGGCCGTGCAGCGGTTGGGAACGCTCGCTGCGAAAGCGGTACAGCCATAGCGAGTGCACGCTTTGGTAGCGTCGGTCGACAGACGACGACCGATAACAACCATCAACGCTGGGACGCAGGACTCCCGCTGGGGTAACGCGCTTCTCCGTCCAAAGGTCACTCGTCACCGTGCCGATCATTTCCATCGGCGGTCGTCTGTCGACCGACCCTACCGCCGTTCCTCTCCGCCAGCTGGTTCGTAGCTTCAGGGTCCCGGTCTGGCATGATGCCTCCAACCCAACCCACGTCCCGGAATCACCATGAAGGTCCACTTCGTCATCCATGAGTCCTTCGAGGCCCCCGGGGCCTACCTGCAGTGGGTGCAGGACCGCGACCATACCGCCAGCTTCACGCACCTGCACGGCGGCGATGCCCTGCCGGCGGATGCCAGCCAGCACGACATGCTGGTGGTCATGGGTGGTCCACAGTCCCCTTCCACCCCGCAAAGTGAGTGCCCGCACTTCAATGCCCACGCAGAGGTGACGTTGATTCGCTCGTTTGTCGACGCCGGAAGGCTTGTAGTCGGCGTCTGCCTGGGCGCGCAGCTGCTCGGTGAGGCGTTGGGTGGGCAGTACGAACACAGCCCGGAGAAGGAGATCGGCAAGTTCCCGATCACGCTGACACCGGAAGGACGCACCAACCCGAAGTTCACCGGTTTCGCCAACGTGCTGGAGGTGGGCCACTGGCACGGCGACATGCCCGGGCTGACGTCAGACGCGAAGATCATCGCGTACAGCGAAGGCTGCCCGCGCCAGATCATCGAGTACAGCCCGCGCGCTTACGGCTTCCAGTGCCATATGGAGTTCACGCCGGAGGTGGTGGAGATGCTGATTGCAGCGTCCACGCAGGAGCTGGCCACGCTGCGTGACCGTCCTTTCGTGCAGCAGGCCGACGTGCTGCGCGCACAGGACTGGTCACAGATGAATCAAGCGCTGTTCGGCTTCCTGGACAGGCTGGAAGCCGAACGCGCTTCCTGACGGACGCCTCATCCAGACCGGTTTTTCTGCTCCGGTAGAGACGGTCGTAAGACGTCTGCCGATAACACTCATCGGCGCTTTAACGCATGAAGCCCACCGAGCGAGCGTCCATCAGGAAACGCAGCGTCGACCCTACCGGTAGATTTCCCGCAACACGAGTATGGCAATTGCCAACAGCGCAGCCCATGCAAGCAACCCCACCAGTGCGCAGGCACCTTCCGACGGCTCCTTCTTCGGCCGCAGCGTCACCAGCACGACATGACCAGTGCCCTTGATGATGGCCTCGAAGAAGATGTCCACGAATACGTAGATCACGAAGCGGAACAGACCGCCGAGCAAGCCGCCTGCGATGTCGTCCAGTGGCATGTGTGCTCCTTATTCCGGCGAGGTCTGGTCAAGCAGCCACGCCAGCACTTCCTGATGCAAGGCTTCGACCTCGCGGGGCTTCATTCCGCTTCCCAGGCTGTGCAGCATGCCGGCAACCTCGCGGTAGCGGAATACCACGCCGGATTCCCCCATGCGCTCGGCCAGTTTGCGTGCGGACGCCACCGGCACCGAGCCATCCCGCTGCCCATGCACCACGAGCAGCGGAGCGGCAAGATCACGCAGGATGTTGGCTTCTACGGCATCCAGGCGACTGGCCCAGGCAGCGTAGGTGTTGGCCTCGCCCATCCAATCGCGCCCGGGCACCGGCTGCGCGCGAATCTCGTCCACCTGCCTGCGCAATGACTCTCGGCATTCAGCAGTGTCGGCTGATGTGGCGCACACCATGTCCTCCATTGACTCAGCCATGGGAATACCGCCACCAGAGCCCACCAGGGCAACCGCCTGGGTCTGCGGGTAGTACGACGCCAGCTGCGCACCGATTCGCCCGCCGTCGGAGAATCCCCAGACCAGCAGTTCGCCGTTCCACCATTCCGCGTGGCGCCGCAGGTACTGAAGCGCGCGCAGGTGGTCTGAGACTCGCTGGTCAATGGTGTAGTACTGCTTGAACTCCCGGCTGCAGGCGAAGGCCGGGCCGATCTCAATATCGCCGTTGGCGTTCTTCTGCGGAATAGTGGGGCCAGACTTGTCGACGATGGCCACAGCGTAGGGTGTTTTCGTGCTGCCACGATGCAGTAACCACTGTGCTGTTCCATCCTCGGTAGACGATATACACAGAGAGCCGTCGATGTAGATCAGCAGCGGAACTTTGTCCTGGGTGGCGGGACGCAGGTGGACGTCCAAAAGAGAGCCGTCCAGCCTTGCTATCTTCAGGTGGTCCAGTGGACCCGAATCGCTCGCGTTGGCCAGCCACGAAGTCGTGGATAGAAGCACAATGGCACTGAAACGCGCCCAGCGAGCCAGACGTCCTTGAGCGGGCTGCACGGCTGTTCTCTTTCCATGAAGTAGTTCAGGGATGATGCCGTTATCGGCGAGGCCGGGCAAGTTGGCCCAACTCAGCGTGTCGCAAATCTCCCCAGCACCCACGTGGCACCCCGCCATACCACCAACCGGCTGACCGCCGAGATGAGCATGGGCACGCAGGCCACGATGGCGGGCAGCACCGGCCCAAACACAAACGTCATGCCCAGGACGAAGCCGAACAGGTACTCCGCCCGGTACACCGGCAGCACCACGCTGGCGGCAAGGATGCCCAGCATGACGTTCGTGGCAGCGGGCTCGCCACCGGTAACGAAGGCCGTCGAAAGTGCCACGCCAGCCAACAACGCCCCGAGGCAGCCGGCCACAGCCGGTGGCAACGAACTGGGTTTGGCCCGAACCCGCCGGGTCACTACCCAACCCGCCAGCGCACCCAGCAATGGCAGGACCACCAGTCCCCAGTCATTGGAGATGGCGGGAAGCGTCGCGTCGTTGAGCAGATGGTGCCGCTGGATGCCGCCGTGGGTGTGCTCCCAGCCCAGCTGTGCCATTACTGCGAGCATGGCCAGGACCACGGCGCACGGCAGTAACCAGGTGAGTTTCTTCGTGGCCATCATCAAGTCCTTTGGTAATGGGGGTCATCCCATTCCATGATGGCCAGCGCGCGCACCGCGCTGCAAGGTGAAAGGCGGCACCGTGACCAATGGCGGCCCACGGTGCACCGGGGTCAGATTTCCCGCAGCACCGGGTAGGTCCACTCGGCGATTCCGTGCCGTGCCACGCCGGTTTTGCAGCAGGTGCGCCGCCGGGACTCAGGCATCCAGACACCAGTAAGGCGGCGTGCCGATCGCCTCCAGGATGAACGCCGACACGGTCTGCACCTTGCGCGAGCGCATCTTGTTCTCGGGCGACAGCATCTGCAGGTAAAGCTGGTCCGGCTGGGTGGAGAACTGCCACTGCGGCAACAGCTTCACCATGTCGCCGCGCGCGAAGGTCCCGTTGTCGAACATCCAGTCCGGGAACAGCACGATGCCACGCCCGGCGACGGCCGCCGCCAATAGTGCTTCCGCATTGTTGCTGCGTAGCGGACCGGTGACGTTGAGCACCTTCAGGGGCTGATCGTCGCCGGCGTTGACGTACCAACGCTGCATGCCGAGCTGCCCTTTGTAGACCAGGCAGCGGTGCTGCAGGAGGTCCTCCGGCGTCTCAGGCACGCCGTGTTCCGCGAGGTAAGCCGGGCTTGCCACCACCCGGTGACGGTTGGGCGAGATCACCTTGCCGATCAACCCCGAATCCACCAGCGGGCCGATGCGGATGGTGATATCCACTCCGTCCTGCACCGGGTCGATGTAGAGGTCGGTCAGGGTCAGCTCGACCACCAGTGCCGGATGCTGCTCCTGCAGTTCGGCAATGATCGGGGCGATATGCCGGCGGCCCAGCGATTCGGGCGCGTTGATGCGGATCAGCCCGCTGATGCCGGCATCCTTGCCCTCTATCTGCTCGGCCGCTTGATCCAGTATCTCCAGCGCATCACGCACCTGGTGATGGAACAGCTCGCCGGCCTCGGTCAGGCGCACGGCGCGGGTGCTGCGATAGAGCAGCTGCTTGCCCAGTTCCTTCTCCAGCGCGGCGATGAAACGCGACACCGACGAGGCTGGAACACTGTATTGCCGGGCGGCGGCGAGGAAGCTGCCGGTGGCGGCAACAGTCAGAAAGTAGCGGAGAGCCTTGAGCTGCATGGGCGGCGGGGCACCGGTTGGTGAATTGCGATTTCAGCAATAGTGATTTGCCGAACGGCGTGATTGTAGCCCGTTTCGCAAGCCCCTAGTTTGATGGGCAGCGCGCAGCCCCCTGCGCCCCTTCCCTACTGCAGGACACCCTGATGAGCCGTTTGTTCGAACCCTTTGACCTGGCCGGCACCCCGTTGAAGAACCGCGTGGTGATGGCCCCGCTGACCCGCGCCCGTGCCGCGCACGACGCCGCCGACGAGCGCACCGCGCTCTATTACAGCCAGCGCGCGAGCGCCGGCCTGATCGTGAGCGAAGGCACGCCTATCTCGCGCGAAGGCCAGGGCTATCTGTTCAACCCGGGCATCTTCACTCCGGAGCAGATTGCCGGCTGGCGGCTGACCACCAACTCGGTGCGCGCCAACGGCGGGCGCATGTTCGCGCAGTTGTGGCACGTGGGGCGGGTGTCCCACCCCAGCATCCAGTTCGACAACCAGCAGCCGGTCAGCGCCAGCTCCAGGCAGGCGGTGGGCGCACAGGCATTCGGCTTCAACGCACAGGGCGAAGCAGCACTGATTGAAACGCCGGCACCGCGCCAGCTGGAGACCGCTGAGATTCCGCGCATCGTGGAAGCCTTCGCACAGGCTGCCGCCAACGCCATCGAGGCCGGTTTTGACGGCGTGGAAATCCATGGTGCCAACGGTTACCTGCATGAGCAGTTCCTCAACCCGTTGGTCAATGACCGCACCGATAGCTACTCCGCAGCATCGCTGGAAAACCGCGTGCGCTTCACCCTTGAGGTGATTGATGCGGTGGTGGCGCGCATTGGAGTCAAGCGCACTGCGATCCGTCTCTCGCCGTACGGCCAGCTGTTCGACATGCCGCTGTACCCGGAGATCGAAGCGACCTACACCGCTCTTGTCCGTGAGATCGGCAAGCGTGAACTGGCGTATGTGCACCTGATGGACCAGTCGGGCTACAAGATGGGCGACCGGCCGGCCGACGGCAGCAGCGAAGGCGGCTTTGAAGGCCTGCTGCACAGCCTGAAGCCGCACCTGCCGAAGACGGCGTTGATTCTGGCCGGCGGCATGACCCGCGAACGCGCCGAGCAGTTGATCGACGAAGGCGTGATCGATCTGGCCGCGTTCGGTGCCAGCTTCATCAGCAACCCGGATCTGGTGGCACGCTTGAAGAACGGTTGGCCGCTGGCCGCGCCAAAGCGCGAGTCGTTCTATGGCGGTGGCGCGGAAGGGTATATCGATTATCCGGCTTACGCTGAGGCGTAACGGAGGCGGCCCTGCACTGCGGAAAGTGCTTCACGCGCGACCTGATTGACCGTGCCTGGGGGGGCAGACCGAAAGTT
>NZ_RHPP01000041.1:14715-31068 GCF_003935715.1 Stenotrophomonas sp. 278 | reverse complement strand
CGCGCGCGCAGCGCACCGACGCAGGTGCGGGTTCTGATGGCGTGCGCCCGGCCGCCAGTCCGTAGAGGCCGTCCTCCAGCGAAAGCTGGATCCCACCAATATGCAGGCTGCCATCGGCGTGGCGCGTGGCGGCGTAGCAGAATCCGTCTACGCGCACCGCCTGCGCCGCGGCACCGTCGCTCGATTGCATCGCAAGCAGGCCGTTGTGCTGCAGGCGCGTTACCCGCCAGCTGTCGCCCAGCGGCGGTTGTTCCGCGACCGCCCGGGCAGCGGCGTCGAACAGCGGGATCGAACTGCGTGGACGCGTGAAACAGGCGCCCAGGCGGACCGGCGCGGTGTCGGCGAGCGGCTGCAGCGGCGCGCGGGGCACCTCGGGGGCTACCTCCATACGCACCCCCGCCTGGGCGGCGACCACGTCCTCGGCCAGGCCAGGTTGCAGCGGAGCGTCTTCGACCACGTCGCCGGCGACGTCCAGCGCCGCTGCGGTGGTGCGCAGCGCCAGCAGGCCGCGCCCGCCCAGCACCGCGCCCTCGCCCATGCCGGCGAGATAATCGCCGATCTGCATCAGCGTCCGGGTACCCGAAGGCAGGGGCGGCGCGCAACGCACGCCCGCTGCGGCCAGCCGGGCGTTGTGTATTTCGGTCGCCATGGTGGTGACTGGCGCGCGCAGGAAGTGGGCGATGCCGTGCAGGACGGTGGGCGCGTTCCACACCGGACCGGTGCGCGTACAGTTGGCCGGTGCCGCCGGCAATGGCGGGCGGGTAGAGATGCGGGCCGGCGCGGGCGTGGCGTTGCTGATCGCCAGCAGGCCCAGCAACAGGTGGGCGGGAGTCGACGCCCGCCGGATCGCCAGCGGTTCAATCGGTGGGGGCGGCGCGGGAATCTCGGGACGGCGCGGGCGGGCGATCGCCTGCCGGTATTGCTGTACGGCAATGGGCATCAGGAACTTCCAGGAACAGCCAGTCGGAGCGAACGTCGATCACATCGAAGTTCGCGCCCGCTGTCCAAGGGATCATTCCTAGGCCCCCGATCAGGTCAGGGGTTGGCGTCCGCCGCCGTCACCTGGGTGTTCTTCACCGGGGCCACGCCCAGCGTGGAGGTCGGGTCGACAATCACCATGGTTTCAGTCGAGCCGTCCGGCCACACCACCTGGAAGGTGCTGCCCGCCGGGAGTGACGCAAACGGCATACCGCTTTGCGCGCGATACACCGCGGCCACCTGGCTGGCACCGGCACGGCGCACGTCTTCCTGCACCTTCACCGACGTCAGCTTCACCTTGGACAGGTTGCGGTAACGGTCGTCGTAGGTGTCGATCAACACCAGGCCCACCGCACCGGCCGAGTAAGCCACGAACAGGGCCACCCAGAACCAGAATTTTGCGCCATGCAGGAATCGACGGTAGTTCATCGCCGGTTTCTCCGCTTGATCAGTTCTTCGACCAACGTCTTCATTTTCCCCGCACCTTGCCGCGAGACCGCAGCGTCATACACGAAACCAGAAAAATCCTGTCCACTGTCCTGCGAGCAGATCCCTCCGTTCGCACAGAAATTGTTCATCAGCACACTGTCCGGGCCGCAGGCCATGCCAAGCTCGCAGGCGGCCAGACGCCAGGCCAGTTCACTGAACGGATCACCGGCCACCAGGCCCTGCAGCGCAGCGTCGCCGGCCGCACGCTGGCCCATGGCGGGCGACAGCGCCATGAACGCTTCCGGGTCGCGCGAATCAAGCACACGTTCAACCAGGTCGCGTCGATAGTCAGACGTGGGCTGCAACGGCTGACCGTCAGCCATCAGCGCCGCTTCGGCTGCCAGATTGCCTGCCTGCGCCGCCTGCAGGCGCTGGGTGAGAATCAGCCTGCGGCCCAGTCCGTCGGCGGCGACGAATCCGCCACACCGGCGCGCCACCCGCTCACGTGCCTGCACGATGGGGGCCGTGCCATTCATGCCCATGCTGCTGAGCAGGTTGTTGTCCAGCTGATAGCCGCCCGGATCCATGGCATACAGCGCGCAGTAGTCATAGACACGACTGACCATCCAGCGCGCCTCGGCATTGCCTTCCGCAGCCTGCTGGCGCAGGCGCTGCGCGTAGGCGAACAGATCGGTGTCTCCCTCGATGTCGGCGCGGATGTCCAGAGGCAGACCGGACGGCACGGCGTTCGGGCGCTCCATCTCGATCAGCTGGCGGGCCAGGTCCTGCGCGCGGAATGGCGTCCCGGTGCCCGCTGCGGGCACGTCGGTTACCGCTACCTCGGCGTGATCGGAAGGAGGAAGCGCACGCCCACCGGCGCGGTAGCCCACCACCCCCAGCAAGGCCAGGGCCGGAACCACCAGCAGCCAGGTTTTAAGGGTGGGCACAAACGTCATGTCAGAAGGGGCGAGCCCGCTTGTGGGTGACAGAAGCGCCAGTTTATCAAGCTGTCGGCGGCCTGCCTGAACATGACGAAGGCTGAATTCTCACCAAATACTGAGATCAACCGGGCAGCACACGGCGCAATCGTCTAGCATGCTCGCTTCCCCGCCGACTGCGCCCTGCCCATGCCGTATCTGGAACTCACCCTGCACTGCACCGAAGCCACCCAGCCCCGTTACGAGAACGCGCTGGATGATGTGGGCGCACTGGCGGTGACCCTCCTGGATGCCGACGCCGACACCAGCAACGAGCGCGCCATCCTGGAACCGGGCGTGGGCGAGACCCCGCTGTGGAACGATCTGGTACTGACCGCCCTGTTCCCGGCCGACACCAATGCCTTGGCGCTGCTCGCCGCGCTGGAAGCGTTCGATCCCGGTCTGCAATGGGAAAGCGCAAGCTTCCGTGCCGTGGAGGACGAGGACTGGGAACGCGCCTGGCTGGACCAGTTCCAGCCGATGGCGTTCGGCTCGCGGACCTGGATCGTGCCGTGGAACCATGAGCTGCCCGAGGCCGCACAAGGCAGCGATGCCGCAGTGGTACGACTGGACCCTGGCCTCGCCTTCGGCTCGGGGACGCACCCGACCACCGCGCTGTGCCTGCGCTGGCTGGACAGCCTGGCAGCCGAAGGCGTGCTTGCCGGCCGCACCGTGCTCGACTTCGGCTGCGGGTCGGGCATCCTGGCACTGGCCGCGCTCAAACTGGGTGCCGCCCAGGCGGTGGGTGTGGACAACGACCCTCAGGCGCTGATCGCCACCGGCGACAATGCCGAGCGCAATGGCGAACTGCACCGGATGCAGGTCCATCTGCCGGCTGACGAGCCGCAGGCGACCTACCCTGTGGTGGTCGCCAACATCCTGGCTTCCGCACTGGATGCCCTGGCCGAGGTGCTGGCTGCCCGCGTGGCACCGGGCGGGCGTATCGCACTCTCAGGCATCCTGCACGGTCAGGAAGACGAACTGCTGCAGCGTTACGCGGCGTGGTTCGACCAGCTTGAAGCGGTGCGCGAAGACGACTGGATGCGCATCACCGGCGTCCGTCGTGCTTGAATAGCAGCCTCTTCGCCCGGCCCTGACGCATGACCGAGCCAACACCGCCACCCCGCCGCCCCCTGGCCACGTTCCTGCGTGCCACGCCCGGACCTGCTGCCGCGCCTGAGCCAGCAGCCGGGTCCGCGCCGGAACAGGCAGCACACGCAACGGAAGCAGACGAGGTGGGCGAAGCGTTCTCCGCGCAGGAACCGCCGACCGAATCCATGCCCGCGGAACCGGAACCCGTTTCGGCACCGCCCTCGCCGCCGCAAGAACCTTCGGCGACCGCTCCCAGTTTTACACGCGCGCCCGTCGCTGCGCCGCGCGCGCCGCGCTGGCAATGGGGACTGGTCGGTGGGCTGGTGGCCTTGCTGGTTGTGCAGATCATGGTGGCCGACCGTGCCAACCTGGCTGCCGATGCGGGCAGCCGACCGTGGGTGGCCGGATTGTGCAGCGTACTGCGTTGCAGCCTGCCCGCCTGGCATGAGCCCACCGCTTTCAGCATGATCAGCCGTGATGTACGGCCGGTCCCCACACAGCCGGGCGCGTTGCAGGTGCAGGCCAGCTTCCGCAACGACGCACGCTGGGCGCAGGCCTGGCCGCAGCTGCGGCTGTCGCTCTCCGACGCCGATGGCCGGGTGATCGGCACCGGCGTGTTCGCGCCTCAGGACTATCTGGGACCGGGTGGCGACACGGCCTCCGTACTTGAACCGGGGCAGAGCGCACAGATCGCGTTCCGCGTGCGTGAACCCGCCGCCTCCACGGTCGCGTTCACCTTCGAGTTCCTGTAAGCGTTCACTGCTGTAACCCTTTATTGCGCGTTCCGGCATGGCGGGGGCCAGCGGCACGCGCTAGACTGGTCGCCTTCGACTTACCGTCCGGGGCTGCGGTCCGCTCCGGCATTCGCACCCGGGATCCTTCTTGAACGCAGTCTTTTCTCGTCCTGACACCAGTCGTGGCGCGGCCAAGCCACCGCTGCGCGAACACGTGGCCCAGTCGGTCCGGCGCTACCTGCGCGACCTGGATGGCTGCGATGCGGACGATGTGTACGAGATCGTCCTGCGCGAGATGGAAATTCCGCTGTTCGTGGAAGTGCTGAACCACTGCGAAGGCAACCAGAGCCGCGCCGCGGCCATGCTGGGCATTCACCGCGCCACACTGCGCAAGAAGCTCAAGGAATACGGCATCGCGACCTGATGCCCGCGTACCGACCAACGGTCGGTACCTACCGGTCGTACCGGTCAATGCATGCTGGTAGGTGCCGACCGGTCGTATCGGTCCATGCATGCTGGTAGGTGCCGACCGGTCGTATCGGTCCATGCATGCTGGTAGGTGCCGACCGTTGGTCGGCACGCCGTTCAACCCCAGAAATACCTCACCAGGTGGAAGAACACCGGTGCGGCAAAGCACACCGAATCCAAGCGGTCGAGCATGCCGCCATGGCCCTCGATCATGTGGCCCCAGTCCTTGATGCCGCGATCGCGCTTGATCGCCGACATCACCAGGCCACCCCAGAAGCCCATCAGGTTGATCGCCAGCGACATGCCGAACGCCTGCCAGGGGGTGAACGGGGTCAGCCACCACAGCGCCGCGCCCAGCGCACTGGCCGACAGCACACCGCCGACAAAGCCCTCCACCGTCTTGGACGGTGACAGCTTCGGTGCGATCAGGTGCCGGCCCAGCAGCTTGCCCCAGATGTACTGCAGCACGTCGGAGGACTGCACCACGATCACGAGGAAGGCGAACAGCAGCAGGTTGCGCGCCGGCTCCACGCCATCCAGCCGCAGGTTCAGCAGCGCCGGCACGTGCGAAATGCAGAACACGCAGATCATCAGGCCCCACTGCACCTTCGACGTGCGCTCCAGGTAGTGGGTAGTGTCACCGCCGATGGTCGCCAGGATGGGCAGGAACAGGAACGCGTAGACCGGAATGAGCAGCGTGTACATGCCGTACCAGTCTGTCCACACCAGCCAGTACTGCCACGGCAGCACCACGTAGAACGCGGCCAGCAGCGCGTAGTAGTCGCCCGCCCGGGTCGGGGTGAGGGTGATGAACTCGCGCAGCGCGAACAGCGACACAATCGCGAAGAGCACGATCACGCCGGTGCGGCCGAAGAAGAACGCCAGCGCGACCACCGCCGCCATCACCCACCACGCGCGGATGCGCGATACCAGGTTTGCCACCACGCTGCTGGGCGCATGCCGGGTCCGCCAGCGCAGCGTCTCGGCGATTACCGTGGCCACCACCAGCACGGCGGCAATACCGGCAAACAGCAGCCGGGTCTGCGCATGGGTGGAGAGCTGTGCGATCTGTGCGGCAAGGTTCTGCAACGCGATCATGAGCCGCTCCGTGCCTGCTGCGGATCCAGCGCCAGCAAGGCATCGCGGGCGCGATCAAGGAACTGCTGCTTGTCCTCGCCCGCGTTCAATCGCAGCGGTTCGCCGAAGGTGGTAGTGCATAGCAGCGGCAGCGGCAGCCAACGCCCCTTCGGCATCACCCGCTTGAGGTTGTCGATCCACACAGGCACGAACTCCAGTTCAGGCCGCTGCCGTGCCAGGTGGTAGATGCCGCTCTTGAAGGGAAGCACCCCCTCTTCAGGGTTGCGCGTCCCTTCTGGAAACAGGATCAATGAATTGCCCTCGTCCACCGCCTGGCACAGGCATGCGATCGGATCGTGCTGCCGCGCCGTGCGTTCACGCTCGATCAGAACGCCGTTGAACACCGCGTGGATCAGGTAACGCCGCAGGCCGTCGCGCTGCCAGTATTCGGCGGCCGCCACGGGACGCACCTGCCGGCGCAGCTGCACCGGCAGCGACGACCAGATCAGCACGAAATCGCCGTGGCTGGCGTGGTTGCCGTAGTAAACGCGGTGATCGCTGGAGGGCGCGCAACCCTGCCACAGCGCCCGTGCTCCGGTCAGGGTGCGGATCGCACCACTACAGCCACGTGCCACCACATCAGCCAGCATCGGTGATCTCCCGCATGTATCGGTTCTCCTTGTCCCACGTCATCCGCGCAGCCAGAACGCGCAGAGCAGCAGCAGCACCTGCACCATCAGCGCGATGCATTGGCCACGCAGCAGCCCGCGCATGCCCCGCCAGCGATCCGCCCAGCTGCGCTGAATCTGTGTTTTCTCGCGCAGCCCCAGCGCGGCCAGTGCCGCGTCCAGGCGCGCCGCGTCGTCATGTTGGCCGGTGGCAGCAAAGCCCTCCAGCAGTGCGTGATCGAAATTGACGCGGACCGCGTAGCCGGCCTGCACCACGCCGGCCATCAGGGAAAACAATGCCGCTGCGCTGGCCAGCGTCGTCAGCGGCCCCAGGCACAGCAGGGCCAGTCCGGCAGCCGCGCACAGCCAGGCCACCGACGCCAACCCACGACCCTGTCGAAGGACAGCGGCCATGGTGCGGATCTGCATCATGTCGCTCATGCATTCACCTGGAGTGTCCCCTGCGACTCAGGCAGGAGCAGCGCCTGCTCGATGGCGTAACGATGACGCGGTGCCAGCACGATCCACGGGCAATCCTGGGCCAGCAGCGCCACCGCCTTGTCGGCGCTTTCAGCGCGCCCGCTCAGGCACAGCCAGGTCGCCAGCGCCGCCGCGCTGCGTGAGTAGCCCAGCGCGCAGCACACCAGTACGCTGCCGCGGCGATGACCATGTGCAATGGCCTCTGCGGCCCGGCGCAGCACTTCAGGACTGGGCGTCGCCAGATCCAGCATCGGCACCTGACGGTAATGCCGGACCCGCCCGCGGAACGGCAGTTCAGCGCAGACGTCCACCACGGTCACCGGCTGCAATGCGGCACCTGCTTCCGGCAGGCGACCAAGCCAGACCCCTTCAACCACCTGCTGCGGATGCGGGGCGCGCCGCGTCCACCAGCGTGAATTGCACCATGCCGCCAGCAGATACGGGGCCAGCAGCCAGCAGGCGGCCATGCTCAGGCGGCCATCTTCCTGCTTCTGGAACACCGCCGTACCGAAGCCGGCATACGCCAACGTCACCAGTGCCAGCGACAGCGCCGGCCACCCCAGCCACAGCGCCCAGCCGCCCAGCTGCAGTGCCAGCGCGGCACAGCCCGCACTACCGAGTGCGTACAGCGCTGCCAGCTTCCAACGTACCGGGTCGCGCGCGGTCCGCCACGCTGCCAGCGGCGAGCGCGCTTCAATCGGCCACAACCAGACGCAAAGCCACCCCACCGCCACGCCGGTGGGTACGTCGATGAAATGGTGCTGCCAGGTGGTGAGCACCGACAGTCCGATCAGGCCGAACCACACGTGCAGCGCCGCGCGCCACCCTCCCTGCAGGTGCTGCTGGTAGCGTACCCACAGCACCACCAGCAGCACGATGTGCAGCGAGGGAGCCTGGTTGAACGGTTTGTCGAAGCCCAGCAGCACATCGAACAGCCAGCCGAATACCCCGCCGGTCTCCGGCCGTTCCAGGCTGAAGCGCAGCGGCCACAGCAGGAAACACGTCACCGACAGCAACTGCGCGGTCAACAGCCGACGCGCGTGTGCATCCAGCTCGGCGCGGTACGTACAGATGAAGAAGGACGCCACGTAGAACAGGTCGATCGACCAGTACGGCACGATGGTCCAGGCCTGGAACGGGATGCGCGCTTCCCAGTTGAATACGATCGATGGCACGAACGCCTGCAGCGAGGCCAGGTGATTGGCAAAGCCGTAGCTGAGGAAGAAGAACGGCCCCAGCAGTGCCAGCCACAGCAGCGCGCGTCGCCACGGGCGGATGCCCTCAGCCATGGGCCACCCGTCGCGCCAGTGATACGGTGAAGATGCCGAACGCATCAATGCGCTGCTCGACCTTCTCAAACCCGGCCAGCCGGACCAGCTCATCCATCTCCTGCTGGGTGCGTCGGCGCATCACCCACGCCGCGCCTTCGCGGTGGCTGGTGAGCGCGCGGGCGATGAACTCCAGCTGCGGGTGCCAGGGCTGCCCGGTATAGACCAGATAGCCACCCTCGCGCATCGCCGCAGCGATGCCCTGCAGGGAGCGCGACACGGCGTCGTTGTCGGCGAACAGCTCGTACAGGCCCGACACGATCGACAGCGTCGGTGCCACCGGCAACGCGGCGAGCGACGGCGCGTCGAACGCATCGCCCTGCTCGAACGTGGCGATGTCCTCTGCGTTGAACTGCCGGATCAAAGCCCTGCCCTGCTCGACATTGAGCGGACTGAAGTCACGGAGCTGGATGGAATCTGCACGCTGCCCGCCTTGCGCCAGGTCATCGAGCGCGTAGCGGCCGTGCCCGGCGGCCACGTCCAGCACCCGCACCGGCTGTCCTGCGGCGCGCAGGCGCTGTGCTCCGGACTGCAGCAGTTCGCGCACGTGGCTGCGTCGGATCCGGATGCCGCGCCAGCCGATCGCATCCAGATAACTGCGGTCGACCAGCCGGCCCAGCGGCCCCCGGCCGCGCGCCTCGTTGCGATAGATGTAATCCAGCGTGCTGCCCGAATCGAATCCGGTCTGCAGTCCCAACGCGATGCCTTCGGAGAGCTTGCCGCCGAAGCGCAGCCCCGTACGGGTGAAGCGCCAGTACAGGTCCTGCACGCTGTTGCGCTGCGGCGGCCAAGCCAGCACTTCGGCCTCGTTGAAGGTCGGCCCCTGGCGATGCGCGTCGCGCAGGCTGGGGCGTACCGCGGGCACTGCAAAGCGCTCTTTGAGGAAGCGGCGGATGGCGGCAATGGCGGGTGCGCGGTCGCGCTCTCCCAACGTGTCGTGGAAGAAGCCGGGCAGCAGATGACGCTCCTTCACCGGGCTGGACAGACGCTCGTAGAACCGGTCCTGCGGTGCGCGATGCACCACGAAATCCGAACCGGACACCAGCAGCTGGGTCGGCACGGTGATGGCCTGTGCGTCTCCGACCACGCGTTCGGCCGCCTCGTACAGCCCCAGCAGCACGCGCACCGAGATCGGCCGGGTGATCAGCGGGTCGCTGCGGTAGCTCTCGACGCGTGCCGGATCATGGGTCAACCACTGTGGTCTGACGTAGCTGTTGACGAAGAAGTTGCCGCGCAGCTTCTGCATCAGCTTCAGGCCCGGCACTGCCAGTGGCACGTACAGCTTCACCTTGAATGCCGGCGACGCCAGCACCAGCGCCCGCAGCGGCGGCGCGTAGTCGTGCACCCAGGTAGCTGCCACCACGGCACCGACGCTCTGCGCGACGATGGCGATGTCCTGCACTGCGATGCCATGCTGCTGGCCGATCAGCGCAATGAAGCGATCCAGGTCGCGCACCAGTGCGTCAAAACCGGGCGCATCGCCACGTACGCCGGGCGAACGGCCATTGCCGCGGGCATCCCAGGCGAACACGGCCGCATCCGGCATGTCCAGCTCATCGACCAGGTGGACCACCCGGCCCGAGTGCTCGTGGCCGCGGTGCAGCAGGACGACCGCTTTGGCCGTGGCTGTGCCTGTAGCAGCCGGCCAGTACCGGTAAAACAGTTCCTGGCCATCAAAACTGTGAAACGTCAGCTGTTGCTCTTCGCGCATGCATCACTCCGTTGTGCAGCCAGCGGTGCCGGCCAATCAGCCCGCTTCCGCCAATCCATTGCGTACCCGTCGCCAGGTGGTCAGCGCACACAGTGCGGCTGCCGCCCAGGCCACATGGCCCACCCAGGTCCCTTCCAGCCAACCGAAGGCCAGGGCACATCCTGTCACGCCCACTACAAAAGCACGATCACTCTTGCCCATCGGGCCATCGTAGCGTCGGCTGGCCCCCGCCATCAGCCCCAGCACCCCGGCGTACTCGCAGACCGCCGCTGACCAGGTCAGGGTCCACAGCGCGGTGGCCGACACGCCCGGTACGCTGAGCAGGCTGAGGTACAAGGCGGCGTCGGCGATGACGTCGCACAGCTCGTTGAGATAGGCCCCCAGCCGGGACTGCTGGCCGAACTCGCGCGCCAGCATGCCGTCCACGGCGTTCAGCGCCATGCGCAGCAGCATCCAGCCCGGGAGCAGCAGGTACAGCAGCGGCTGCCCCGGACCCCAGACGTAAACGGCACAGGCCGCGCCCAGCGAAACCAGCGCGGCGGCCACGGTCACCGCGTTGGCGGTAACGCCCGCCCGGTACAGCGCCCCGACAGCCGGCCGCAGCAGGGCCTGGAAGCGTCCTTTCAAAGCGTATATCGACACGATTCCTTTCCTGCGGTCGAAGGCGGATGCCGCACAGCCTACAATATGCACCCGCTCCGCTTCGAACTGCCGCCCCCATGAGTTCCGATCTGCTGCCCGTGCGCCGGGCCCTGCTCTCCGTTTCCGACAAGACCGGCCTGATCGACCTGGCCCGTGCCCTGGCCGCCCGCAACGTGGAACTGCTGTCCACTGGCGGCACCGCCAAGGCGATCCGCGACGCCGGCCTGCCGGTCAAGGACGTGGCCGATGTCACCGGCTTCCCGGAAATGATGGACGGCCGGGTCAAGACCCTGCACCCGGTGGTGCACGGCGGCCTGCTTGGCCGTGCCGGCCAGGACGAGGCGGTGATGGCCGAGCATGGCATCGCTCCGATCGACCTGCTGGTACTGAACCTGTACCCGTTCGAGTCGGTCACCGCCAAGGCCGACTGCACCCTCGCCGACGCCGTTGAGAACATCGACATCGGTGGCCCGGCCATGCTGCGCTCGGCAGCCAAGAACTTCGCCCGGGTCGCCGTGGCCACCGACCCGGCCCAGTACGCCGAGCTGCTGGCCGAGCTGGACGCCAACGACGGTCAGCTCTCGGCCGCCAAGCGCTTTGCGTTCTCGGTCGCCGCGTTCAATCGCGTGGCCCAGTACGACGCCGCGATCAGCAACTACCTGTCCTCGGTGACCGCCACCGACGCCGCCGTGCCGCTGCGCACCGAGTTCCCTGCGCAGATGAATTCCAACTTCCTCAAGGTGATGGACCTGCGCTATGGCGAGAATCCGCACCAGGCTGGCGCGTTCTACCGCGACCTGTACCCGGTGCCGGGCACCCTGGCGACGTTCCAGCAGCTGCAGGGCAAGGAACTGAGCTACAACAACCTGGCCGACGCCGATGCCGCATGGGAATGCGTGCGTCAGTTCGACGCCCCGGCCTGCGTCATCGTCAAGCATGCCAATCCGTGCGGCGTGGCGGTGGGCGTGGCCAACGGCGATGCCTATGAGCTGGCCTACGCCACCGACCCCACCAGCGCCTTCGGCGGCATCATCGCTTTCAACAAGCCGCTGGATGCGGCCACCGCGCAGGCCATCCTGGACCGCCAGTTCGTTGAAGTGCTGATCGCTCCGGACTACGAACCGGCCGCGCTGGAATACGCGCAGAAGAAGGCCAACGTGCGCGTGCTGCGCATTCCGCACGGCGACGGGCGCAACAACTACGACACCAAGCGCATCGGCTCGGGCCTGCTGGTGCAGAGCGCCGACAACCGCGGCATGAGCCGTGACGAGCTGAAGGTGGTGAGCAAGCTGGCTCCGACCGAGAAGCAGTTCACTGACCTGCTGTTTGCCTGGAACGTGGCCAAGTTCGTGAAGTCGAACGCCATTGTGTACGCCAAGGACAACCGCACCATCGGCGTCGGTGCCGGCCAGATGAGCCGCGTGTATTCGGCGCGCATTGCCGGGATCAAGGCCGGTGATGCGAATCTGGTGGTGGAAGGCTCGGTGATGGCGTCTGATGCGTTCTTCCCGTTCCGCGACGGTATCGATGCAGCGGCAGCGGCCGGCATCAAGGCGGTGATCCAGCCGGGTGGCTCGATGCGCGACGCTGAGGTGATTGCGGCGGCGGATGAGCATGGGATTGCGATGGTGTTCACCGGCGTGCGTCATTTCCGGCATTGATGAGCCAGCGGGGACCGGGCGATAGCGGTCCCCGTTCTTCTTTCTTTCCTTTGTTGCGAGAACTGCCTTGAAAATCCTCGTCATCGGCTCTGGCGGCCGTGAACATGCCCTTGCCTGGAAGCTGGCCCAGTCCGCCCGCGTCAGCGAAGTGCTGGTGGCTCCCGGCAACGCCGGCACCGCAACCGAAGCCAAGTGCCGCAATGTGGCCGTCAAGGTCACCGATCTGGACGGCCTGCTGGCGTTGGTGCAAGCGGAAGGCGTCGAGCTGACCGTGGTGGGCCCGGAAGTGCCGCTGGTCGCCGGCGTGGTGGATCGCTTCCGCGCTGCGGGCCACCGCATCTTCGGGCCGACCGCGAAGGCCGCGCAGCTGGAAGGCAGCAAGGCCTACGCCAAGGACTTCCTGGCCCGCCACAACATCCCGACCGCCTTCTACGCCGTCCACACCGACGTGGACGCCGCGCTGCAGTACGTGCGTGAGAAGGGCGCGCCGATCGTGATCAAGGCCGACGGCCTCGCCGCCGGCAAGGGCGTAATCGTGGCGATGACGCTGGACGAAGCCGAAGCGGCGGTGCGCGACATGCTGTCGGGCAATGCCTTCGGCGACGCCGGTGCGCGCGTGGTGATCGAGGAGTTCCTGGACGGCGAAGAAGCCAGTTTCATCTCGATGGTCGACGGCAGGACCGCGCTCCCGATGGCGACCTCGCAGGACCACAAGCGCGTCGGCGACGGCGACACCGGTCCGAACACCGGCGGCATGGGCGCTTACTCCCCCGCCCCGGTGGTCACCGACGAAGTGCATGCGCGCGTGATGCGCGAAGTGGTGAACCCCACCGTGCAGGGCATGATTGCCGACGGCATTCCGTTCACCGGCTTCCTGTATGCCGGACTGATGATCGACGCCAGCGGCGCGCCGAAGGTGATCGAGTTCAACGTCCGCTTCGGCGACCCGGAAACCCAGCCGGTGATGCTGCGCCTGCAATCGGATCTGGTGGATCTGGTCGAAGCCGCGATCGATGAGCGCCTGCATGAGACGCAGGCCCAGTGGGACCCGCGCCCGTCGCTGGGCGTGGTGATGGCGGCTTCGCCGTATCCGGAAACCCCGATCACCGGTGATGTGATCAGCGGTCTGGATCAGGTGCCGGCCAGCGCCAAGGTCTTCCATGCCGGCACCACGCTGGACGCGCAGGGCCAGGTGCTCAGCGCCGGTGGCCGCGTGCTGTGTGTGGCGGCGCTGGGTAACAGCGTGGGTGAAGCGCAGGCGAACGCGTATGCCGGTGTGGCCAGGGTCACCTGGGAACACGAGTTCCATCGTGGGGATATTGGTTGGCGGGCGATTGCACGCGAGCAGGCGTAACCGGTAGGTGCCGACCGTTGGTCGGCACACCCTCGCACACAACAAAAAACCCGGCGCTGCCGGGTTTTTTGTTTGATGCCTTGCCGCAAAGTCAGGCTGCGAACAACGCCTTCATCTTCTTCAGGGCGTTGGCTTCCACCTGACGGATGCGTTCGGCGGAGACGCCGTACTCATCGGCCAGTTCCTGCAGGGTGACCTTGCTGTCGGCGTCCAGCCAGCGGCGACGGATGATGTCGCGCGAGCGGGCGTCCAGCTCGGCCAGACCTTCGCGCAGCAGCTGCAGCTGGTTGTCTTCGCTGTCAGCACGCTCGTAGGCCATCGACGGGTCTTCATCGTTGGCAACCAGGAACGCAGCCGGCGACGGCGGCGCGTTGTCGTTGTCTTCGTCGGTCGGTGCGTCGAAACCGATGTCGCGACCGGACAGGCGCGATTCCATTTCCAGCACTTCACGTTCGGAGACGTTGAGGTCCTTGGCCACAGCGCTGACTTCGGCCGCGTTCATCCACCCCAGGCGGGTCTTGGACTTGCGCAGGTTGAAGAACAGCTTGCGCTGCGCCTTGGTGGTGGCGACCTTCACGATGCGCCAGTTCTTCAGGATGAACTCGTGCATTTCGGCACGGATCCAGTGCACCGCGAAGGAAACCAGGCGAACGCCCATGTCCGGGTCGAAGCGCTTCACCGCCTTCATCAGGCCGATGTTGCCTTCCTGGATGAGGTCGCCCAAGGCGAGGCCGTAGCCGTTGTAGCCACGGGCCACGTGCACTACGAAACGCAGGTGGGAATGGACCAGCTCGCGCGCGGCGTCCAGATCCTGCTCGTCGCGGAAGCGACGGGCCAGATCCTGCTCGTCATCGACCGACAGCACCGGAATCTGGTGCACGGCACCGATGTAGGCGTCCAGCGAACCGAGCGCACTGGGAATCGGGAGATTGTTTGCCACAAGGGCAGTAGAGGTGTTCTGGCTCATGGTCGTCATTTTAGCAGTCCGGTATTTGGACTGCTGGGGGGTTAAAAAGTTCCAGTGTTCCGCAGGCGAAACGCTGGCTCAGATCACCCGTCTAACGTACAGGGAAATGGTGACAGTGGCGAGTGGGCAGCACTCTATATTAAACGTATATTTTTCAACAACATAGGGACGAAAGCGTCATGGGTGCGTCGTTTTGGGCCGGATAATCCCAACCGGCCCACCCCATTCAGGATGAAAACGTTGCCAGTGATTCAGGCCGGGACGGCGGGTGGGACCGATTTGAGGGGGGACGGGCACGGCCCGTCCCTACCCTTGGTTACCGGCGGCCGAACTTCGGGCTGGCCCAGCCCTCGCGCCGCGCCCGGTCCACTTCGTCCTCTTCGCCGTGCGCCGGCTCAGTCAACGGCTTGGTCGCCTTGCTGGTCGCCATGGCCGCCTTGTTGACCGTGTTGCTCCACACGGTGAGGTCGACGACGTGCGGGTCGTTCTCATAGGCGATCAGGCGATCCACCAGCAGCCGCACCAGATCGGGGGCGTGGTATTTGCGACGCTTGGCGATGCCTTTGAGGCGGCAGCGCATTTCGTCTTCCATCTTGAACTTGAACCACTTCGGATTTTTCATCGACGGTTCCTCAGATGGGGTGGGATGTGGCTGTACGGCAGCACTTCGGTGTAGCGCACGGTGCGGTCCAGAATTTTGGGGACGTGCAGGGCTACGGGACCATGCGGACCGATCACGCGGTAGAGCAGGAAACCCTCGCCGTATTCGGTACGGATGCGGGTGCCGGAGCCCATGCCGACTTCGCTGAGCCAATGGCCGCGTGACATGAAGAAAGGTGTGGTGGGATCGTCGTAGATGTCCCAGGGGATGCCGTGGCCGGCAGTGGGGGCGACGTTTTCGTGTTGGGGTTCGGGATGTGCGGATGATTCAACTGCTGGGGTCTTTGCCCTTCGCGTCTGCATCGTATGTCCTCGACAGCTGTGTGCCCCCTCGCCGGCTGGCGAGGGGAGGTCGGGAGGCTAGAAGCCGTACGAAACAGACGGTGGGCATATTTCCCCGGAGGAGGGTGTTGTATTAGCCACCCTCCCGACCAGGCACGTTTGAACACTACAGGTTTCGTAGGAGCTTCTAGACTCCGTCCGCGCACCATGCCCCTCTGAAAATCGCAAAGAAATAGGCAAAAACGACGTGTTTCAATGAATTTCGATGTCAATACAACTTGATGGCGCATCCGCCCCGTTGTGGTGAGAACTGCGTTCCAGTATTGAAGAAATCAATCGCCGCAGATGCCCGTTTCGCGTCCGCATGGTTCGGCGTCCGAACGTTGCGCACGATGCCGGACGTGCCGGGTGCGTCAATCCGCGCACGGTGCGCCGTTGCGCCATGTATCCGAAGCCCCGCCGGGCGAGCGCCCGGCGAACAGCGCGATCGTCCTGTGCACGTAACAATTCGTAGGTACCACGCCATGCGTGGTACCCGCGCGCAGCGCGGCACAAGCATCCGAAGACCGCATCCACCACGTTGCGATCCACGAACCAACGTTTAGAGGTGGCCGAAGACGTGTTCCAGGCGTTCATGACGCCGGAACGAAGAGCAGCCACGCAGGGCGTGGCTCTACGGGTTGCATGATTCCCGCAGGTACCACGCCATGCGTGGTACCGGAATGCATCCGAAGCCCCGCCGGGCGCGCGCCCGGCGAACAACGCGATCGTCCTGTGCACGTAACAATTCGTAGGTACCACGCCATGCGTGGTACCCGCGCGCAGCGCGGCACCAGCATCCGAAG
>NZ_RHPP01000041.1:0-14615 GCF_003935715.1 Stenotrophomonas sp. 278 | reverse complement strand
CGTCCTGTGCACGTAACAATTCGTAGGTACCACGCCATGCGTGGTACCCGCGCGCAGCGCGGCACAAGCATCCGAAGCCCGCATCCATCACGTTGCGATACACCGACCAACTTTTAGTGGTGGCCGAAGACGCGTGTCAGGCGTTCATGACGCCGGAACGAAGAGCGGACGGGCATGGCCCGTCCCTACGCAGACCCTACCTGTAGTGACGCGCCATGCGCGTCACTTACAACCCCACCCCTCCTCAGTAATATCCCGAAAGGTTCAGGAAGAACCCCTTGCTCTCATACCGCAGCTCCGTCAGGTCATCACTGAACTCGGTGAAGTTGTACCCCGCCCCCCCCTTGAAGTTCTGCCCGCTCTGCCGGTCCACCCCAACCAGCCAACCCTGCTTGTCACCGCCCTCGCGCACGTCCAGCCAGCGGTACTCGGCCAGCCCCTCCCACTGCGCCCACAAGCGATACCGCAGCTGCAGCGCGGAGAAGTTGACTCGACTATCCAGCCAGTCCCCGGTACCCCGCCCGGTCCGGTAATCGCCCCAGCGCGCAGCCAGCTTCCCAGCCACTTCCCAGCGCTCGCCAACCTGCCGCACCGCCTCGAACGACACGATCTGCGACTTCTGGTCGTACACATTGCCGCCCTCCTGCCCCAGCGAGGCCACGTCATACAGATACGTGTATTTGCCGAACGCGGCCCAACGGGTGTTGTCGTGCGGCCGCCAGGCAAAACCGATGTTCGATTCCACCAGCTTGGCATCCGCCAGCGCGTTGCGCTTGTCCTGGGTATCGGCATAGTTGGCACGCAACGCAATGCGCCAATCCTCGTTCACCTTGTAAAGCAACCGATTGGTGGTCACCCACTGCTCACGATCTTCCGCACCTTGATCCCGGCGGTACTCGAGCTTGCTGGTCCACTGCGTGTTGGCGTCGGTACGCCCACCACTGACGCTGTAGGCGCGGCGGTCGACGCGACCCGTGGTCGCATCCAGCTTGCCGTCCATCACCGTGAAACCCAGGTTCCAGCCCTGCGCAGGATAGAAGTCCATGCCGAAGGTATTGACCAGCCCGGCGGTGTCCTCGCGACGGTCCTTCAGGTACTGGCTTTCATTGAATACATTGACCTGGTTGCTCAGCCGCCAGCGCTGCCCCAGCGTCCAGCCCGACTGCAGGCCCGTGTCGTACAGCGGGTCCACCGTGGTGCTGTCGGTGCTGTAGCTGTAGTTGCCGTAGAAGCTGTGCTCGGGCGTCATCCAGTACTCGGCTTCGACCTTGCCGCCATCGCCACGGCTGCCGCTGCTGACTTCAGCGCCCACGCTGGAGCGGTCGCCAAACAGATAGCGCGTGCCCAGGGTCAGCAGGTTGTTGTCCTCGTATGCGCCGCCATCGTCATCCACGGTCAGCTGGCCGGTGCCATACAGCTCCCACTTCGCGCCCAAGCGCTGGCGGTAACTCAGCGCGGCCAGGGTACCGTCCACTTCCACGCCGGCGCTTTCCTCGCGCACGCGGCGCACTTCGCCACCAAGCTGGCCATTGTTTCCAAGCCGCCAGTCCAGGGTCAGCTGCGACTGCTCCACCGCCACGTCGCCGCGTTCGGCACGGCTCTGCCGGCCATACAGGCTGAGATTGTCGGTGAAATAGCCCAGGAATTCGGCACCGTACTCTTCCAGCGCCAGCCCGGTGTCGGCACGCGAAACCGAAAAGCCGGCGTCCACGTCGCGCCACCAGGCTCCGAAGCTCCAGTCCTGCTTCGTCCAGCCCAGCTCGCGCAGGTTGGCACGGGCCTCCACGGCGCGCGCGTCGCCCTTGCGCTGGCCATCCAACGGGTTGCGCTGCACGAAGCTCAAACCGCCGTTGTCGGAGTAGAAGATCGGCGCGGCGGTGGCTTCGGTGCGGGTCTGCTCCAGCTTCAGGTAAGTGCCACGTCCGGCCTGCAAGGTCAGGTCCGCGCCCATCAGGCTGTAGTCGTCGCCGCTGCGGTTCTCATCCACGTAGGTGCCGCCCACCGCGACGTGGTCGCCGAACCACTGCTTGCCGCGCAGGCCGGCGCTGACGTCGTCGGTGCTGAATCCCAGCGGCACGTACTCGTAATCCACCAGCAGGATCTGGTCGTAGCCATCCAGCGGGGTGTCACGGGTCAGCGTGCGCACGTTCTCGCGGGTGATCTGCGACAGCGCGCGGGTCAACAGGATGCGGCCCTGGATCTCGTTCACCTCGTAGTCCACGCCGGCCTGCAGGGTGGTGCGTACCTCGGTGCGGCCGGTGGTGCGGTCACGCACCTCCAGCACCACCTGCTCCGAGCCCGGCAGCAGGTCGGTGTGGCGCAGGTAGTACAGGCTGCCACCGGTACCAAGGAACTCGCTGTGCCCGAGTGCGGACTGCGCTTCGGAACCGAACGCCTTGAGGTAGGAACGCGGGTCGCCCAGCGGCGTGGTGGCGCGCGAACGCCAGCTCAGCGCCGCACCGTACAGCGAACGCACATACTGGCCGTACTCGGTACCGGTGAAACCGGTGGCGAAGTTGCCCCATAGTGCCTGGTTCTGGTCCCAGTCCACGCGCACGTACAGCTGGCCTTGCGTATCCACGTCACGGTAGGTGGTGGAGTCGTCGCCGTACACCGGGTAGTACTGGTCCGGGTCCAGGCGACGGAACACGTCGCGTGCATCGGCATCGAGGAAGCCGCTGAACAGGTCCTTGAGCTCGCGGTCGTAGGTGTCCGCCTGCGCGGTGATCAGGTATTTGCCACGCAGCTTGCTCTTCAGATAGAAGGCCAGACGCCCTTCGCTGAGGAAACTGTCATCGCGGTCCTGGTCGGCCACCAGCGGGTCCAGATTGCCGCTGGCGGTGTTCTTGGACATGGTCACGTCGGCCAGCGCGACCAGGAAGCGGTAGCTGCCGGTCACATCCACATCCAGCGTTCGGGTCAGGGGTTCCGCATCCAGCGCTTCCACCTGCACGTTGTAGCGGTGCTGGCCGATCGGCTCCAGGAACTCAGCGGCGAACTTCTGCTCCAGATCCACCGGGAAACTCTGGCCGTTGATCAGCACCCGTGCGTTCGGAGCCAGGCCACGACCGTAGATGCGTACACGCGAGCCGTAAATGGCAATGTTCTGCTGGCGCAGCGCATTCTGCCCGTAGATCGCATTGGTCAGCTGCTGGTCGCGTGCGTCCTCCCCATTGAGCACCCTGCCAAGTGTCTTCTGCACGTTGTCGCGGACCTGCTGGGTGCCGCGCTCGTAGTCGGTCGGCAGCACCAGCTGGAAGCGCTGGGCGCTGGTTTCATCGAACGAGCCATCCTTGCCGTAGGCCCGCGCGATGTACTGCAGGTCATCGCCTTCGCGCAGGTTGAGGTCAGCCGGCAACTGGCCGTCCCATTCGGTGTTGGCGACGTAGTCCACCGGCATGTCGATGCGGGCCAGCGGGGTCACCAGGTCCGTGTCGGAGCCGCGATACAGGGTGATCTCGATCCGCTCGATGAACGAAGCGTAGTTGTTGTAGCCGTGGAAGCGCAGCGGCTTGGTCAGGCGGCCGTTCTCGAACGGGGCCATCGAACCGGTCTGCACATTGAGCACCGGTGCCGACAGCGCCGGATCTTCGGTCGCCCACACCACCGCACCGTCCGGAAGCTCGGTGACGAACTGACCGCCGGGCGCAGGCACGTTGGCCCCCACCGGGGTGGCCGGGGCTGGCGACGGTGCCGCCATCGGCTCTTCCTGCACCTGCAGCAGCAGTTCATTGCCACGCTTGCAGCCATCCGCGCCGCACAGGGTGGTGGGGATGTCCACCGCCTGCGGCGCGGTGGTCTGCGCCGACGCAACCGGCAGGCTGAGTGCGAGAACGATGACCAGTGCCGTGATGAAAGGTGTCTTGTGCATGGTCATCTCCTCAGCGCTCGGCGCGGTCGGCAGGGCGGGCCGGTGCGATGGGCTGCACCTGGACCTGCACGCGGTCGGCGACGTCGGCCGGGAGGCGTGGCAGCAAGGCCTGTCGTATTGCGTCCACCCGGGCCAGGCCCAGCGCCTCCTGGCCGCCAGGTGTCTGCAGCAGCAGGCGACCGCCAGCGCCGACCTGCAGCAGCCGTGCGGCATGCGCCAGCACGGCCTCGCTGTCGGCTGACAGCCGTGCCGAGCCCGGCTCAAACACGCCCTCCCCGATGTTCAAGGTCGGCGGTCTTGCGGCTGGCGGGGCCGTATCGAACCGTGCATCCGGCAACTGCACGCCGAAGTCGAAGCGTGCCGGCAGCCCCGGGGTGACCCGGCGCAGCAGCGGATTGCGGGTGGTGAAGCGCGCGTCGGCCGGCAACGTGGTGGGGTCCACCTTGAGGATGAAGTTGCGTCCGCGTGCGCCGCCGCCGTCGATACCGACCAGGTGATAGCGACCGAAGGCGTCGGTCTCCATCACCAGGCCTTCCACCGAGGCCACGCGCACGCCCGGAATACCGCGCTCGCCGTCGTCCTGCACGCCGTTGCCGTTGCGGTCCTCGAACACGCTGCCGACGATCAGGCTTTCATCCAGCAGCGGGTCGCCCACCACCTCCACATCGGCCGAGGCCACGTTGCCGATGGTGGTGTTGACCGCATCCACCGCGGTCACCCGGTTGGTATGGATGCCCTGGCCGACGCCGGCACCCACCCGCAGGTAGTACACCAGAGTGGCCTGGCCACCGGCAGGAATGTCGATGCCATCTACCCGCAGCGGCGTGCGCGAGGTAACAAAGCCGGCATTGTCCAGATCGCGGACCGCGAAGCCTTCCTGCACGAAGGTGAAGCCGGCCGGCAGGGTATCCAGCACGCTCACGCCCAGTGCATCCACTTCACCCATGTTCTCCACGGTGACCGTGTACCGCATCAGCTCACCCACCTTCACCGTGCGCTGCGCGGCCTGCTTGCTCAGGCGCAGGAAGGTTTCGCCGGCGACCACGGTGATGTTGACCGCACCGTCCACGCACACCGGAGTGGGAATGGACATGTCGCAGATGTTGTAGGTGAAGCTGTCCGGGCCGCTGTAGCCAACGAAGGCGGTGTAGATGCAGACGCCATCGGTGCAGGTCACCCGGCCATAACGCGCCGCGAACAGAATCCGGAACGACCGCCAGTTGATCGGAGCACCAGTGGTGCTGACGTTGTCCACGATGGAGAAGGTGGTCGGCTCGCCGTCCTCGGCAGTGATGACCTCATCCACCACATCCACGTCATTGGGCAGCACCTGCACACTGACCGTCGCAATGCCGCACTCGGCCGGCGTGGTCTGGGTGCAGACTGTGTAGGCGAAGGTATCGGTCCCACTGAACATCTCGTTCGGGGTGTAGCGCAGGGTGCCATCGCCAAGCACTTCGACGCTGCCCGAGGTCGGGGCCGTACTGATGGTGACAACCAGCGCCGAGGGCACGGCCGGGGTTCCACCGACGAGGTCGTTGGCCAGCACCGGAATCACGACCGCCGTTTCCTGCTGCGTGTCGGCGGTGTCGTCGGCCGGCTGTACCGGCGTGCCGGTCGGCGGACTGGCCAGGGTCACGCTGACCGTGCCGATGTCGCACACGCTGGGTTGGGCGACCAGGCAGATCTGGTAGGTGGTCGTGTAGGTGGCACCGGCCACGCCGCCGGAGACATCCACGCTGCCGCTCGGCTGGATGGTGATGGCGGTGGTGTTGGTCGGCGTCAGCAGCACCGTGGTCGGATCCAGCGCGCTGCCGTTGAAGGTGTCATTCACCAGTACGTTCAACACACCCGTGCCGCCGGTGACCGGCACATCGCTCACGGTGTCGTCGACCGCATCCAGCGTGCCGCCGGCTGCGGTCACGGTGATGCTCAGGGTGGCGGTATCACAGACGCCTGCATACGGTGCCGGCAGGCACAGCTGGTAGTTGAAGGTGTCGCTGCCGGTGAAGCCGGTGTTCGGCGTGTACACATAGCTGCCGTTGGCATTGAGCACCACGGTGCCCTGCGCCGGTGCGGTGACCAGCGAGTACACCGATCCACCGCCCGCGTTGTCATTGCCCGCCACGCTGCCACTCAATGCCTGGCCCGCCGGTGTCGTTGCCACGTCGTTGACCGCATCCGGGCGCACCAGCACCAGCGCTGTGGCCTGGGCGCAGTTGCCGGGGTTGGTGGCCTCGCAGATCTGGTAGGTCAGCGACAGGGCACCTGCGGCAGCGCTACCGGCGATGGTGATGATGCCGTTGGCATCGATGCTGACACCGTCCGGGGGCGCGACAAGCGACACGCTTACCTGCGCTGCCTGCACCGGCACGCCGTTGATCAGGTCGTTGGTCAGAACCGACGGTGTACTGCCGCCTGCGCCCGGCAGGGTCGGCGCACTGCTGAAGTTGTCGCTCACCGCCTGCAGCGTGGTGGCACTGACGGCGACGCTGACCGTGGCGGTGTCGCACACATTGAGGTTCGGAGCCGGCAGACAGACCTGGTAAGTGAAGCTGTCGGTGCCGGTGAAGCCCGGATTGGGCGTATAGCTGATGGTGTTGTCGCCGTTGACTACCGCCGTGCCATTCACCGGTGCACCCACCACGGTGAACACCGGGTTGAGCGGCAACGTGTCGTTGGCGGCAACGTTGAGCACGGTGGTGCCGGTGCCTGCACCCAGCGTGTCATCGGCGGCGTTCGGACGCACCGCCACCAGCGCGGTCGCCTGGCCGCAGTTGGTCGGGACCGCGTTCTCGCAGACCCGGTAGGTCAGCGTCGTTGCTACCGGCGTCAGCCCGGCCGCCACGGTGATCACGCCATCGGCGGCCATGGTGTAACCGGTGACCGGGGTGACCAGCGACGCGGTCACGGGCGTGGTGCCCGGCACGATGGTCGCACCATTGAAGCTGTCGTTCAGCAGCACGCTGGTGGTGGTGCCACCGGAAGCCGGCACGATCGGCGTCGAGCTGAAGTCGTCGTTGAGCGCGCCCAGGCTGGTGCTGCCCACGTTTACCGTGACCGTGGCGGTCGAGCACACCCCTGCCCCCGGGGCCGGCAGGCAGACCTGGTAGGTGAAGCTGTCGGTGCCGGTGTAGCCCGCCGTCGGCGTGTAGCTGATGGTGTTGTCGCCGTTGACCACGGCCGCACCGTTGCCCGGCGCGACCAGCACGGTCAGGGTCGGGTTGGACGGCAGGGTGTCATTGGCGGTGACGTTGAGCACCGTGGTGGTGCCGGCCGTGGCCGTGAGCGTGTCGTTGGCCGCCGCCGGGCTTACCGCGACGATGGCGGTTGCCTGCGCGCAGTTGCTCGGTACCGCGGTTTCGCAGACCTGGTAGGTCAGCGTCGCGGCTGCGGGCGTGGTCCCGGGGGCCACGGTGACCTGACCGTTGGGGGCGATGGTGTAGCCGGTCGGCGGAGTGACCAGGGTGACCGTCACCGGCGTGGTACCCGGTGTAATCGGCACCCCGTTGAAGGTGTCGTTGAGCAGCACGCTCGCGGTGGTGCCCCCGCTGGCAGGCGCGATTGGCGCGGTGGTGAAGTCGTCCGCGGTCGCCACCACGCTCGTGGCCGCGACATTCAGGGTCACCGTGGCGGTATCGCAGACACTGGCCCCCGGTGCCGGCAGACACAGCTGATAGGTGAAGCTGTCCGCACCGGTGTAGCCAGCGGTCGGGGTGTAGTTGATGCTGCCATCGCCATTGACCGTGGCGGTGCCGTTGGTCGGTGCCACGGACACGGTCACCACCGGGTTGAGCGGCGCGGTGTCATTGGCCAGCACGTTGAGCAGCGTGGTGGTGCCGGCGCTCGCGAGCAGGGTGTCAGCCGCCGCGTCGGGACTCACCGCCACCGCGGCGGTGGATTGGGCACAGTTGGTCGGCACGGCGGTCTCGCAGACCTGGTAGTTCAGCGTCACCGCCGCCGGCGTGGTGCCCGCAGCGACCGTGATCACGCCGGTGGCGGCCATCGTGTAACCGGTCACCGGGGTCACCAGCGAAGCACTGACCGGCGTCGTGCCCGGCACGATGGTGGTGCCATTGAAGGTGTCGTTGAGCAGCACGCTGGCGGTGCTGCCACCGGCCGCCGGTGCGATGGGCGTGCTGGTGAAGTTGTCGCCCACCGCCACGATGCTGGTGGCACCCACGGTCAGCGTGACCGTGGCGGTGTCGCAGACGCCCGCGCCCGGTGCGGGCAGGCACAACTGGTAGGTGAAGCTGTCCGGTCCGGTGTAGCCGGCGGTCGGGGTGTAGCTGATGGTGCCGTCGCCATTGACCGTGGCGGTGCCATTGATCGGGGCGACCGACACCGTCACCACCGGGTTGAGCGGTGCGGTGTCGTTGGCCAGCACATTGAGCACGCTGGTGGTGCCTGCGGTGGCGGTAAGCGTGTCGGCTGCTGCTTCCGGGCTGACCGCCACGATGGCCGATGCGCCGGCGCAGTTGGTCGGCACCGCGTTCTCGCAGACCTGGTAGTTCAACGTGACCGCGGCCGGCGTCGTTCCCGGCGCGACCGTGATCACACCCTCCGCACTCATGCTGTAGCCCGTGACGGTGGTCAGCAGCGAAGCGGTCACCGGCGTGGTGCCCGGCACGATGGTCGCGCCGTTGAAGGTGTCGTTGAGCAGCACGCTGGCGGTGCTGCCACCGGCGGCCGGCGCGATCGGCGTGGTGGTGAAGTCGTCGCTGAGCGCGGTCAGCGTGGTGGCACTGACGTTGACGGTGACCGTAGCGGTATCACAGACGCCCGCCCCCGGTGCCGGCAGGCACAGCTGGTAAGTGAAGGTGTCGGGTCCGGTGAAGGCACCGTTCGGGGTGTAGCTGATGGTGCCGTCGCCGTTGACGACGGCAACGCCGTTGGTCGGCGCGACCGATACGGTCACCGTCGGGTTCAGCGGTGCGGCATCGTTGGCCAGGACGTTGAGCACTGTGGTGGTGCCGGCGGTCGCCGGCAGTGTGTCAATCACCGCATCCGGACTGACCGCAACCACGGCGGTGGAAGCGGCGCAGTTGGTCGGCGATGCGTTCTCACACACCTGGTAGTTCAATGTGACGGCGGCGGGCGTGGTGCCCGGGGCCACCGTGATCACACCGGTGGCGGCCATGCTGTAGCCGGCAGGCGGCGTCAGCAGCGATGCGGTCACCGCCGTGGTGCCCGGCACGATGGCCGCACCGTTGAAGGTGTCGTTGAGCAGCACACTGGTGGTGCTGCCACCCGCAGCCGGCGCAATCGGCGTGGCGGTGAAGTCGTCGTTGGCCGCGACCAGCGAGGTGGCGCTCACCGTCAGCGACACCGTCGCGGTATCGCACACCGACGCACCCGGTGCCGGCAGGCAGACCTGATAGGTGAAGCTGTCCGCCCCGGTGAATCCGGCCGTCGGGGTGTAGCTGATGGTGCCGTCGCCATTGACGGTGGCGGTGCCATTGGTCGGGGCCACCGACACGGTGATGGTCGGGTTGGCGGGCAGCGTGTCGTTGGTGGTGACGTTAAGCACGGTGGTGGCACCGGCCGTGGCCGGCAGGGCGTCGTCCGCCGCCACCGGGCTGACCGCGACCACCGCACTGGCGGCAGCGCAGTTGGTCGGCACCGCGTTTTCGCAGACCTGGTAGTTCAGCGTCACGGCGGCGGGTGTGGTGCCGGCGGCGACGGTGATCACGCCATCAGCCGCCATGCTGTAACCCGTCTCGGTAGTGAGCAGGGTGGCGGTGACCGCCGTGGTGCCCGGCACGATGGGTGCACCGTTGAAGGTGTCGTTGAGCAGCACGCTGGTGGTGCTGCCGCCAGTGGCCGGTGCAATCGGCGTGGCAGTGAAGTCGTCATTGGCCGCCGCCAGGGTGGTGGCGGCCACCGTCACGGTCACCGTGGCGGTATCGCAGACCGCAGCGCCGGGAGCCGGCAGGCACAGTTGATAGGTGAAGGTGTCAGTGCCGGTGAACGCGCCGGTCGGGGTGTAGCTGATAGTGCCGTCACCGTTGACGATGGCGGTGCCATTGGTCGGAGCGACCGACACGGTCACGGTCGGGTTCAGCGGCGCGGCGTCATTGGCCAGCACGTTGAGCACGGTGGTTGTGCCAGCAGCAGCGGGCAGCGCATCGGCCACCGCATCCGGGCTGACCGCGACCAGCGCGGTGGCACCGGCGCAGTTGGTCGGCACCGCGTTTTCGCAGACCTGGTAATTGAGCGTAACCGCGGCCGGCGTCGTACCCGGGGCCACGGTGATCACGCCGTTGGCGGTCATGCTGTAACCGGTGGGCGGCGTGATCAGCGATGCGGTCACCGCCGTGGTGCCCGGCACGATGGGTCCACCACTGAAGGTGTCGTTGAGCAGCACGCTGGTGGTGCTGCCGCCGGCCGTCGGCGCGATAGGCGTGGCGGTGAAATCATCGTTGGCCGCGACCAGTGAGGTCGCACTGACGGTGACGGTCACGGTGGCGCTTTCGCACACACTGCCGCCGGGTGCGGGCAGGCACAGCTGGTAGGTGAAGGTATCGGTGCCGGTGAACGCCCCGGTCGGGGTGTAGTTGATTGAGCCGTCTCCGTTGGCCACGGCGGTGCCGTTGGCCGGGCCGGCCGTGATCGTGACCACGGGATTCAGAGGTGCGGTGTCGTTGGCGAGCACGTTGAGCACGCTGGTGGTACCGGCGGTGGCCGGCAGCGCATCAGCCACGGCTTCCGGGCTGACCGCGACCACCGCAGTGGCGGCCGCGCAGTTGGTCGGCACCAGGTTCTCGCAGACCTGGTAGCTGAGCGTGGTGGCGGCCGGCGTGGTGCCCGTTGCCACGGTGATCACGCCCGCCGTCGACATCGTGTAGCCGGTGACCGGGCTGAGCAGCGTCGCCGTGACCGGCGTGGTGCCCGGCACGATCGGATTGCCGTTGAAGGTGTCGTTGAGCAGCACGCTGGTGGTGGTGCCGCCGGCCGCAGGTGCGATCGGCGTGGCCAGGTAACTGTCATTCACCGCCACCAAGGAAGTCGCGCTGACAGTGAGCGCCACGGTTGCGGTATCGCAGACCGTGCTGTGCGGGGCGGGCAGGCAGAGCTGGTAGGTGAAGGTATCCGGACCCACGAACGGACCGGTGGGCGTATAGCTGATGGTGCCGTCGCCATTGACCACGGCGGTGCCGCTGACCGGCGCGACGCTGATGGTCAGCACCGGCGTGGTCGGGGCGACGTCGTTGGCCAGCACGTTGAGCACGGTGGTGGTGCCAGCAGTCGCCGGCAACGTGTCGTTGACGGCATCCGGGCTCATCACCACCACGGCGGTGGCGGTGGCGCAGTTGCTCGGCAGCGCGGTTTCGCAGACCTGGTAGTTCAGCGCGATTGAACCCGGCGGGGTGCCGGCAGCGACGCTGATCACGCCGTTCGCGGCCATGCTGTAGCCCGACTCCAGGGTGAGCAGCGATGCGGTGACCGGGGTGGTACCTGGCACGATGGCGGCACCGTTGAAGGTGTCGTTGAGCAGCACGCTGGCGGCGCTGCCGCCGCTGGGCGGGATCGGGCTGGCGCTGTAGTCGTCATTCACCGCGACCAGTGCTGCGTTCGCCAGCGTCACGGTGACCTGGGCGGTATCGCAGGTGGTGCCGTCCGGGGCCGGCAGGCAGACCTGGTAAGTCAAGGTGTCGGTACCGGTCTGCCCGGCAGTGGCGGTGTACTGCAGGCTGCCGGCGGTCGACAGCACGGCGGTACCCTTGGTCGGCGCAGCGATCACGGTGAAGGTGGAACCGATCGGCGCGTTGTCATTGCTGGCCAGGTTGAAGGTGCCGGTCTGGGTACCCGTGACGCTGGCAGTATCGTCCTGCGCATCGGGTGCGATCAGCACCTGCACAGCGGCGGTGTCGCAGTTGGTGGTGGAACCCAGTTCGCACAAGCTGTAGGTCAGCGCGGTGGCACCGGCCGGCGCGAATCCACTCACCGTAATCACGCCGTCGCTGTCGATGCTGAAGCCGGCCGGGGGGCTGACCAGATTCACGGTGACCTGCAGCGGGCTGGCGGCAGCGCCGTTGAAGGTGTCGTTGCCGAGCACGCTGGGGGTGGTGCCGCCGGCGCCCGGTGCGATCACCGGCGCGCGGAAGTTGTCGTCCACCGCGTTGAGCGTGTTGGCGATGACATTGAAGGTGATGGTCCCGGTGGCACAGGTCGCGCCATCGGGCGCTGGCAGGCAGACCTGGTACTGCGCGGTCTGGGTGCCCGCACCCGCCGGCGTATAGGTGAACGCGCCATTGGGCTGCAGCGCCAGGGTGCCTGCAGCCGGTGCGCTGACCACGCTGAAGGTGGAACCGGCCGGTGCGTTGTCATTGATGCTCACGTCACCGACCAGCGGCTGCCCGGCCGGCGTGGTGTAGGTGTCATCCGCGGCATCGGGTGCGATCAGCAGCGCTACCTGCGCGGTGTCGCAGTTGGTCGTGGTGCCGGCTTCGCACAGTTCATAGGTGAGACTGACCACACCGGCGGCGGCACCGGCCGGCACATTGATCACGCCCGCGCTGGTGATGGTGTAACCCGGCGGCGGGGTGTTGATCAGGCTGACCGTGACCTGCGCGGCGGTGACGGCCACGCCATTGAACAGGTCGTTGCCGAGTACGCTGGGCGTGCTGCCGCCAGTGACCGGCGAGATCGCCGGCACGGTGAACGGATCGTCGACCGCGTCCACGGTGTTGGCGGAAATCACGAAGGTGGCGGTGGCGGTGGAGCAGACGCCACTGTTCGGAGCCGGCAGACAGACCTGGTAGTCGAAACTGTCATTGCTGGTGGTACCGGGATTGGCGGTATAGGTATAGCCACCATCAGCGGCGAATGTCAGCACGCCCTGGGTAGGCTGGCTGAGCAGCGTGAACACCGAGCCGACCGCGATGCTGTCGTTGGTGGCCACCGATTCGGTCAACGATTCGCCTGCGCGCAGCGCAACGCTGTCTGCCACCGCAGTGGGGCTGACCAGCACCTGCACGGCGGCAATGTCGCAGTTGCTCGGCGCGGCCACCTCGCACAACTGATAGCTCAGCGAAACCGGACCCGGAGTGGTACTTGCTGCCACGGTGATCACGCCCGTGGTCGCATCCAGGGTGAAGCCTGCCACCGTACCCTGCAGGGTGGCCGTAACGGTTCCCTGCGTGACCACGACGCCGTTGAGGGTGTCGTTGCCCAACACGCTGGGCGTGGTGCCGCCGGCAAGACCCGGAACCGGCGTACCGAACAGGTCATCGTTGGCCGCCAGTGCGTTCGCCCCGAGGTTCACGGTGACGGTTGCGGTGGCGCACACGCCTGCGTTCGGAGCGGGCAGGCACACCTGATAGCCGAAGCTGTCGGTCCCGGCACTGCCGGCGTTGGGCTGGTAAGTGAAGCTGCCGTCGGCGTTGACGTTGACCGTGCCTTGGGTCGGCGTGGCCCCGGCCGCGGTAAATACCGAACCAGCAGGCGTGTTGTCGTTGCTGCCGACGTTGGCGGACACCGGCTGGCCCGCACCCGGCGTGCTGACCGTATCGTTCACCGCGTTCGGGCCGACCACCAGCTGCACGCTGGCGGTGTCGCACAAGGTGGGCGCGGCGGTCAGACAGATGCGGTAGCCCAGCGTGACCGGACCGGCCACGGCATTGGCGGGCACGCTGATGAGGCCATCGGCATTGATCGTGTAGCCGGCCGGCGCGGTGATCAGCGTGGTGGTGATATCGCCCGGCACCACCGCCACGTTGTTGAAGGTGTCGTTGATCAGCACACTGGCGGTGGTGCCGCCGGTCGCTGCCGGAATCGGTGTGGCGTTGAAGGGGTCATCCACCGCGTCGATGACGTTGGCGGTGAGATTGACGGTGACCGTGGCGGTGTCGCACACGGCGGCGTTCGGCGCGGGCAGGCACAACTGGTAGCTGAAGGTGTCAGTACCTGTTGCCCCGGCGTTGGCGGTGTAGGTGAACGCACCGCTGGCCTGCAGCACCACACTGCCCTGGGTGGGCGCGGCACCGGTCTGGACGAAGGTGGAACCGGCAAACAGATTGTCGTTGCTGCTGACGTTGCCGTTGACCGCCTGTCCGGCCTGCACCGCCACGCTGTCATCCACCGCGTTTGGGCTGACCACCAGCGCCACGTTGGCGCTCGCGCAGTTGCTGGGCGAGGCCGCCTCACAGATCTGGTAGGTCAGCGTGACCGGACCGGCCGCCGCCGTGGCCGGCACCACAATGGTGCCGTTGGCGTTGATGTCATAGCCGGACGGCGCATTGGTCAGTGTGGCCACCACCGCGGCGTCGACGAACGCGGCACCGCCCAGGGTGTCATTGGCGAACACGCGCGGCGTGGCACCGCCCGCGCCCGGCGGGAACGGGGTCGCGCTGTAGTCATCGTTGGTGGCGACAATCGCCGCCGCCTGCACAGTGATGGTGGGCGTGGTGGCGGTGTTGTCGCCCGGGGTCGGGTCAGTGGTGCCCGGCGGCGGGGTGATGGTGGCGGCGTTGGCCGAGATCGTGGCGGGGGTCACGGTGGGCGCGGTGCCACTCACCAGCACCACCAGCACATCGCCCACGCCAACGTTGACGCCGACATTGAGGCTGCCGGTACCCGAGGCAGTGGCGCACGAGGTCGCGGCCGACACCACCGCGCAGGTCCAGGTCACGCCGGTGAGCTGCGCCGGCACCGAGTCGGTCAGCGTCGCCCCCACCGCGCGCGACGGCCCGGTGTTGCGCACTTCAATGCGGTACTGCACCGCGCCGCCGGCCGGCACCGG
>NZ_RHPP01000040.1 GCF_003935715.1 Stenotrophomonas sp. 278 | reverse complement strand
GCTTGGCGTCGAGCGGGCGCAGGGCGCGCAGCACCTTGACCTTCTCGTCGCGGACGCGGTCGGCTTCCAGCGACGCCGGCGGTTCCATCGCGACCAGGCACAGCAGCTGCAGGATGTGGCTCTGGACCATGTCACGCAGCGCGCCCGAGCGTGCGTAGTAGGCGTCGCGGCCGTCCACGCCTTCGCTTTCGGCGACCAGGATGTGCACCGACTCGATGTAGTTGCGGTTCCACACCGCTTCCAGCAGCGTGTTGCCGAAGCGCAGAGCGATAAGGTTCTGCACCGCGGCCTTGCCCAGGTAATGATCCAGGCGGAACACGCGGTCTTCGTCGATCCACTGGCCGATGGTGGTCAGGATGTGTTCGGCGCTGGCGCTGTCGCTGCCGATCGGCTTCTCCAGCATCAGTCGCGACGGTGCCGCCAATGCGCCGCCCAGCGCCAGGCCCTCGCAGGTGGAGATGTACAGGCCCGGCGGAATGGCCAGGTAGCTCACGCACTGCCGGTGCACCAGGTCGCGCACCGACTCGGCCACCGACTGCGGGTCGCGCAGGTCGACCGAACGGTAGTCAATGCGCTGCAGCAGCGACTGGATGTCATCCTGGCTGGCCTGCGGCATCGCCTGCTGCAGGCGCGGGCGCAGGATATCCCGGAAGGCCTCGGTGTCATGCGGCGACAACGCCAGCGCGCGGACCTTGAAGTCTTCCGGCAGCAGTCCATCGCCCAGCAGGCGCAGCAACGAAGGGAAGAGATAGCGCTGGGCAAGGTCGCCGGTGGCGCCAAACAGGAAGAGGGTGTCGTGCATCGCTCGAGTTTCAGATCCGGGTGACATCGTTGTCAATCGCTTCTCGTCTATGTTCTCGGGGGTGTTGCTGGTGGCGCTGTCCCATTGCTGCAGGTGCAGCATGAACAGGCGCGTACCCGCCCATCATGGGCCAAACACCGCTGCAATCGGGAGACTGTTGTCTCATCCAGCAACACCGGTGATGACCGAACCAAGGATACTGCCACGTGAAAACGTTTACATGGCAGAATGGGCAGACTGTATTCGATTGCAGTGGTCGCCGTCATGCGGCACCACGCCATCGACCTGCCATCGGGAGGGCCGAAGGCAGTTCCGCACAACAGCCCGGAGAACGGGCGGACTGGAATGGGTGATATGGCAAAAGTGCAGTTGCAGGGCGTGCGCAAGGTGTACGACAACGGCCAGGTGGCCGTGCAGGGAGCCACCTTCGAAGTGGCCGACGGCGAATTGATGGTGCTGGTGGGGCCGTCGGGGTGTGGCAAGTCGACCCTGCTGCGCATGGTGGCGGGCCTGGAGGAGATCAGCGGCGGCACCCTGACCATCGGCGACCGGGTGGTCAACGATGTGGCTCCCAAGGATCGCGACATCGCCATGGTGTTCCAGAGCTATGCCCTGTATCCGCACATGACCGTGGCCGAGAACCTGGCCTTCGGGCTGAAGCTGCGCGGCCACGACAAGGCGACCATTGCCAAGCGGGTCAACGAGGCGGCGCAGACCCTGGGCCTGACCGAAATGCTCGACAAACTGCCCAAGGCGATGTCCGGTGGTCAGCGCCAGCGCGTCGCGCTCGGGCGCGCACTGGTACGTGAGCCGGCGGTGTTCCTGCTGGACGAGCCGCTGTCCAACCTGGACGCCAAGCTGCGCCACAGCGTGCGCACCGAAATCGCGCAGCTGCATCGCAAGCTCGGCACCACCATGATCTACGTGACCCACGACCAGGTCGAAGCGATGACCCTGGGCCAGCGCATCGTGGTGCTCAAGGACGGCATCATCCAGCAGATCGACACGCCGATGGCGCTGTATGACCGTCCGGCCAATCTGTTCGTGGCTGGCTTCCTCGGCAGCCCGGCGATGAATGTGCTGCGCGGGACGCTGGAGCGTGGCAGCGACGACGGGCTGGTGGTGGCGCAGGCGTTGCTGCGTGCGCCGCTCGGTGATGCCACGGTGGATGCGGCGTGGGTCGGCAAGCCGATTGCCGTCGGCGTGCGCCCTGAGCATCTGCAGCCGGCGGTGGCCGGTGATGTGCATGGCTTCGATGCAGAGATCGAAGGCATTGAACCGGTTGGCAACGAGATCTTCGTCAACATGCGCCGCGGTGACCAGGCGCTGGTGATGCGCGTCGCGCCGCAGGCATTGCCGGCGGTGGGGGAATCGATCCGGGTGGCGATCCAGCCGCAGGGGCTGCATTTCTTCGACGCCGAAACCGGTGAGCGGTTGAATCACGACGCCTGATCGCGCGGGTCACGACCAACGGTCGTGACCTACCGGTCGTGGATCGTGGTTGGTCACGACCGTTGGTCGTGACACCGGTTCAACGCGCCAACCCGTCCAACAACGGCACGGCGTGCGCCTCCACACCGCCCACGCTCAACGCCCCCTCGGCCAGCTCCAGCGGCAACACCGCCAGCGCCAGGTCCCCGGCCACGCTGGCCACGGTGCCGATTTCCGCGCCGTTCTGTTCGACCCGCGCACCGCTGGCCACGCCGTCGCCTGCGCGCAGCAGCTGCAGCGCCCGTTTGGCCTTGCCCAGGAAGTGCGTGCGGGCCACGATCTCCTGGCCGGGGTAGCAGCCTTTCTTCACGCTGTAGCCGTTCAGACGGTCCAGGCCCAGCTGTTGCGGCGTCCACGCTTCAAGCTGATCCTGTTCCAGTCGCGGCACGCCGTAACGCAGGTCGGACTGGCGCCAGGCCAGGGTGAATGTTGCGTCTTCGGCCAAGGCGGTGTCGGCAGGCGCAATCTGCACCGAGCGCGGTAGCGCGTCGCTGCCCACGTCCAGCTCCAGAATCTGGTCGTCCTGCGCAAATGCGGCACCGCTGGCCGCTTCGGGCGCGGTGAAGCTGCCGGCGACGTTCAGGTCCGGGCGCAGTTCGACTTTGAGCTTGCGACGGAACACGAATCGCTGCAACTGCGACGCAATCGCATCAACGTCCCCGTCGGCCAGCACCAGCATTACGTGATCGTCTTCCACCCGCAGCAGCTGAAACACCGCGAGGGTGCGGCCTTTCGGGCTCAACCACGCGCTCCACTGCCAGTGCCGCAGGGGCAGGGCGCTGACGTCGTTGGCGAACTGGGCCTGTGCAAAAACCACGGCATCAGGCCCGCGCAGGCTGAGCAGGCGGTGACCAGGAAGGCGCGTAAATGCGCCGGTAAGACCATCGGATGGCGGGGGCAGGTTGTCAGGCACGTGAACGGGGTCTAAAATTTGTGCGTTGCGAGACCACCCATGATAGGCCAAACAACCCCCACTCCCGACGTCGAACCTGAAGCCCCGCTGGTGCCGGAGGAGCATGCGCTCGTTCCGACCCCGGCACCGGCTCCGGAATTCGGCGGCCGCGGCGGACTCGATCCGGTGCGGTATGGCGATTGGGAGAAAAACGGACGCTGCATCGATTTCTGATCAGCATTGAGCCAACGCGGCATTGCGCCGCCCAGCCGAGACAACGAGCCCAGCGAATGGCCGCCAGAGAACGTCCCCTTTCCCCGCACCTTCAGGTGTATCGCTGGCAGATCCAGATGGCCACCTCGATTCTTCATCGAGCGACCGGCATCTTTCTGTCTGTTGGAGCCCTGATCATCGCCGGCGGCCTGCTCGCCCTGATGATGGGTCCTGAATCCTGGAACTGCTTCACCGGTCACGCCGGTGCATGGTATGGAAAGCTGTTCCTGTTCGCATGGACGTGGTCGTTTGCCTATCACTTCTGCAATGGCATCCGCCATATCGTGCAGGACTTCGCCATCGGCTTCAGCATTCCGGCCTTCGTGCGCAGCAGCTGGCTTTCGGTCGTCGGTTCGCTGGTGATCACCGCCCTGGTCTGGGCCTATGTGTTCGTCGGAGGTGCCGCATGAGCAAGTTCCGTACTCCGCTGAAGAACGTGCGCGGCCTGGGTGCTGCCAAGACCGGCACCGAACATTTCGTGCACCAGCGCCTGACCGCCACCGCGCTGATTCCGCTGACCCTGTGGTTCCTGGTGTTCGTGCTGAGCCTGGTGGGTTCGGACTACGCAGCCGCCACCGAAGCGGTGTCCAAGCCGTGGAATGCGATGCTGCTGGTCGGCTTCCTGATCGCCATGTTCTGGCATGCGCAGCTCGGCCTGCAGGTCGTGCTGGAAGACTACATCCACAACTCGCTGCTGGCCCTGGCGCTGCAGACCACGGTGAAGTTCATCGCCGTGCTCGGCGCGATCATCAGTGTTTTTGCGGTCGCCCGCATTGCGCTCGGCGTTGCCTGAGTCCAGGCACCAAGACAGGAATCCAGATTAGATGTCCGCTTACAAGATTACTGAACACAAGTACGACATGGTCGTGGTCGGTGCCGGCGGTGCCGGTCTGCGCGCCACGTTCGGACTTGCCGCCAAGGGCCTGCAGACCGTCTGCCTGACCAAGGTCTTCCCGACCCGTTCGCACACCGTGGCCGCGCAGGGCGGTATTTCCGCCGCGCTGGGCAACATGGGCGAAGACGACTGGCGTTACCACTTCTACGACACCATCAAGGGCTCGGACTGGCTGGGCGACCAGGACGCCATCGAGTACATGTGCCGTGAGGCCATTCCGGCCATCATCGAGCTGGAACACTACGGCGTGCCGTTCAGCCGCACCGAAGAGGGCAAGATCTACCAGCGCCCGTTCGGCGGCATGACCACCAAGTACGGCGAGGGCCCGGCGGCGCAGCGCACCTGCGCGGCGGCCGACCGTACCGGTCACGCCATGCTGCACACCCTGTACCAGCAGTCGCTGAAGCACGACGCGCGCTTCATGATCGAGTACTTCGCGCTGGACCTGATCTTCGATGAAGAAGGGACCTGCCGCGGCGTGCTGGCGCTGGACATGGCCGATGGCTCGCTGCACCTGTTCCGCGCCCAGGGCGTGGTGCTGGCGACCGGCGGATACGGCCGCGCCTACTTCAGCGCCACCTCGGCGCACACCTGCACCGGCGACGGTGGCGGCCTGGCCATGCGTGCCGGCATTGCCATGCAGGACATGGAGTTCGTGCAGTTCCACCCGACCGGCATCTACGGTGCCGGCTGCCTGATCACCGAGGGTGTCCGCGGTGAAGGTGGCATCCTGCGCAACAGCAACGGCGAGCGCTTCATGGAGCGCTACGCACCGCACTACAAGGACCTGGCATCGCGCGACGTGGTCGCCCGCTCCATGACCATCGAAATCCGCGAAGGCCGCGGCGTCGGCGAGCACAAGGACCACATCCTGCTCGACCTGACCCACCTGGGCCCGGGCGTGATCGACGAGAAGCTGCCGGGTATTGCCGAAAGCGCCCGCATCTTCGCCGGCGTCGACGTGCACAAGCAGCCGATTCCGGTCATCCCGACCGTGCACTACAACATGGGCGGCATTCCGACCAACTTCCACGGCGAAGTGGTGCGCAAGGTGGACGGCAACGACGACGCCGTGGTGCCGGGCCTGTACGCGATCGGCGAAGCCGCCTGCGTCTCGGTGCACGGTGCCAACCGCCTGGGCTCGAACTCGCTGCTCGACCTGGTGGTGTTCGGTCGTGCGGTGGCCAACCGCTGCGCGGAAACCATCAAGCCGGGCGCGGCGCACAAGCCGCTGGCTTCGGATGCCTGCGACAAGGCGCTGGGCCTGCTCGACAAGCTGCGTTACGCCAATGGCGACACCCCGACCTCGGTCATCCGCGACAACATGCAGCGCACCATGCAGGCTGACGCCGCCGTGTTCCGCACCAGCCAGACGCTGAAGGAAGGCTGCGAGAAGATGGCCACCGTGTTCGATTCGTTCCAGGACGTGAAGGTCAGCGACCGTTCGCTGGTCTGGAACTCCGACCTGATCGAAACCTACGAGCTGAACAACCTGCTGCTCAACGCAGTGGCGACGATCAACTCGGCCGAGCAGCGCAAGGAAAGCCGTGGCGCGCATGCGCACGAAGATTTCCCGGACCGCGACGACGTCAACTGGCACAAGCACACGCTGGTGACCGTGGACGACAAGGGCAAGTGCAGCTTCGACTACCGTCCGGTGCACATGTACACGCTGACCGACGAGGTCGACGTGGTGCCGCCGAAGCCGCGCGTGTACTGATCGCGATCCCGACTACCGAGCATCCGCGCCTTCGGGCGCGGGCCGCCTGAGCCAACGAGAACAGCCATGGCCGAGTTTTCCCTGCCAAAGAATTCCAAGATCACGAAGGGCAAGCACTTCCCCGCCAAGACCGGCGGCAAGAACCTGCGCACCTTCAAGGTCTACCGCTGGAGTCCTGATGACGACAGCAACCCGCGTACCGACACCTACGAGATCGATCTGGACGCCTGTGGTCCGATGGTTCTGGACGCGCTGATCAAGATCAAGAACGAGATCGATCCGACCCTGACCTTCCGTCGTTCGTGCCGCGAGGGCATCTGCGGTTCGTGCGCGATGAACATCGACGGCACCAACACGCTGGCCTGCACCCGCGCCATCGCCGACTGCGGCAAGGCCGAAGTGCCGATCTACCCGCTGCCGCACATGAGCGTGGTCAAGGACCTGGTGCCGGACCTGACCCACTTCTACGCGCAGTACGCGTCGATCAAGCCGTGGATCCGCACCCAGACCCCGGCACCGCCGGACCGCGAGCGCCTGCAGTCGCCGGACGACCGCAAGAAGCTGGACGGCCTGTACGAGTGCATCCTGTGCGCCTGCTGCTCGACCAGCTGCCCGAGCTACTGGTGGAACGGCGAGCGTTACCTGGGCCCGGCCATCCTGCTGCAGGCCTACCGCTGGATCATCGACTCGCGCGATGAAGATACCGGTGCGCGCCTGGACGATCTGGAAGATCCGTTCAAGCTGTACCGCTGCCACACCATCATGAACTGCGCCCGCACCTGCCCGAAGGGCCTGAACCCGGCGCTGGCCATTGCCGAGATCAAGAAGCTGATGATGGCGCGCCGCGCCTGATGACGCCCGGGTTGTCCGGCACCGCGGTGACACGCATGGCGTGTCACTACGCCAGGTTACCCGTGTAGGGACACGCCATGCGTGTCCACGGTGCAATGATCGAAACCGGTAGAGCCACGCCCTGCGTGGCTTTGCCACATCTGGAAGCACAGCTGGTGGACGAACAGACCCTCCTGAAAAAACTCCGCTGGCGCTGCCGCCGCGGTATGCGCGAACTGGACCAGCTGTTCGAGCGCTATCTCGACCGCGAATGGAGCACTGCGCCTACGGAAGAGCGCGAGGTTTTCCTGTTCCTGCTCGACTGTGAAGACGATAAGCTGTGGCGCTGGTTCATGGGATATGAAACCTGCCCGCATGCGCACGCCATCCCGCTCATGGAAAAAATCCGCGCCCTGCCGGTTTGACTGGCGTCCTTCGCGCTGGCAGACCGCCGCGCACGTAACGTTCGCATTGTTGATGCCGCTGGCCGTACTGGCCAGTGGCGTGCCGGCTCCGTACCGCTGGCCGACCGCGCTGCTGGCCACCGCGCTGGCCGCGGGGCAGGGCTGGCGGCACGCCCGTCAGCCCTGTTGCCGCATCGTGATCATGCCGGCAGACGCCATTGTCACCGTGGACGCTGACCCGGTGGATGACCTGACCCTGCACGATCGTGGCTGGCTGCTGCAGTTGCAATGGCGCGCCCAGGGCCGCCGTCATGCCCGCCTGTTCTGGCCCGACACCCTGCCGCCCCCGGCGCGACGTGAACTGCGACTGGCCGTGCGTGGCTACTGCATTTCCCGTTCACGCCCGGCGGTGGCACCATAGCGTGAATTGTCCGGCGTACCTGCATGTTCAAACCCATTCCTGTAGCCATCGGCCTGCGTTACCTGCGGGCCAAACGCCGCAACGGCTTCATCTCCTTCATTTCGATGGCATCGATCCTGGGCATCGCGCTCGGTGTCACCGTGCTGATCACCACCCTGGCCGTGATGAGCGGTTTCCAGAAGGAAATCCGTGACCGCCTGCTGCAGATGACCGCGCACACCACGGTCACCACCGACGGTGCACCGATGTCCGACTGGCAGCATGCGGTCGACGTGGCCCGCAAGGATCCGCGCGTATCCGGTGCCGCGCCCTACATCGAGATCCAGGCCATGCTCAGTGGGCCGCGGGTCCAGGGTGCGATCGTGCAGGGCATCGACCCGGCGCTGGAACCGGCCGTCTCGGTAATCAACCAGAAAGTCAAAAAGGGCAGTTACGACAGCCTCACTCCGGGCAGCTACAACCTGCTGGTAGGCAAGGAGCTGGCGCTGTGGCTGGGGGTGGATGTCGGTGACACCGTGCTGGTCACCCTGGCCGAAGTGCAGGGAACGCCGGTCGGTGCCATGCCGCGGCTCAAGCGCTTCACCGTCAGTGGCATCTTCGAGGCCGGCTACAACGAAATCGACCGTGGCGTGGCTTACGCCAACATGGACGACCTCGAGCGCGTACTGCGCATCGACGGGGTCACCGGCGTGCGCCTCAAGCTGCACGACATGGACCAGGCGTTTGACGTGGGCTACGACCTCGCCCGCGGGCTGGGCGGTGCCTACCGGGTCAGTGACTGGACCCAGCAGAACGCCAACCTCTATCACTCGCTGCGCATGGAAAAAGTGGTGATGGGCATTCTGCTCTCGCTGATCATCGCCATGGGCGCGTTCAATCTGGTGTCCTCGCAGGTGATGCTGGTCACTGACAAGCAGGCCGACATCGCCATCCTGCGCACGCTGGGCCTGACCCCGGGCGGGGTGATGCAGGTGTTCATGGTGCAGGGCTCGCTGATCGGAATTTTCGGCACCGTGCTCGGCGTCGTCGGTGGCATCACCCTCACCCTGAACCTGGAGCGCATCCTGCAGGCGATCGAGTCGCTGTTCAACGTCAAGCTGCTGCCCGAAGACGTTTACTACATCACCGGCCTGCCCACCGACATGCAGACCCCGGACATCATCATCATCACCGTGGTTGCGCTGGCTATGAGCTTCCTCGCCACCCTGTACCCTGCGTGGCGCGCTGCCCGCACCCAGCCGGCCGAGGCCCTGCGTTATGAATGAGCCGATCAATCGCGGCGACGAAGTGATCCGTGCCCAGGACCTGGCCAAGACCTATGCCGAAGGCCGCATGCAGACGCCGGTCTTCAATGGCCTGAACCTGACCGTGGCTGCCGGCGAAACCGTGGCCATCATCGGTGCCTCCGGTGCCGGCAAGAGCACGCTGCTGCACCTGCTCGGCGGCCTGGATACACCCACCGCGGGCGAGGTCTTCGTGACCGGGCAGCAGATGTCGTCATTGTCGGACGGCCAGCGTGGTCGCCTGCGCAACGCCGCGCTGGGCTTCGTGTACCAGTTCCACCACCTGCTGCCGGAATTCACCGCGCTCGAAAACGTGATGATGCCGGTGCTGCTCAACGGCCGCGAAGTGGCCGATGCCAAGGCGCGTGCCGTAGCGCTGCTCGAGTCGGTCGGGCTGGGCCATCGCATGACCCACAAGCCGGGCGAACTGTCCGGCGGTGAGCGCCAGCGCGCCGCCGTAGCGCGTGCACTGGTCAATCGCCCGGCCTGCGTGCTCGGCGACGAGCCCACCGGCAATCTGGACGACAAGACCGCCGGTACCGTGTTCGACCTGATGCTGGAGCTCAACCGCGCCCATCACACCAGCCTGGTGCTGGTCACCCACGACCGCAGCCTGGCGCGCCGTCTGGACCGGGTGCTGGAACTGCGCGAAGGCCGGCTGCACGCACTGGCCCACAGCGAGGTCTGAGCTGGAAGCTGAATGACTGGTTCATGACAGCCGCCGGTGGCGGCTTTCCAGTGCATCATCCGTCAATTCATCACAAACGGAGGTGTGCCATGAAGTCGCTGATCGCAGTTGCCGCATTGAGCCTGACCCTTGCCGCCTGTTCCACTGCCGGCCGATTGAGCAGCGCTGACAAGCTGGAGCTGTACCGCGCGCATGCCGGCGCACCGCAGCAGGACCTGCAGTATTTCGGTTCGCTCAACGGCTGGACCGAGCTGGGTGACAGTGCGCTGGCGGTCTGGACCCGTCCCAGTGAAGCCTATCTGCTGGAACTGCGTGGCCCCTGCGAGGGCCTCGCCTACGCGCCGGCGATCGGCCTGACCAGCCAGATGGGGCGGGTGTCCTCGCGCTTCGACAAGGTGCTGGTGCGCGACACCACCGGCGGCCCGCGCGTGCCGTGCTTCATCGGCAGCATCCGCAAGCTGGACGTGCCGGCATTGCGCGCGTCTGAGAAGGAGCGGCGCAAGGCCGACATCGCGGAACGCGAAGCGACGACCTGACGTTGCCGCACGACCAACGCGCGCACGACCAACGCGCGCACGACCAACGGTCGTGCGCTACCGACATGTTTCAACGGTAGGTGACGACCGTTGGTCGTCACCCCGGTTACGCCTCCGGGGTAAATCCGGCGGGCTTCTCTGCCCCGTCGCCGAACAGGAACTTCTCCAGTTCCTTCTCCAGAAACGCGCGATGCTCCGGATTGCGCGGCGACAGCCGGTTCTCATTGATCAGCATGGTCTGATGCGCCAGCCACGCGGCCCAGGCGCTCTTGCCGATGCCGTTGAAGATGCGCTGGCCCAGTTCGCCCGGGTAGGGCACGAAGTCCAGGCCTTCGGTGTCGCGTTGCTCTTTCTGGCAGAAAACGGTGCGGGACATGGCATTACTCAAGAGAAAGCAGAAGTTTGCGGATCGGAGCCGGCAGGCCCAGTGAATCCAGCGCGGCCGGTGCGACCCAGCGCAGGCGGTCATTGTCGCCCAGCCCGTCGCGCAGGGCGACCGGACCCAGCTGCAGCACCTGCAGGTGCAGCCGGTAGTGGCTGAAAGTGTGTTGCACGACCGGCAAAGGCTCGGCCAGCTCCAGCGCACCCTCTACATGGGCGTCAAACCAGTCCTGCAGTGCCGGCCCGGTCTCAGCCTGGGGCAAGGTCCATAACTGTGCCCAGATGCCGGTATCCGGCCGCTTGCCGAGCAGGATGTGGCCGCGCGCGTCGCGCAGCAGCAGGGCGGTGGCCTCCCGTTCGGGAAGGGTCTTGCCGGGCTTGGGTGTTGGCAGGTGCTCGACCCGGCCGTCGCGGCGAGCCACGCAGTCATCGGTGAGCGGGCAGATCACGCAGGCCGGCTTGGCGCGGGTGCAGACCGTTGCACCCAGGTCCATCTGCGCCTGGGTGTAGTCGGCCAACCGGCCCTCGGGAACATGGAAGACATGTTCATTGGCCAGCGCCCACAGCACTTTTTCCACCGCTGGCAGGCCGGGGAATCCTTCAATGCCGTGGAAGCGGCTCATCACCCGCTTCACGTTGCCGTCGAGGATCGCGAAGCGGTCATTCCAGGCCTGGCTCAGGATCGCGCCGGCGGTACTGCGGCCGATCCCGGGCAGCGCGAGCAGCGCGTCGAAATCACGCGGCAGGTCACCGTCGTGCAGTTCCACGCAGCGCTTTGCGGCAGCGTGCAGATTACGCGCGCGGGCGTAGTAGCCGAGTCCCGCCCACTGCGCCATGACGGCATCGTTGCTGGCCGCAGCCAGGTCGGGCAGGGTGGGGAAGTGCTCGAGAAAGCGCAGGAAGTACGGAATGACCGTAGCCACCTGGGTCTGCTGCAGCATGATCTCCGACAGCCACACCCGATAAGGCGTACGCGGATGCTGCCAAGGCAGGTCATGCCGCCCATGGTCATCAAACCAAGGCAGCAACCGCCCAACAAAGGCGTCGTAGATTGCGACTGTCCGGGGCATCAATGAAATCCCGCGCAGGGACACGCCATGCGTGTCCACGCTCACCCTCAGCCGCCCAGCGCTTCAGGCAGCAACGCATCCACGAACGCTTCCGGATCGAACACGCGCAGATCCTCCGGGCGCTCGCCAATGCCGGCAAAGCGGATCGGAATCCCGAATTCGCGCGCCAGCGCGAATACCACGCCGCCCTTGGCGGTGCCGTCCAGCTTGGTCACCACCAGCCCGGTCACGGTGACCACGGCATGGAACTGACGCAGCTGCGACAGCGCGTTCTGGCCGGTGGTGCCATCGATCACCATCAGCACTTCGTGCGGCGCGGACGGGTCGATCTTGCCCAGCACGCGGCGGATCTTGCCCAGCTCGTTCATCAGCCCGCCCTGGGTATGCAGGCGGCCGGCGGTATCGGCAATGAGCACGCTGGTGCCGCGGGCCTTGCCGGCCTGCAGGGCGTCAAACGCCACCGAGGCGGCGTCGGCGTTCTGGCCCTGGGCGACCACGGCTACGCCGTTGCGCTCGCCCCAGGCCTGCAGCTGCGCCACGGCAGCGGCACGGAAGGTGTCGCCGGCGGCCAGCATCAGGCTGTGGCCGTCGTCCTTGAAGCGCTTGGCCAGCTTGCCGATGGTCGTGGTCTTGCCGACGCCGTTGACGCCAACGGTCAGCACCACGAACGGCTTGGCGTTGCGGTCGATGACCAGCGGCTTGGCGACCGGTTCCAGAATGGCGATCAGCTCGGCACGCAGCGCCGCCTGCAGGGCGCGCGCATCAGCGAATTCGCGCGCCTTCATGCGCTTGCGCAGGCCCTCCACCAGCGCGGTGGTGGCGGTCACGCCCACGTCGGCGGTGATCAACGCGGTTTCGATTTCGTCCAGCAGGTCGTCGTCGAGCTTGGGATTGCGCGAGAACAGGCTGCCCACGCTGCGTGCGAACACGCTGTTGCGCAGGCGGTCGCGCCAGCCGGTCTTGCCGGGGGCGGCCGGGGCGACCTCGTCGGTGACGTCCGGGGTGGCCAGCGGCTGGGCAGCTTCCTGCACGATTTCGGCGGCGACCACGACCGGGGCGGTGGTCTGCACGGCCGGTTCGGGCGTGGGGGTGGTTTCGGCGACCGGAATCGGTGCCGGCACGGGATCGGAATGCACGGGAATCGACGCCGGCACGGGATCCGTAGAGCCGGGCTCTGCCCGGCTGTGCGGCGATGCATCACCTTCCAGCCGGGCAGAGCCCGGCTCTACAACGGCATCCGGCGTTGCGTTCTCCGTCCGCCGGTCAGGGGCCGGGGCGACAGCATCCGGCGTTGCGTTTTCCGTCGGCCGGGCGGCCTCCGGCGCGGAGGGAAACGCAGCCGCCAGCTCTTCGGCCGAATAATGCTGGGTCTTGGGCGCGTCCTGCGGCGCGTCCTGGGGCTTCTTGCGGCGGAAAAAACTGAGCATGGGCGAAAGGTGCTGATATTCAGAGGGATATGCTACCACCCGGGCCTGTCGGGCCCGCGTGCATTCAAGTTCGGCCACCGGGTGCCGTTAACAGCCATGGAAGACCGCGTCGTGACGGTCCAGGGGGCATCGCATGAGCAGCATCATGGCCATTGCCGGCAGCGGCATGCGCGCCGCCCAGCAGGGCGTGCAGGTCGCCGCGCACAACGTGGCCAATCTGCCGACCCCCGATGCCCAGCGGCTGCAGCTGCAGCGCAGTACCGCCGCCGAGGGTGGGGTGCAGACGTCGGTGGGTACCACCGTCGAAGACCCCGCCGCGCCACTCGCCGACCTGGTGGCCGCGCGCACCGAGGTGCTGGCGTTCAAGGCCAACGCGATGGTGTTGCGGCGTGCTGATGAGATGGTTGGCACATTGTTCGACCAGCGCGCCTGACGGCGACGCACGACCAACGGTCGTGCGCTACCGGTTCCACCCGACATTGGTCGGCACACATTGGTAGGTACCGACCGTTGGTCGGTACGCACCGTCACCGTCCCACCCCGGTAGGTACCGACCGTTGGTCGGTACGCCTTACGCCGACAGCTCCAGCAACAACTTGTTCAAACGCCGCACGTACGCGGCCGGATCCTTCAACGAATCGCCTGCCGCCAGCGCCGCCTGGTCGAACAACACCCGGCTGAGGTCATCAAAGCGCCCACTGTCGGTTTCCTGGTCCAGCTTGCCGATCAGCGGATGCCCCGGATTGAACTCGAACACCGGCTTGCTGTCCGGCACCTTCTGTCCGCTGGCTTCCAGGATCTGGCGCATCTGCAAGCCCAGGTCCTGCTCACCAATGGCCAGAATGGCCGGCGAGTCGGTCAGGCGGTGCGAGACGCGCACATCGGCCACATCGGCACCCAGTGCGGTCTTCAGTCGTTCCACCAGCGCCTGCTTGTCCTTTGCGGCTTCTTCCTGGGCCTGCTTGTCTTCGGCGCTTTCCAGCGCGCCCAGGTCCAGGTCGCCACGGGCGACGTCGACGAACGACTTGCCGTCGAACTCGGTCAGGTACCCCATCAGCCACTCGTCGATGCGATCGGTCAGCAGCAGTACTTCAATGCCCTTCTTGCGGAACACTTCCAGGTGCGGACTGTCCTTGACCTGGGTATGGCTCTCGCCGGTGAGGTAGTAGATCTTGTCCTGGCCTTCGACCATGCGCCCGATGTAGTCGACCAGCGAAACACTCTGCTCGCCGCTGGCGTCATGGGTGGAGGCAAAGCGCAGCAGGCCGGCGACCTTCTCGCGGTTGCCGTAGTCCTCGGCCGGACCTTCCTTCAGCACCTGGCCGAACTGCTTCCAGAACCCGGCATAGACATCGGGCTTGTCGCTGGCCAGCTTTTCCAGCATGTCCAGCGAGCGCTTGGTCAGTGCGGACTTCATCGAGTCGATGACCGGGCCGCTCTGCAGGATCTCGCGCGAGACATTCAGCGACAGGTCGTTGGAGTCGACCACGCCCTTGATGAAGCGCAGGTACAGCGGCAGGAACTGCTCGGCCTGGTCCATCACGAACACGCGCTGCACATACAGCTTCAGGCCCTTGGGCGCGTCGCGGTGGTACAGATCAAACGGGGCGTGGCCGGGCACGTACAGCAGCGAGGTGTACTCAAGCTTGCCTTCGACCTTGTTGTGGCTCCACGCCAGCGGATCCTGGTGGTCGTGGGCGGCGTGCTTGTAGAACTCCTGGTACTCGGCGTCGCTGATCTCGGTGCGCGGACGGGTCCACAGCGCGCTGGCGCGGTTGACGGTTTCCCACTCCACCTCGGCCGGGGCATCTTCGCCGTGGTGTTCCTTGACCATCTGGATCGGCAGGCCGATGTGGTCGGAATACTTCTTGATGATGCCGCGCAGGCGCCAGCCGTCAGCGAAGTCCTGCTGGTCGTCCTTGAGGTGCAGCACGATGCGGGTGCCGCGCTCGGCTTTGTCGATGGTCTCGACCTCGAACTCGCCTTCGCCGCGCGAGGACCAGTGCACGCCTTCGCTGGCGGGCAGGCCGGCGCGACGCGAATACACGTCGACCTGGTCGGCGACGATGAAGGCGCTGTAGAAGCCGACGCCGAACTGGCCGATCAGCTGGGAGTCCTTCTTCTGGTCACCGGAGAGCTGGCGCAGGAAGTCACCGGTGCCGGACTTGGCGATGGTGCCAAGGTGGGCAATGGCGTCGTCGCGACTCATGCCGATGCCGTTGTCGTCGATGGTCAGCGTGTGGGCGACCGGGTCAAAACTCACCTGGATCCGCAGATCCGGGCTCTGCCCGGCGTCGCCTTCAAGCAACGCCGGCTGGGTCAGCGCTTCAAAGCGCAGCTTGTCGGCGGCGTCAGCGGCGTTGGAGATCAGCTCGCGAAGGAAGATTTCCTTGTTGGAGTAAAGCGAGTGGATCATCAGCTGCAGCAGCTGCTTTACTTCGGTCTGGAAGCCCAGGGTCTGCTTCTGGCTTGGCTCGGTCATGGGGCAATGCTCCTTGAGGTCGATGGCGCGCGACGCGCGGCGGCTGGCTCAAGGGGTAGGGATGGATTGTCCCGTTTTCAAGCGGGCGGCGTTTCCATTGTTCCGTGCGGGGCGGCCTCCGGGCGGCCCCGCTCCGGGACACGCCGTGAATACGTCCATGTAGGCTGCTCCAAAACATCCATGTTTTGGAGCGTCCCTCCGGGGACCACCCGGAGGCCGCCCCCGATGGATAATCGCCATCGGACAGAAAAGCAGGATTCTGCCTTGGTAGCGTCGGTCGACAGACGACGGCCGTGAACGGCACCACGCCCGGTAACGCATGAAAACCACCGAAACCGCCATCCGGCGTACGGTATCCTCCCCGCCATGAAACCACGCTCTTCCGCCCCCGTCCCGATGGGCCAGGTCCGCATCATCGGCGGCAAATGGCGCAACACGAAACTTCCTGTTCCGATGTCCCCGGGCCTGCGCCCGAGCAGCGACCGGGTCCGCGAGACCCTGTTCAACTGGCTGATGCCGAAATTGGGCGGAGCGCGGGTACTGGACCTGTTCGCCGGCAGCGGCGCTTTGGGGCTGGAGGCCATCTCCCGCGGGGCGGCGCAGGCCACCCTGGTGGAGCGCGACGGCGCGCTGTGCCGCCAGTTGCGGGAATCGGTGGCGAAGCTGGGCTCGCAGGACCAGATCCAGGTGGCCCAGGCGGATGCGCTGCAATGGCTGGCACAGTCGGCGGCGGGGCAGGCCGATATCGTGTTCGTGGACCCGCCGTTCGCCGCCGGCCTTTGGGAAAGCGTGCTGGCCGGGCTGGAACCTCATCTGGCTGCTGGTGCTTGGCTGTACCTGGAGTCGCCGGCGGACCAGGTGCCGGTAGTGCCGGCCCCGTGGCTGCTGCACCGCGAGGGCGGGACCCGGGAGGTCCGTTTTGCCCTGTACCGGCGCGCCGCTGCTACACTTTCACCAGATCACAACAGCGTAACCGCCGTATGACCGTGGCCAACCGCCGCATTGCCGTGTACCCGGGCACTTTCGATCCGATCACCAACGGTCACATCGACCTGGTGAACCGGGCCGCGCCGTTGTTCGAGAAAGTGGTGGTGGGCGTGGCACAGAGCCCGTCCAAGGGGCCGACGCTGCCGCTGGAGCTGCGCGTGTCCCTGGCGCGCGACGCGCTGGCCCACCACAAGAACGTGGAAGTGCGTGGATTCGATACGCTTCTGGCTCATTTCGTACGTTCGGTGCAGGGCGGTATCCTGCTGCGCGGGCTGCGCGCGGTGTCTGACTTTGAATACGAATTCCAGATGGCCAGCATGAACCGCCATCTGATTCCGGAAGTGGAAACCCTGTTTCTCACCCCGGCCGAGCAGCACAGCTTCATTTCGTCGTCGCTGGTCCGCGAGATCGCCCGCCTGGGCGGCGACGTGTCCGGCTTCGTGCCGGCGTCGGTGCTGGAGGCACTGCGCAAGGTGCGCGAGGCGAAAGCGGGCGCGTCGTAACATCTGTCTCACCCTGTCACTCACATTCCAAGCATTACCAGAGGGAGGAAACCCATGAACAACACCATGCGTGCCATGCTGATCGCGTCGTTCGCGCTGGCCTTCACCGCCTGCAAGAAGGAAGAAGCCGCTGCGCCGGCCGCCGACGCCCAGCAGGCGCTGGTCGCCCCGGCCAAGGACGACGATGCAGGCTGGAAGAAGTACCTGCAGGCCGTGGCCATCCAGAACATGGGCAACATTTCCAACAGCCCGTTCCTGTATTACCTCTCGCCGGAATCGGATCCGGAGTTCCAGGCCAAGTACGAGCGTCAGGTGGAAAGCGCCACGCAGGCGGTCGCCCGTGGCGTGCAGCCGGGCAACATGCTGGCCTTCGGCTCGTCGGCCTCCTCGAAGATGGCCGACATGATGCAGGCCGTGTTCAAGGACGTTTCGGCAGACTCGATGAAGGGTGTACGCGTGGTGTTCATCGGCCAGGCCGCTGACAACGCCCGCGTGCAGTCGATCGTGCAGCCGACCGGTGCCGAGTACATTTTCGTAGAAGCCAAGTAAGCCGTGCCCTGGCGGCCACGCCTGCAGGCGTGGCCCGGGTGGCTTCTCCACAGAAGCCACCGATGACTGGCCAGCGCGCAGGCGCTGGCCGGCTTTCCTTAGCCGGCACTGGCGTGGAGTAACGCCATGTCGCTGAAAATCAACGAGCTCTGCGTCAACTGTGACGTATGCGAGCCGGCCTGTCCCAATCAGGCCATTTCGATGGGTGAAACCATCTACGTGATCGATCCTGCACGCTGCACCGAATGCGTGGGGCACTTCGACGAACCCCAGTGCGTGGTCGTCTGCCCGGTGGAATGCATCGATCCCGATCCGGACATCCCGGAAACCCAGGAAGAATTGCTGGCCAAGCTGTTTGGGCTCCAGCGTGATCATCCCGAACTGTATGTGGAGTCTCCGTCCGAATGAAAATCCCGTCGCGTCGCTGGTTGTTGCTGGTCCTGCTGTGGACTCCGTTTGCCTGGGCAGCCCAGCCAGCTGCCACCTCGCTGGCCCAGCACCCTGACGGTGCGGCCATCGCCAGTGGGCACCATCTGGCCACCGAAGCCGGCATGGAGATCCTGGCCAAGGGCGGCAACGCGTTCGACGCGGCGGTGGCAGTGTCCTCGACGCTGGCGGTGGTGGAGCCGATCAGCTCCGGGCTGGGCGGCGGCGGTTTCTTCCTGCTGCATGATGCGGCCACCGGCAAGGACGTGATGCTGGATGCACGCGAAACCGCGCCGGCGGCAGCGACCCCGGCGGCGTTCCTGGACAAGAACGGCAACCTGGACCGCGACCGTTCGGTCAACGGTGCGTGGTCAGCGGGCATTCCCGGCCTGCCGGCAGCGCTGGTGGAACTGTCGGCCAGGCACGGCAAGCTGCCGCTGCAGACCTCGCTGGCCCCGGCGATCCGCATCGCCCGCGACGGCTTCCCGGTGTATGCGCGCATGGCCAAGGGCTATGCGTCGCGCCGCGAAGTGATGGAGCGTTACCCCGGAACGCGCGAGGTCTACCTGCGCAACGGCAAGCCGATTGCCGAAGGCGATGTGTTCAGGCAGCCCGAACTGGCGCAGACGCTGGAGCGCCTGGCCGCGGGTGGCTTCGATGGCTTCTACAAGGGGCAGACCGGCAAGCTGCTGCTTGCGGGCGTGAAGCAGGCCGGCGGTCGTTGGACCGCCGAGGAGCTGGCCGGTTACCGGGTGAAGCAGCGCGAGCCGATCGTGTTCAACTACCGCGACTGGAAGATCACCACGGCCTCGCCGCCGTCGTCCGGCGGCATTGCCCTGGCGTCGATGCTGCAGATCCTGGAAGGCTGGGACATCAAGCAGATGGATGCGGCGCACCGCACGCATCTGGTGGTGGAAGCGATGCGCCGTGCGTTCCGTGACCGCACCTTCTTCCTGGGCGACCCGGACTTCGTGCAGATTCCGCAGAAGGTGCTGACCAGCAAAGATTACGCGCAGGGCCTGCGGGCGACCATCCATCCGGAGAAGGCGACGCCGAGCGACCTGCTGTCGGGCAACCCGACGCCGCTGGAAGACGACGAGACCACGCACTTCTCGATCATCGACGCGCAGGGCAACCGCGTGGGTGCGACCCAGACGGTGAACCTGCTGTACGGCTCGGGTCTGATTCCATCGGGCACCGGCGTGCTGCTCAACAATGAAATGGACGACTTCGCATTGAAGCCGGGCACGCCGAATGCGTTCGGGGTGATGGGTTATGAGGCGAACGCGCCGAAGCCGGGCAAGCGCATGCTGAGCTCGATGACGCCGACTTTCATGGAGTCGTCGGACAAAGTGGTGGTGCTGGGCACGCCGGGCGGCAGCCGGATCATCACCATGGTGCTGCTGGGGGTGCTGGGCTACGACGATGGCCTGGACGCGCAGCAGGTGGCGGCGTTGCCGCGCTTCCACCACCAGTGGCTGCCGGACGTGATCGAGGCGGAGAGCAATACCTTCGACGAGGCGACGATCAGGCAGCTGCAGGCGATGGGTCACAAGATCGACCTGCCGGGCAACAGCGCGGCCGGTGGCCGTGGTTCCAGCCACGTATGGGGCAACCTGCAGACGGTGGAATGGAACCGCGCCAGCAACCAGCTCAGCGTCGGCAGCGACCCGCGCAACCCGGTCGGCTCCGGCGCAGTCTCGAAGTAGGGCCCGGCTAGCGATTTATTAACGCGCGCCGCCGGATAATTTGCCCATGAAACTATGGTCGATCCGCGGTAACTCACAGAAGCTCGATGGCGGCGCGATGTTCGGCAATGCGCCGCGCGCGGTGTGGGAAAAATGGGCCGCGCCAGATGATCTCAACCGGATCGAACTGGCCTGCCGCGCGCTGCTGGCGAGCCCGCTGGCGGGCAAGACGGTGTTGTTTGAAACCGGGATCGGTGCGTTCTTTGAACCGAAACTGCGCGACCGTTATGGCGTGCAGGAATCGCGGCATGTGCTGATCGAATCGCTGCGCGAAGCGGGGTTCGAACACGAAGACATCGACGTGGTGGTGTTGAGCCACCTGCACTTCGATCACGCGGGCGGCCTGCTGGCACCGTGGAGCGAAGGCCGTGAGCTGGAACTGCTGTTCCCGAATGCGACCTTCCTGGTGGGTGCGGAACACTGGGCGCGCGCGCTGCAGCCGCATCCGCGTGATCGCGCGAGCTTCATTCCGGAACTGCCTCAGCTGCTGCGCGACAGTGGCCGGCTGGAGATTGTCGAGGGACCTTACTCGAAGGCGCTGGGGCAGAGCGTGCGTTTCAGTTTCAGCGACGGACACACGCCGGGCCTGATGCTGGCCGAGATTGTCGGGCCGGAGCAGGTCGATGGCCAGCCACGGGGCGGGGTGGTGTTCTGTGCCGACCTGATCCCGGGGCGGTCATGGGTGCATGTGCCCATCACGATGGGCTACGACCGCAATGCGGAGTTGCTGATCGACGAGAAGCGCAGCTTCCTGGAAGACAAACTGGCGCGCAACGTGCACCTGTTCTTTACCCACGACCCGCAGGTCGCGCTGGCGCAGGTGGTGCGCGACGAAAAAGGGCGGTTTGCCACCGCCCATGAACTGGGTGAGTTGAAGGCGCGCGCGCTGGCGTGATCGGCGTCGGCAGATGGCGCAGCCACGCAGGGCGTGGCTCTACGGGCTGCGGGCGCGACCGCCTTACCCCACCACGCGCGTCCCGAAAATGCGGTCACCGGCATCACCCAGGCCCGGCAGGATGTACCCCTTTTCATTGAGCTGCGCATCGATGGCGGCGGTGTAGATCTCCACGTCCGGGTGCGCGGCCTGCACGGCGGCGATGCCCTCTGGGGCGGCGACCAGGAAAATGCCCTTGATCCGGCGCGCACCGGCACGCTTGAGCATGTCGATGGTGGCGATCAGGGTGCCGCCGGTGGCCAGCATCGGGTCCAGGATCAGCGCGTCGCGCTCTTCCAGGCGACCGGTCAGGCGCTCGAAGTAGGGCACCGGCTGCAGGGTTTCCTCATCGCGCTGCAGGCCGACCACGCTGACCCGGGCAGCCGGAATCAGCGACAGCACCCCGCCCAGCATGCCCAGCCCGGCGCGCAGGATCGGCACCAGGGTGATTTTGGCCCCGGCGATGCGCTGCACGGTCACCGGGCCGGCCCAGCCAGCCAGGGTGTGTGCCTCGGTCTCGAGGTCGGCGGTGGCCTCGTAGGCCAGCAGTTCGCCCAGTTCGTTGGCCAGTTCACGGAAGTCCTTGGTGCTCAGGGACGCATCGCGCATCAGGCCGATCTTGTGCTGCACCAGGGGGTGGCGGACTTCTACGATTTTCATGACAGGGGCAACCAAGGGCAGGGAGGCCTGCATTTTAGCGAACCGGCGTCGCAATCCTCCAAACCTTGCGAATGAATGTCACGTTCATGAAACCTGACGGACATATCGTGCTGACCCAATCTTTACACCGTTGGGACTTCCCGTGCAGAACAAATCGCCGTTGGGGCTGGCCATCAGCCTGTCTTTGCTGGTCATGTCCACCACGCCCGCGCTGGCCGCCGGCGATGTTGCCGCCACCGGCAATGCCACCGATCTGGATCGCATCGAGGTGCGTCCGCAGCTGGAGTCGCAGACCCGCGCGGTGGACCTCAAGCGCAGCAGCGATGCAATTGAAGACGCGGTGTCGTCCGACTCGCTGGGCGTGTACCCGGACAAGAACGTGGCCGAATCGCTGCAGCGCCTGCCGGGCGTCAGCGTGACCCGCGACCAGGGCGAAGGCCGCTTCGTGGTGGTGCGTGGTCTGGACGCCAACCTCAACAGCGTCAGTGTCGACGGCATCGCCATCGGCACCCCGGAAGATTCCAGCCGCGCCGCGCCGCTGGACGTCATTCCCTCCGATTCCACCGAACGCCTGCGTGTGGTCAAGTCGCCGACCCCGGACATGCCGGGTGACGCCATCGGCGGCGCCATCCTGGTCGAATCCGCCTCGGCATTCGATCGTGACGGCCGCAGCCTGCGTGGCAAGATCGAAGGCAGCCATCAGCAGCTGTCCGGCCACACCAGCCCGAAGGCCGCGTTCAACTACAGCGAAGTCTTCGCCGACACCTTCGGCGTTGCGCTTGGCGTTAACTACCAGAACCGCAAGTTCGAGTCGGACAACTCCGAGGTGGAGTACGACGAAGTCGATGGCCTGGAAGAGGGTGAGCTGTTCCCGATCAGCGTGCAGCACCGCAAGTACGAGATCGAGCGCAAGCGCATCGGGGCCAACCTCAACTTCGACTGGCGTCCCAGCGAAGGCAACAGCTACTACCTGCGCACGCTGTACAGCCAGTTCGATGACGCCGAAACCCGCCAGCGCACCATCTTCAACTTCGGCGATGGCGAGGTCACCGCGCTCGGGGACCGGCGCTACCAGGTGGACGAACTGCCGGCCGACGCCATCCAGAAGCGCATGCGTTACCGCACCAAGAAGGAAAACACCTTCGCCGCCAGCCTGGGCGGTGAAAACCGCCTGACCAACGCCGTGGTCGACTACAAGGTCGGCTATACGCGTACCGAAGAGCGCGTCAACGACGAGATGGAAGCGCGGTTCGAGTACAACGGTGACGACCTGGGGGCGACGGTCGACCAGAACTCCGGCATTCCGCGGTACACGCTGACCGATGCCAGCTGGATGGACAACGGCAACTACGACTTCGACCGCGTGGTGCTTTCGCCCAAGCGCGTCGATGACGAGGAGCGCAGCGCACAGATCAACGTGCGCTTCGACGGCGATCACTCCAGCATCAAGTTCGGTCTGCTCGGCCGCTGGCGCGACCGTGATGTGAACATCGACGAGAACGAACTGCGCGTCGGCCCGGACATCGCACTGTCGGACTGGACCACCTCCACGCCGGACCATCGCGGTGGCAGCCTGGGGCAGGGCATGAGCTCGGACGCGATGCGCCGCTACTGGTCGCAGTTCGGCAGCCAGTACAGCGCCCGTCCGCAGGATGTCGGTGCCAACGCCATGACCTCGCTGGAAGAGGACTACACCGCCAGCGAAGACATCTTCGCCAGCTACGCCATGGGCACCTGGGACATCGGTTCGCTGCGCGTGATCGGCGGCGTGCGCGTGGAGAACACGCAGGTCAAGGCCACCGGCAACAGCATTGACGTGGCCAGCAACGGCCGCAGCTATACGGTGACTCCGCTCACCTCCGAAAAGAGCTACACCAACGTGCTGCCGGGCCTGCACCTGCGTTATGACGCCGGCAGCGACTGGGTGCTGCGCGCGGCCGCCAACAAGACGGTCTCGCGCCCGTCGTTCGGCGACGCCGCCCCGCGCATCGGTTACAACCGCGGTGACGAAGAAGTCCGCCTGGGCAACCCGGATCTCGATCCGTATGAATCGAAGAACATCGACCTGTCGATGGAGCGCTACATCGGCAGCACCGGCATCGTCTCGCTCGGTCTGTTCCACAAATCGATCGACGGGTATATCGTCAACACGGTCAGCAACGACGATCCGGCCTATCCGGACTTCGAGGTCACCCGCGTGATCAATGGCGACAAAGCCAAGGTGTTCGGTGCCGAGTTCAACTGGCAGCAGCAGCTGAGCTTCCTGCCGGCGGGCTGGGACGGCCTGCTGGTCGGGGCCAGCGGCACCTGGCTGGACACCGATTTCAATCCCGGCCTGGAAGGCCGCGAGAGCGACGAATTCACCCTGCCGCGTGCGTCCAAGCACGTGTACAGCGCGCACGTCGGCTATGAAAAGGCCGGCTTCAGCACCCGCCTGGCCGCGGTGTACCGCAGCGAGTACCTCGACACGCTCGGCGACAGTCGCGCCTTCGACATCTACGTGGCCCCCAACACCCAGCTCGATTTCAGCCTGGACTACAAGATCACCTCGAGCGTGAGCGTGTACTTCGAGGCACAGAACCTGCTGGACAAGCCGCTGGAGCTGTACCAGGGCGTGCGCTCGCGCACCCTGCAGAACGAAGAGTACGGCCGCACCTACGCGCTCGGCTTCAAGGTGCAGCTGTGATGCGCGCGCTGCCTGTAGTGAGCCTGCTGGCCGTCGCGCTGCTGGCGGGTTGCAAGCCCGCTGCGGCACCGGCAGCTGCCGCAGACCCGGCTGCGGCCACCACCGGTCGCAGCATCGCCACCGTGGCCGAAGCCTTCCAGACCCCGATGACCCCGGCAGACAACATCGACTCGCCGGCCAGCTGGACCACGCCGGAAGGGCAGGTGTGGCTGATCGCCACCGCCAAAGCCACCGACAAGCTGGTGGTCTACGACGGCCAGACCGGTGCGCACCTGCGTGACGTCGGCAGCCTCGGCACCGCGCCGGGTCAGTTCGACCGCCCCAATGGCATCGCCGTGGTCGATGACCTGGTGCTGATCGTCGAACGCGACAACCACCGCGTGCAGGTGCTGCAGCTGCCGGACTTCACCCCGTTGGGCATCTTCGCCGCCGATGACCTGCGCAAGCCGTATGGCCTATGGGTGAACCAGCAGGCTGATGGCTACGATGTCTACGTGACCGATTCCTACGACGCCGGCGAGGATGCGCAGGGCAACGACATCCTGCCGCCGCTGGCCGAGCTGGACAAGCGCGTGCGCCGCTATGCGATGACCATCGCCGACGGAAAGGCGCAGGCGACGCTGGTTTCGAGCATTGGCGATACCAGCGAAAAGGGTGCCCTGCGCGTGGTCGAGTCGATCTGGGGCGACCCGGCCAACGACCGCCTGCTGGTCGCCGAAGAAGACGAAACCTACGCCAGCGAGTTCAAGGTCTACACGCTGGAAGGAAAATTCACCGGTACCACCTTCGGTCGCGATGCGTTCAAGGCGCAGGCCGAAGGCGTGATGCTGCGCACGTGCGGCAAGGACGGCTGGTGGATCACCACCGAGCAGGGCAAGCAGCGCAGCGTTTTCCACCTGTTCGACCGCCACACGCTAAAGCATGTGGGCGCGTTCCAGGGCAACACCGTCGCGAACACTGACGGCATCTGGATGGACCAGAGTGCTTCAGCGCGCTTCCCGCACGGAGCGTTGTATGCCGTGCATGACGACCAGGGCGTGGTTGCATTTGACTGGGCCAGTGTGGCGAAGCAACTGTCGCTGCCGTTGGAGTGTGCGAAGTGATGGGCGTGCGTGAGTGTCTGAAGGTGCTGACCCTGGCGCTGGTGGTATGCAGCGGGACGGTGGCGGCAAAGACCGCCACCGAGGTCGAACCCAATACCCAGGTACCGGCGGGCAACCGCCACTACGCAGCAACCGGTTTTCCGGACCGCATCGTGGCCTCGCCGGCGCAGGACGCCGCGCACGGCTTCGGTGTGGCCTGGCGTACCGACGCCACCGTCAGCGCCCCGTTGCTTGAATGGGTGGTGGCGGGCGACTCGCCGGACGTGGGCAGGGTCACCCGTGTCACTGCGACCACGGCGGCGTTGCAGACCGAGAATGGCAGCTCGCACCATCATCGGGTTGACGTCACCGGCCTGGCCCCGGACACGCTTTACGCATGGCGCGTGCAGGGTAAGGACACCTGGAGTGCGTGGAACCAGCTGCGCACCGCCGGCTCTGCTGATCAGCCGCTGACCGTGCTGTACTTCGGCGACACCCAGAACAAGAATCTCAGCCATGTATCGCGCGTGCTGCGTGCCGGCCTCAAGGCTGCGCCGGATGCCCGCCTGAGCCTGTTCGCCGGTGACCTGGTCAGCGGCGGCGACGGTGAGGATGACAGCGAGTGGGGCGAGTGGTTCGCCGCTGCCGGCTGGCTGCCGCAGGAAACCGCGGTGGCCCCGGCGATCGGCAACCACGAGTACTTCGAGGAGTTCGAGGACACCCCACAGGAGCGCCGCGTGCTCGGCAGGCACTGGCCGCTGACATTCGCATTGCCGCGCAACGGCACCAGCGCGGCTGATACCAGCACCTACTGGTTCGACTACCAGGGCGCGCGTTTCGTGGTACTGGACGGCACCTCGGCGCTGGACCTGGGCACCGCCCAAGCGCAGGCGCAGTGGCTGGACAAGGTGCTGACCGGCAACGCCCAGCGCTGGACCATCGTGCTGCTGCATCAGCCGTTCTACTCGCCGCGCGAGGGCCGTGAGAACACCGCGCTGCGCGAGCAGATCCTGCCCGTGGTGTTGAAGCACAAGGTCGACCTGGTGCTGCAGGGTCACGATCACACCTACGGTCGTCGCGGCGAAGGCCAGCAGGCCACCCCGCAGTATGTGGTGACCGTGGCCGGTCCGAAGCAGTACCGGCTGTCTGACGAGGCGAGGGCGACCATGGCACCGGTCGGTGAGGACACCCAGCTGTTCCAGGTGCTCACGATCGATCCACAGCAGTTGCGGTACGAAGCACGTACCGTCACCGGCCGCCGGTACGACGGTTTCACCCTGGACCGGCAGGCCGATGGCAGCAAACGCAAAACCGAATTGACCGAAGGCCGCATCGCCCCCCGCGACTGCGCGCGCAGCCAGACCCTGAAGGGCCGCGCCGACCGTTGCTGGGAGTGACGCATGCCGGGTGAGTCCGGCATTGCGTTTGCCGGGCATGGCCCGGCACTACATCCGCCGCCGGGCCTGCCCGGCTGCCTTTCGGAACCCAACATGCCCAACCGCCTCCTCCCCCTCGCCGCCATCGCCACCGCCCTTCTGCTCCTCACCGGGGCAAGCTTCGCTGCCCCCTCGGTCCTGCACCCGTTCATGGCCGCGCAGCCGAAGAAGGCCCCTGAAGAAGCCAACCTCGCCGTCGAAATCCCCGCCGGCAGCTTCACCAAATACGAGATCAAGGAAGATGGCCTGGTCCACGTCGACCGCTTCCAGTCCATGCCGGTCGCGTACCCTGCCAACTACGGCTCCATGCCGCGCACCCTGGCCGGCGACAACGACCCGCTCGACGCGCTGGTGCTGACCCGTGAACCGCTGCACCCCGGCGTGATCATCACCTTCCGCCCGATCGGGTACCTGAAGATGATCGACAAAGGCGAACACGACGAGAAGGTCATCGGCGTACCCACCGACAAGATCGACCCCACCTACGCCAACATCCGTGACCTGAACGATCTGCCGGAGATCGAGCGCCAGCGCATCGAAGCCTTCTTCCGGGTGTACAAAGACCTGCCCGAAGGCCGCAATCCGGTGCAGCTCAACGGCTGGGGCAATGCTGCCGAAGCGAAGGCGTTGATCACCGAATCCATGAAGCGGTTTGAAGCCTCGCCGCGTTGATCATTGCACGTGACGCGCATGGCGCGTCACTACTGGCATCGCCTGATCACCGGCAACGACGGCCGGATCGGGGATCCCGGAATCGGGAATCGGGAATCGAGAATCGGAACCGGTAGGGTCGCACGACAGTCGACCGCCGATAGCGGTGCAACGCCCGGGAAGGCATGACCGTTGATCGGAACGCGACACCAACGCACGTCTCACACCACCGCCCCGTATCATCACGGATCTTTCCGCTGTGGTCTTCGCCCGTGTCGTCAGCCCTGGTCTGGTTCCGTCGTGATCTGCGCCTGCAGGACAATCCCGCTCTGCACGCCGCACTCGAAGCGGGGCACACGCCCATCCCGGTCTACATCCACGCCCCGCACGAAGAGGGCAGCTGGGCACCCGGCGAGGCATCCAACACCTGGCTGCACCGTTCCCTGGCCGCTCTGGATGCCGACCTGCAGGCGCACGGTTCCGCACTGGTCCTGCGTCAAGGCGACAGCCAAGCCGAGCTGCAGGCCCTGATCGCCGAAACCGGTGCAGAAGCGGTGTACTGGAACCGCAAATACGAACCGGCTACCCAGCCGCGCGACGCCACCATCAAGCGCGAACTGCGCGAGCAGGGCATCGATGCGCAGAGCTGCAACGGCAGCCTGATGTTCGAACCCTGGGACCTGGCCACCCAGCAGGGCGGGCCGTACAAGGTGTTCACCCCGTATTGGCGCAATGCGCTGACCCGCCTGCACATCCCGGTACCGCACAAGCTGCCGGACACGCTTACCGCACACGACACCCGCAGCCTGTCGCTGGCAGACCTCAAGCTCACCCCCACGCTCAACTGGGACCAGCAGTTCTGGGAACACTGGCAACCCGGCGAAGCGGGCGCGCAGGAAGCGCTGACCGTGTTCATCGACGGTGCCCTCAATGGCTACCGACAGCAACGTGATCTGCCCGACCGCGTCGGCACCTCGCTGCTGTCCCCGCACCTGCATTTCGGCGAGATTTCACCGTGGCAGATCGTGCGCCGGCTCGAGACCGAGCGCAGTGCCGGTCGCGATGCCGACATCGACGCCTACATCCGCGAGCTGGGCTGGCGCGAGTTCTCCTACCACCTGCTGCATCACTTCCCGAAGACCCCGGATCACAATCTCAACCCGCGCTTCGACAGCTTCCAGTGGGCGCGCGCCAACCCCACCCAACTGGCCGCCTGGCAGCAGGGGCGCACCGGCATCCCGATCATCGATGCCGGGCTGCGCGAGCTCTGGGCGACCGGCTACATGCACAACCGCGTACGCATGCTGGTCGCCAGCTTCCTGTGCAAGCACATGCGCCAGCACTGGCTGCACGGTGCGCGCTGGTTCTGGGACACCCTGGTCGACGCCGACCTGGCCAACAACACGATGGGTTGGCAGTGGGTGGCCGGCACCGGGGCGGACGCCGCACCGTACTTCCGCATCTTCAATCCCGTGACCCAGGCGCAGAAATTCGATCCCAACGCCCGTTACATCACCCGCTGGGTGCCGGAACTGGGCGCGTTGCCGGTCAAGGCCCGCTTTGCGCCCTGGCAGAGCCCGGACCTGCTGGCCCAGCATGCGCCGTCCTACCCGGCGCTGCCGATCGTCGATCTCGCCGCCGGGCGCGACGCCGCGCTGACCGCATACCGGCGTACCTGAACAAAACACCCCCTCGTGCCCGATTCATCATCCCGGCATCGCGCGTGCGTGTTTATTCTTTGGGCCGTTCGCACGCCGCCGAAGCGGCTTTGAGGAGAAACCCATGAAGCTTTCCGCACCCCGTAACGTGGCCCTGGCCCTGTTCACCGCCGCTGCCCTGTCGGCCTGTGCCACGGGCGGCTCTTACGTGCAGAGTGACCAGTACGGCAACCCGACCCAGCAGCAGAGCCGTACCGGCCGCAACGCGCTGATCGGCACTGCCATCGGCGTCGCCGCCGGCCTGCTCACCGGCGACAGCGCCACCGAGCGCCGTCAGCACGCCATGGTGGGTGCGGGTATCGGCGCGCTCGCCGGTGCCGGCGTCGGTGCCTACCAGAACCGCCAGGAGGCCGCGCTGCGCCAGCGTACCGCGAACACCGGCATCGACGTGCAGCGCCAGGGCGACAACATCGTGCTGAACCTGCCCGATGGCATCACCTTCGACTTCGGCAAGTCGGCACTGAAGCCGCAGTTCTACGGTGCGCTCAATGGCGTGGCCAGCACCTTGAACGAGTACAACCAGACCATGATCGAAGTGGTTGGCCACACCGACAGCATCGGCAGCGACGCGGTCAACAACAAGCTGTCCAAGGAGCGCGCCGACTCGGTCGCCGCCTACCTGACCGGACAGGGCGTGCAGCCGGTGCGCATTGAAACGCTGGGCGCTGGTAAGGCCTATCCGATTGCCGACAACAGCACCGATGCCGGTCGCGCCAAGAACCGTCGTGTGGAAATTCGTGTGATTCCGTTGCAGCAATAACCGCTTCGCGGTTATTGCTGCGATGCGCACGCATCGCAAAAATGCCGCCCGGGAAGGGCGGCATTTTTTGTAGAGCCGGGCTTGCCCGGCTGCTGTTGGGTTCCCGCGAAAAGCCAGCCGGGCAAGCCCGGCTCTACGGGGTGATCCAACATCACGTAGCCACGCAGGGCGTGGCTCTACGGGTGTCAGCCGGCGGTCACCGTCTCCAGAATCCGCTTTCCGGTCTCCTGCAGCTCCGCTTCCGCCTCCGCCTGCTGCTGCTTGGCCAGCTTCGCCGCCGGACACTGCGCCAGCATGTAGTTGGCGTCGAAGTTCAGCTTCTCCACCAGGAAGTCGACGAACACGCGCACCTTCGGCGACACCAGCCGACCGCCGGCGAACACCGCGTTGAAGTCCACTTCCGGCCCGGTCCAGCCGGCCAGCACACGCCGTACCATGCCCGATTCGATGAACGGCTTGGCCATCACGTCGCCGGTCAGCAGCAGACCTTCGCCACACACCAGCGCGCCATTCAACGCAGACGGATCATTGGCCACCAGCAGCGGATTCACCGGGAAATCGCGCAGATCCCCGCCGTTCTCACCCAGCTGCCAGAAGAACCGGTTGTTGTTGAGGTTGCGCGCCTTGCGCATCGCCAGAATGCGGTGGAACTGCAGTTCGTCCGGATGCAGCGGCTCGCCGTAGCGCTCGATGTAGGCCGGGCTGGCGAACACCTGCGTGCGCAGGCTGCCGAGCTTGCGCGCCACCAGGTTGGAATCCGGCAACGCACCCACCCGCAGCGCCAGGTCCGCTTCGCCCGCAATCAGGTCCAGCTTCTCGTTGCCCAGATGCATGTCCAGCTGGATTTCCGGATATTGCGCATGGAACTGCCCCAGCAGCGGTGCGATCCAGGTGATGCCGATCGAGTAGGGCACGGTGAAGCGCAGCCAGCCACGTGGCCCCGACTGCAGCTGGCTCACCGCACCTTCGGCTTCTTCCAGCTCGCGCGCGATGCGCTGGCAATGCTCGTGATACACCGAACCCGCCTCGGTCAGGCCCAGCCGCCGCGTGGTCCGGTGCAGCAGGCGCGCGCCCAGCCGCGTTTCCAGTTCCTGCACCTTGCGGCTGACCGTGGTCTTGGGCAGGCCGAGCGCGTTCGCAGCTGCAATGAAGCTGCCTTGCTCGACCACCTTGACGAAGATCAGCGTGTCGTTGAGATCGTGGGCCATGACGGAGTCCAGGTCAGAGGATGGAGATAGAGTGCCCGAAAGATTGTGCCGGGTACGGGACGATTATTCCCCTTAATCCGGACTAATCAAGGGGGAGTTTGAGGTCTAATCTGCCGCCATTCCCGAACAGAAGGACCCTGGCCATGCGCCTGCGGAACATTCTCGGCCACATCTTTGGTGGCCACAACACCTCGCTGGACCTGGCCATGACCGTTGAAAAGCGCCCGGGTCCGTTCTCCGACAAGGCTTTTCACGAGTTCACCCCGGCTCCTCGGGCCCAGCGTGGCGGCACCGTCCGCCTCGCTCCCCGCCAGCCCGGCCGACTGGCCGGAATTGGGATTATCCCGGTTGCGGGAGTGAAAGTCCCATGAGCGGGACGCTGGCCCCCGAAGTGCTGGTGCTGGGCGGCACCGGCAGCGTGGGGCAGGGCATTGTCGCCGCGCTGCTGGAAGCCGGCAGCCCGGTGCTGGTGGTCGGTCGCAACCCCGGCCGGCTGGCCGCGCTGCGCGAGCAGTTCGCTGACGAGCCGGGCCTGGAGACGATGCTGGGCTCGGTGGCCGACGACGGGTCGGCCCGCGCGCTGGCCGAGCGCATCGCCCAGCGCCCGCG
>NZ_RHPP01000003.1 GCF_003935715.1 Stenotrophomonas sp. 278 | reverse complement strand
CGGCGGTGGTGGCCCGGGCGGTCCGGGCGGCCCCGGGGGCCCAGGCGGCGACGCACCGGGCCAGGAAGGCGGCCAGTACGACCGCAACCAGCACCTGGCCGCCCAGGGAACGGAGGTGAGCTGGAACCAGAACGTGGAAACCCGCGTGGTGGGCGACGCCCGCAACGAAGGGACGCTGCACGTCAATGCCGGCACGCTCACCGTGCGCAATGACGGACACCTGCGCAACCGCGGTGCGCTGAACATCGGCCAGGCCGCCCGGCTGCTGGTCGAGAACGATGGTGACCTCGACAACCACGGCCAGCTGGACCTGCGCGGCACCTTGCACCTGCAGCGCGACGGCAGCCTGGAAAACCATGGCACGTTCACGGCCCAGGGCGCGAGCATCCAGCTGGACGGCGAGTCGGACGTCGAGAACCTCGGCCGCATGACGCTGCGCGACACGCTGGTCACGCTGGCCGGCGAAAGCGAGTTCGACAACGGCGAGCGTCGCCGCGATGCGCTGCTCACGGTCGACGGCGGTGGTTTCGTGCTGGGCGGCATGTCCGAGTTCGAGAACCATGGCACGCTCAACGCCAGCGGCGTGTTCGCACAGGGCGCGCTGGTGCACGCCAACACCGCGCGCGTGGGCAACGATCGCGACATCATCGAAGCCTTCAACAACCACGGCACCCTTACCCTGGACAGCGACGCGCGCGTGCTCACCCTGGTCGCCGACACTCACGCCAGCACCGGCATCAACCGGATCGGCGGGCAGATCACCAGCCACGCACGCGGCCAGTCTGCGCTGCATGCGGAAGGCGCGCAGGCGACCCTCCTCAACCAGGGCACGATCACCGTCACCGGCGATGGCGCGGTCGCGATGTCCGGTGCACGCGGGGCCACCGTCATCAACGACGGCGTGATCAACCTCGGCGTGGCCGGCGGCAACAACGGCCAGAACATGGTCGCCATGCAGTCCGATGGCTCGGCCACCCTCAACAACCGACGCAACGGTGTGATCAACATCCACGCGGACAACTCCCATGCGTTCAAAATGGGCGCTGACGGCGGCGGTCGCCTGATCAACAACGGCAAGGTCAACGTGTATGGCAACGGCAGCGGCATGCATGCCGATGCCCCCACGCAGGACGCCGACCGGCCTGCTCCGGACCTCGGCTGGCAGGCTCCAAAGGGCATCAGCGGCTACACCGTGGGCACCAATGCCGACGGCAGCGCCGGCCAGCTGGTGCTGCATGACGGCGGCGCGTTGGCCGATGTCACCGTCGATACCGGCTTCACCCGCGGCAGTGCGGACTCGCAGATCCATCTGGACGACGTCTTCGTGGGTGCCGACGGCGGCGAAGAAAACATCGCCAGTGCCACGGTGGTCTGGCACGCCCAGGCCGAGCGCGACGCCGACGGCAACGTGGACGTCACCATGACCCGTAACGACTACCGCGACCTCGCGGCCGAGTCTCACCAGGGCATTGCCGCCGCGCTGGAAGCGGGCTACGACAACAACGCGCTGTACCACAGCCTGGAAGTGGGCTCGGAGGCCGAGTTCAACCGCGCGCTCAACCAGCTCTCCGGTGCCGGCCTTGCTGCGGCAGGCATGCGCCTGACCGCCAATGCCGACGCCTTCTGGTCCAGCCTGGCGAGCGCCCCCTCGCATGCGGGCTACCGCATGGTGGCCTTCGGCTCGGGTTCGCAGGACGCCGCCGGTGTGCAGGGCGTGGGCACCGGCATGCAGATGGCGCTGGCACTGGGCAACGGCCGCCAGCTGCAGATCAGCACCGGCCTGCTCGGTTCGGACTTCTCCACCGACGGTGGCCAGACCCGCTCGCAGTCGCGTTTCGCCGGCGTCGGCCTGGCGCAGTCGCTGGGGGCGTTCACCCTGCAGCACCACCTGGGCAACGAGTGGCACCAGACCGACGGCCAGCGTCAGCTCAACTGGGGCAGCACCCGCTTCAGCGCCCACAGCCAGCGCAGTCTGTCACGCACCCGCTTCGGCAGCACGCTGACGCGTGAGATCACCGCGGCGGGCTTGCACTGGCAGCCGCGCCTCGGGGCCCATGCCTACCATGCCAATGAAGCGGCCTTCCACGAGTATGGGGCCGATTCGCTGGGTCTGTCGGTCGGCGCGGGCACCCGTAGTGGCGTGCAGCTGGAACTGGGTACCGCCTTCCGCGGTGCCCTGGGCAACGGGTGGACACTGCGCGGCGATGCCGCACTGCTGGGCTCGCTGGCCCACCATGCCAGCGCCCGCCATGCGACCCTGCATGGGGCAGAGGGGGAAGTCTTCCAGGTACCCGGGCTGTCGCCGTCGGGAATGGAATACCGCCTGATGCTGGGAGCCGACTACCGCCACCGCCGGTTCAACCTGGGCGGCTCGGTGTTTGCCGAGCGTCTGCTCGGCGTGCGTGACATGCGCGCCCAGCTGCATCTGAACGCCGCGTTCTGATGCCTGCGTCGCAGGTGCCGCCAGTTTCGGCGGCACCTGCGCGTGATCACGGCTGCGCGCTGGTCGCGGCCGCGGTCGCCGACGCTCCACCCAGGCTGCGCGACAGGAACGCCAGCAGCTTGCTGTAGTACTCGCGGCGGTGTGGATCGGTGTAGAAGCCGTGGCCCTCCGTTGGGTAGTACAGCGACTCCACCGGCACTCCCGCCTTCTTCAGCGCATCCTCCATGCGCCTGGTGTGCTGCTCGGGTGCACGCTGGTCTTCACCGCCCGCCGCAAGGAACACCGGCGCCTTGATGCTGCCGGCAAGATTCACCGGGGACACGTCGAGCAGCTTCTTCGGATCGCCGATCCATTCCTTCAGGTAGGTTTCGCCCGAGCCACGGCGCTGGATGTCGCCGGTGGTGTGCATGAGCGGCAGGTCATACACCCCGACGTAGCCCGCGGCGCACTTGTACAGGCCCGGCTCACGTGCAGCTCCCATCAGGGCAGCATAGGCACCATAGCTGGCCCCGTAGATGCAGATGCGCGATGCATCGGCATGCCCGTTCTCGATCGCCCAGCGCGTGGCATCGGTGATGTCGTCCTGCATGGCGGCTCCCCACTGCCTGGCACCGGCCTGCTCATGCGAACGGCCGAAATTGCCTGAACCACGGAAGTTGAGCTGCAGCACGGTATAGCCGGCCGCAGCCAGCAGCTGGGACTCGCTGTCGTAACTGCCATCATCGAAGACGTCGAACGGACCGCCGTGCGGCATCACCACCATCGGCGTGCGGCCCGTGGCACCGGCCGGCCGGGTCAGGTAGCCATGCAACGGCATGCCATCGCGGGCCTTGAGTGCAAACGGCTGGACCCTGGCGCTCCTGTCGGGGTCCACCCATTGGCTGCGGCTGATCAGGTGGTCGGCCTTCTTTTCAACGGTGTCGAAAATATAGAAGTCGCCCGGGTTGCGACCCGACCAGGTCTCCACCAGAACGTGCCGGCCATCGCGGGTGCTGGACGTGATGAACACGGCATCGCCGCCGAAGGCGGCCTCCAGGCTCCGATACAGACGTGCGTCGGCCGACTTCTCGTTGAAGAAGCGAGTGCGCGGCGTGTCGCCGAGGAACAGCGCACCCACCGGAATGCGGGTGCCGGGGCGGAAGATCAGCTGGTGCGGATCCACCACCGGGTCGCGCAACACCTCCACGCGGGCGTCGGTGAGGGGATCCCAGCTGACGATGGCGTCGGGTCCGTTCGGCTGCTCCACCCGGAGATAGGCCAGTTTTCCGTCTTCCGAGAACCCCTGCGCCGACTCGATGCGACCGGTGACCGCCTCGTCGTTGATCAGCTTCCAGCTGGAGCCCTTGGCGTCGCGATAGTAGAGTTTGTTGACGTTGTCGGAGCCAGCCCCGTGGGCGAAGCGGACTTCGCCCTGCAGGTCGCTGACAAAGTCGGCGCGGCGCACCGGCGAGCGCGCCACGGTCTGTCTGCGCCCGGACGCCACGTCCATTTTGTCGACCCGGGTATACGGGTCTTCAGTGAAGGGCCAGACCGAGATCAACACACTGCGGTCTTCGCCTGGCACCGGGTCGATCAGGAACGCCGCCACCGGTTCGACCTTCTTGGGCTGGATGCGGGTGCCCGGCCCCTGGCTTTCCACCCGGTAGCCGACCAGCAGCTCGCCGCGACCGCCGTTGGCATTCATGGCGTACAGCTCACCGGTCGGGCTCGGTGCGTCGAGTGAGCCGAACTTCTCCGCCAGGCCAATCAGCACGCGCTCGTTGTTGACCCACTCAAAACTGTCGGCGTGGTTGTTGCGCGGTGGTACGAACGATCCTTCGATCTTGCCGGTGCTGCGATTGAGGATGGCCACCGCGGTGCGGTCTTCCATCGGCACGGTGGCGGCGTAGTACTCGCCGCCCGGCGACAGCTTGATGTCGGTAAAGGTGTCCCGCTTGAGGTACTGCTCAAGATCCACTGCGGTGGCGGTGGCCACCGGCAGGCACAGCAGTGTCGCAGCGGCCAGGGCCGCCAGAGTCGAGTAACGCATCCTTCCCCCTGATGCCGGACACCCTGTCCGGATGGGCGATTCTAGCCACAGAAATATCCGGCACAAAAGAAAATGGCACCGCTTGCGCGGTGCCATCGGTGGCCTGCACTGACGGAGAGAGGTATCAGTGCACGCCGCGGAACGCGAGGCTGAGGGCCAGTACCGACAGGATCACCGCAATGGTGCCGTCGAGGATGCGCCAGGTCTTGGGCTTGGTGAACAACGGGGCCAGCAGGCGCGCGCCCAGGCCCTGGGCGGTCAGCCACAGGCAGCTGGCCGTGACCACGCCGGCAGCGAAAGCCATGCGCTCGTTGCCGAAGTTGTCGGCGATCGAACCGATGACCATCATGTCCAGCCAGAAGTGCGGATTGATCAGCGAGAAGCCTACCGCAGCGGTCAGCACCGCGCGGCGCGACGTATTGTCGCTGTCGTCCATCTGCAGACCCCCGGTACCGGCCAGCGCGCGCCGCGCAGACTGCCAGGCGTACCACGCCAGGAAGGTCACGCCGCCCCACAGCACCACCGTGGTCAGCCACGGCAGCGCGCGGGTAAGGGTGTTCAGGCCCGCCACGCTGGCGAAGATGAAGATCGCATCGATCGCCGCACAGGTCGCCACCACCGGCACGATGTGCTTGCGCAGGATGCCCTGGCGCAGGATGAAGGCGCTCTGTGCACCGACCACCGCGAACAGGCCGATGCCAGCGGCTGCGCCACTGAACCACGCGGCCAGACCGGGGCCGCCGGAGATGATGGAGAACATGGAAGGACCGCCTGTCTTGCTGTGGGGGTGGTGCCTCGCCAAGGCGTACAGCACCGGATGGCGCGCATTGTCGCGCCGCAACATGAAAAAGTAGAGCTAAACTTGCTAAACCATCTTTAGCGGAACTTAAGACGATGCGCATCGACCATGCCCAGCTCCGGGCCCTCGCCGCAGTGATCCGCGAGGGCAGTTTCGAGCGCGCCGCGCAGTCGCTCAACGTGACCGCCTCAGCGGTGTCGCAGCGGGTCAAGGCACTGGAGGATCGGGTCGGCCGGCTGCTGGTCAAGCGCTCCTCACCGGCCGTGGCCACCGAGGAAGGCCAGGTGCTGGTGCAGCTGGCCGAACAGACCGCGCTGCTCGAGCACGACGCCCTGCACCGGATGGGCATAGCCGACGAGGACCTGCCGCAGGCCAGCATCCCCGTGGCGGTCAATCACGACAGCCTGGAAACCTGGTTCACCGAAGCCGCGCTGCGCTTTGCCGAGCAGACCGGTACCACCCTGGACCTGCGCTTGGAGGACCAGGACCATACCGTGGCGCTGCTGCGCCAGGGGGCGGTGCTGGGCGCGGTGACCACCCTGGACGAACCGGTGCAGGGCTGCCAGATCCACCCGCTGGGCAGCATCCGCTACGCCGCCACCTGCACTCCGGCCTTCCATGAGAAGTACTTTGCCAAAGGCGTCAACGCGCAGTCGCTGGCGCAGGCCCCGGTGCTGGTATTCAACCGGAAGGACGACATGCAGGCGCGGTTCGCCCGCCGCCTCGCCGGGGAAGAGCTGCCGATGACAGCTCCCACCTGGTGGATTCCGTCGACCCGCGCCTTCGTGCAGGCCAACCTGGGGGGCCTGGGCTGGACCATGAATCCCCTGCCGTTGGTAAAGCGCCATCTGGAAGCCGGCCGGCTGGTGTTGATGAAGCAGCGCGCGTGGGAAGACGTGCCGCTGTACTGGCAGCACTGGAAGGGCGACGTGAAGACGATGGCGCTGTTGACCCGGGCGGTGCTGGCGGCGTCGACGGGGCTGGTGCGGAAGAAGCGTTGACCGCCGTGCCGACCAACGGTTGGCACCTACCGGCGCGTCCTTCCCGGTAGCGCCCGACCGTTGGTCGGGCGGCCCCGCCGCGACGTACACGGTGCCCCCACCTGCCCGCGCGCAACATCCGCGCATGGACAGCGATCCGCTCTACCTGCACATCCGGGTGGTGCTGAGCATCATCCTGGGACTGAGCATCACCACCCTGCTGCGCGGGCTGGCGCAGATCATCGAGAACCCGGCGCGTCGGGGATGTTCGTGGCTGCACGTTGCCTGGGTGTTGTGGGCGCTGATCTCGGTGGTGACCTTCTGGTGGTGGGAGTTCCGGCTGGTCCAGGTGCATCGCTGGACCTTCGGGCTGTACCTGTTCGTGCTGGCCTACTGCGCCAGCTGGTACCTGCTGTGCGTGCTGCTGTTTCCGGACGACCTGCGCGACTACGACAGCTACGAGCACTACCTGCTGCAGCGCCGGGGCGGGTTCTTCGGAATGCTGGCGCTGGTCACCCTGCTGGACCTGGGTGATACCTCGATCAAGGGCCACAGCCGCTGGGTGATGCTGGGCGAGGCGTACCCGATCCACACGGCGGTGATGCTGGCGGTGGCCGCGGTGGGCATGGTCAGTCGGAGCCGGCGGATACATGTGGCGTTGGCGACAGTGGCCCTGGTGTATCAGTGCGGATATTTCCTGGCGGAGTATTTCAACCTGGCAGCAGATTGAGCGCCGCGCGATGCTGCGTTGCACCAAATCCGTACCGTTTCGGGATAAAATCGCCCGCAGGATGCGCCAAACGGTTGTTTCTTCACGCTTCTTCCCCAGGGCGTGGTCATCCTCCTCCCATCTCCCCCTAAGAGATATCCATGAAAAAGTTAGCCAAGGTCGTTCTCGGCCTGCTCGTGCTGTTGCTGCTGGCAGCGGCCGTGTTCCTGTACTGGCCCCTGTACCAGCGTTCGGTCCCGGCGGCGGAAAACGACAAGCCGGTCGACGTCGTCCTGGTGGGCGGCGGCATCATGAGCATCACCCTTGCCACGTTCCTGCAGGAACTGCAGCCGGACTGGAACATCCAGGTCTATGAGCGCCTGAACGGCGTGGCGCTGGAAAGCAGCGACGGCTGGAACAACGCGGGCACCGGGCATTCGGCCTTTGCCGAACTGAACTACACCCCGGAGCTGCCGGACGGCAGCATCGAAACCAAGCGCGCGGTCGGCATCGCCGAGCAGTTCGAGGTATCGCGCCAGTTCTGGTCGCATCAAGTGAAAGAAGGCCGGCTGAGCCAGCCCAGCGATTTCATCAACCCGACGCCGCACATGAGCTTCGTCTGGGGCGATGAGAACATCGCCTACCTGCACAAGCGCCAGCAGGCGCTGTCGAAGAACCCGCTGTTCTACGGCATGCAGTATTCGGAAGACCCGGCGCAGATCAAGGCGTGGGCCCCGCTGCTGATGGAAGGTCGCGACCCGAACCAGAAGGTTGCCGCGACCTGGATGCCGCTGGGCACCGACGTGAACTTCGGCGTGATCACCCGCCAGCTCACCGCCGGCCTGCAGCGCAGCCCGAACTTCAAGCTGCACCTGGAGCATGAAGTCCGCGCGCTGCGCCAGAACGACGACAAGAGCTGGAACGTGACCGTGGCCGACCTGAAGTCCGGTACGGAATCGACGGTGAAGTCGCGCTTCGTGTTCATTGGTGCCGGTGGTGCGGCGCTGAAGCTGCTGCAGCTGTCGGGCATTCCGGAATCGAAGAACTACGCGGGCTTCCCGGTGGGCGGCCAGTTCCTGGCGTTCAAGAACCCGGCAATTGCCAGCCGCCACAGCGTGAAGGCGTATGGCATGGCCGAAACCGGTTCGCCGCCGATGTCGGTGCCGCACCTGGATGCGCGCAAGCTGGACGGCAAGCCGGTGGTGTTGTTCGGGCCGTTTGCGCTGTACAGCACCAAGTTCCTGAAGCACGGCTCGTGGTTCGACCTGTATTCGTCGGTGAACCACAACAACGTGGCGGGCATGCTGGACGTCGGCCTGGAAAACCTTGACCTGGTGAAGTACCTGATGGGCCAGGCGCGTCTGGAAGATGCGGACCGCCAGGCGGAACTGGTGAAGTACTTCCCGACCGCCAAGCGTGAGGACTGGGAACTGGTCACCGCCGGCCAGCGCGTGCAGATCATCAAGAAGGACCCGGAAAAGGGTTCGGTGCTGCAGTTCGGCACGGAGATCGTCACCGACAAGGACCACACGCTTGCCGCCCTGCTGGGTGCCTCGCCGGGTGCCTCCACCTCGCCGCCGATCATGCTGGACCTGCTGAAGAAGGCCTTCCCGGAACAGATGGCAGCCGGCTGGGAAGCACGCCTGAAGGAGATCGTGCCGTCGTACGGGCGCAAGCTCAACGACAGCGCGGCGCTGACCAACGAGATCCGCGGCCAGACCAGCGCGGCGCTGAACCTGCCGTTCCTGGAAGTGCCGGCAGACACCAGCGCGGCCGTCATGCTGACCCCGCCGGCTCCGGTGGCTCCTACGGCTCCGGTGAAGGAAAAGCGCAACGCGAACGAAGAGATGCAGGCGCTGTAATCACTACCGCCTGATGTGGATCTCTGGAAACCGGCTTCCTACGGGGAGCCGGTTTTCTTTTGCGCGTGGATGGCTCCCGTAGAGCCGGGCTTGCCCGGCTGCTGTTGGTTTTTGGCGAACAGCCGGTGGTCATCGGTTCCCGTGTTTTGGCGGGTCGGGATGGGCGTTCCGGGGGACGGCGCAAGTACGTCCCTGTAGCCTCGATCGCCGCATCCATGCGGCTCACGCCCCCTCCAGCCCACCCCGCCCCGCCATCGACAGTGCGTCGGTGGCCATCGAAGATCAAAATCAACGGCGGCCCCGATCCATTGTCATGCGTTATCGATTGTTGGGGATTTCACGGCGATCGTCTTTCGACCGATCCCACCGGGGCATTCCGATTCCAGTTGGGCCGGTGATGGCTTGTGATCTTCCGTGGCCACCGGCCAACTGTCTGGGGCGTGCCGGGGTGGGGACGCCCAGCGATACGTATTGTGTGTCATCGCAGCCGCCGTTCACGGGCATGCCACATTGTTAAATTCTTGTAATTAGAATGCGAACGATTTACATTTGCGTCCCGTTGTGCCCTCCCCTTGGGCTTCTCGAGACCTTCGCATGTCCTTACGCGCTGCTTTGCCCCGTTCTCTCCGTCGCGCCCCGCTGGGCGTTGCCCTGCTTTTCGCCCTTGCCAGCACCGCTCCGGCTGTCGCCCTGGCCGACACCGCCGCCGCCGATGCCAAGACCCTCGACCAGGTCAACGTGGTCGGCACCCAGGCCGCCCCGTCCAGCACCACCCGCCTGCCGATCACCCTGCAGGAGACCCCGCAGTCCACCAGCGTGATCGGCATTGACCGCCTGCAGGACGAAGCGCTGTTCTCGATCAACGACGTCATGCGCAACGTCACCGGCGTCAGCGTGTCGTTCTATGACACCCAGCGCCCGCTGTACTACGCGCGTGGCTTCACCATCACCGACTTCCAGGTCGATGGCCTGCCCACCTACAGCGGCTCCACCAACCAGGAATACGACACCGCCTTCTACGACCGCGTTGAAGTCATCCGCGGTGCCAACGGCCTGCTCAGCGGTGCCGGCATTCCCTCGGCTACGGTCAACCTGCTGCGCAAGCGCCCGGGCAAGGACTTCGATGCCTCGATCGCGGTCAGCGCCGGCAGCTGGGATTTCCGCCGCCTTGAAGCGGACGTCAACGCGCCGCTGACCAGTGATGGCCGCTTCCGCAGCCGCGTGGTTGCCGCCTACACCGACCGTGACCTGTATTACGACCGCTACAAGGAAGACAAGATGGCCGGCATGGCCGTGCTGGAAGGTGACATCACCGACTCCACCACCGTCTCCCTCGGCTACCAGCGCCAGGACAACAACCCGGTCGGCTCGACCTGGGGCACGGTGCCGTTCTTCAACAGCGACGGGACCTTCGCCCACCTGCCGCGTGAGACCAACCTGGCCCCGAAGTGGAGCTACTGGCAGCGCGAAACCAGCACCGTCTTCAGCAACCTGGAGCAGCGCTTCGGCGAGAACTGGCTGCTCAAGCTCAACACCGCCTACACCCGCGGCAACGTGCAGAACGTGCGCGTCTACGGCAGCGGCTACCCGGACCCGGTGACCGGTTCGGGCATGTACCTGCTGGCCGGTGCCGGCGACGCCGAAGACACCCGCAAGGGCGCGGACCTCTACCTGTCGGGCAAATTCCCGGCGTTCGGACGCGAGCACGACGTCGTGATCGGCGGCAGCTACAACAACCTGGAAGCCACCACCTGGACGCTGACCTCGGTGGCCAACTGGCGCTATGACATTCCCAACATCCGCGACTGGAACGGCGACATTCCGGAGCTGACCGCCAGCCGCACCGGAGCGCGCCGCATCGCGCATACCAAGCAGAGCGGCATCTACGCCTCGACCCGCCTGCGCCTGGCCGATCCGCTGTCGCTGATCGCCGGTGCGCGTCTGAGCCGCTGGGAAACCCTGAGCCGCAGCTACAACGCGGCCGGTGCCTATACCGGTACCAGCGGTGCCTACAAGGTCACCGACGAAGTCACCCCATACGTCGGCCTGGTGTATGACATCGTGCCGGACTTCTCGGTCTACGCCAGCTACACCGAAATCTTCAATCCGCAGAACTACAAGGACCGCAACGAGAACCTGCTGGCCCCGGTGGAAGGCTCCAACCTGGAAGCCGGCATCAAGTCGCAGTGGTTCGACGGCAGGCTGACCGCCAATGCGGCGATCTTCGAGGCCAAGCAGGACAACTACGCGGTGCGTGACATGAGCCTGCCGGACGGCTCGCTCAGCGACGGCAGCTCGGCCTACATCGGCGTCAACGGCACCAAGTCGCGTGGCTGGGAAGTGGACGTCAACGGCGAGATCCTGCCGGGCTGGACGGTCAATGCCGGCTTCACCCACGTCAAGGTGACCCGCGCCGCCACCGACCTGCTGTATGCGAACCCGCCGGAAGACCTGCTGCAGTTGAACACCAGCGTGCGCCTGCCGGGCGTGCTGGAGCGCCTGACCGTCGGCGGTGGCCTGCAGTGGCAGAGCAAGGTCGAGGGTTACAACATCCAGTACCCGCTGGGTGGCACCCGCACCGTGACCCAGCCGTCGTACATGCTGGTCAACCTGCACGCCAACTATCGGATCAGCGACAGCTGGACCGCTTCGCTGAACGTGCGCAATGCGCTGGACAAGACCTACTGGGCGAACCTGGACTACAACAACTACGGCGAGCCGCGGTTTGTGTCGGCCAGCCTGCGCTGGGCGTTCTGACCGGTTGCCGGGCATGGCCCGGCTGCGGTTGGATCCGTGCGAACGGCAGCCGGGCAAGCCCGGCTCTACGGATTGCAGCCATCGCATGAACCTGAAAAGGGCCCGCTACTGGCGGGCCCCGTCGGTCGGGTTTCGCGCAGGGTCCACAATGCCGGCAGCACCAGTACGGCCACCAGCGCGATCATCGCGCCGGGGGCCGCCGCCCAACCGGTATGCCGGACCAGCAGTTCGGCGAGCAGGGGCGTGGCCCCGCCAAAGAACGCCGTCGCGACGGTTACGCCAAGCGCCAGCCCGCTCAGCCGCCCTTCGCCGGGAAACTGCTCCGCGGTTGCCGGTGCCGCTACTGCGCTGACACCCCCTGCCAGCGCCGCGAGCACCACCGACCCGATGGCGACCTGCAGCACCCCACCCTCGCCCATCAGCGCGAACATGCCCAGCGGCAGCAAGGCCGACAGCACGGCCAGCGCGATCAGCAGCGGCCGCCGCCCGACCCGGTCCGAGAACGCACCAAACAGCGGCGTCACCACGATCACCGCGACCGCCGCGACGGTGGACAGCCACAGGGCCGCGGCCTCGCTGACCTCGCTCATCGAGCCCAGGAACGCCGGCACGTAGGTGATGCCGACGTAGTAGGTGATCGATCCCAGCGCCGATACCGCAAAGGTACGCACCACCGCGCCGCGATGGTGCCGCCAGGTATCGCGGATCGGCGTGCTGGGCACTGTACCCACCTCACGTTGCCGGACGAACTCCGGCGACTCGTGCAAGGTCGAGCGCGCCACCAGGATCACGCCCGCCAGCGCCGCCCCGACGAAGAAGGGAATGCGCCAGCCCCAGGCGGCCAGTTGCGCGTCGCTCAGCAGGGCCACGGTCAACGCTGAAACACCAACGGCCAGCAGCGCGCCGATCTCACTGGCTGCCGAAGCCAGCGAGGTGACCAATCCGCGGCGTCGTGCCGGCGCGCTTTCCAGCAGATACGCCACCACGCCGGTGTACTCGCCGCCGACCGAGAATGCCATCAGGCAGCGCAACAGCAGCAACAGCACACCGGCACTGGCACCGATGCTGGCGAAGGTCGGCAGCAGCGCGGTGGCCAGCATGGCCGCCGTCATCAGAATCATGGATGCCAGCAGCATCCAGCGTCGGCCGATACGGTCACCGAGGCTGCCGAAGCACAGTGCACCCAGCGGGCGCATCAGGTAAGACACCGCGAATCCGGCCAGGGTGGCCAGCAGCGCTTCCTCACCACCGCCGAAGAATACGCGTGACAACACCGTCGCCAGGTACAGATACAGGGCGAAGTCGTACCACTCCACCACCGTCGACAACCCGGCAATCACCATCGAGCGTGTGTGGGGCGACGCACTCAACGCAGGATCTCGCCCTCGTCCTCGCCGTCCCAGTAATGGATGCGCACCGCGCTGACCCTGATCAGCACCAGGCCCGGCGTGTCCACGCCCTGCTCGAACCAGCGCTTGAGGTCACTCACCCAGTGCTCCTCCATCAGCGTCTTGCTGCGGATCACCATGCCTCGGCCCTGCACCGCAACGAACAGCGGCGGCTTGCCGAGCAGGGACTTGCTGCCGGTGAAGGACAGTGCGACCTTCGGCTCGCGCATGATCTCGCCTACCATGTCGGCACTTTCCAGCGCGAAGAACCAGCTGTCGCCATCGTACTCGACGTCGCCATTGTTGCTCATCGGGCGGGCGGCGATCTCGCGGTCCTGGGCGTGGGTATGCAGCAGGCAGAAGTCGATGTGGGCCATCTTCTTCGCCAGGTCAGGCAGGGTCAGCGTGGTCATGGGTACTCCACCAAGGGAAGATCAACGCGCCCAGACTCGGTGCAGACGCGTGACCGTGCTGTGCACGGCACACGCGCTGCCTTTCACACGTTTCACCGCACCTGCACGAACACCGGGTTGGAGTGGAACCACAGATCCTGCCACGGGTCTTCGCCCGGCACATCGGCCAGCGCCACGCGCTCGCCGGTGCTGTTGCCACGGGCACGCACGAAGCCGCCCCTGGCGGGTACCGGCAGCGTCCAGCGCACACTGATCCAGTCGCCCTCACGCTGCCACTCACTGGCAGCAAAGTGGCGCGACTCCATCTTCAACGTACCGTTGGCGTCCCTGCCGCCAACGATCAACTCGATCAGCTCGAGTGCGGGACGATCGCCATTGGCATTGGGCACCTTCGGCTGGCGCACGCGCAGTTGGATCTGCAGCGTGCCATCGGCGGATACCGGCAGCGTCTCACCCAGCGTGGCCGTCCGCGTCCCCTCGCCCACCGATAACTCCACCCGGTCAACCAGATCACCGGTCACCGCAAAAGTGCGCCCGTTGCGCAGGCTGTCGAGAATGTCATCCGCCTCGGGCCGGGCCCAGGCGTAGGTTTTGCTGTACTCGCCCGGGTCATAGTCGCGGCCGCCGTCGCGCACGTTGACATGCGAGTCGGAGCTGGCGGTGATCCAGAACCGCAGACCGTCAGCCAGCATCTGGTCCCAGATGCCGCCGACCTGGGCGGTCATCTGGTCGAAGCCACCGAAGGTCGGCGCATCGGCATTGCGATACAACCCGCGTTCACTGCGGATACCCTGGTGGCCAGGAGCGCCTTCCATGCCCACCAGCACCCGCGGCGCGGCGGCATGCCAGCTGCGCAGCTCTTCCGGCGTGACCTTGCCCCATACGCCCACCCCCGTGGCGGTGCGGGAGGGGTGATTGATCAGCATCAACGGCTGTGGCTGCAGGCCCTTCAGATAGTCCAGCGTGGCCAGCATCTCCTGCTGGGTGTCGCGGCTGCCCTGCAGCGGCTCGCTGCGGCTGTAGTCGCGCTCGGCGGTGACCAGCTGGTCACGTTCATCCGGGCCCGGCGCGATGATCAGCGACGCGTGTTCGCCTGCGGGCACATCAAATTCCATGCCGTTGAACTGGATGACGTCGGGCACCTCGGTCCGGGCCTGCAGCAGTGCAGGATAGGCATGATCGCGGGTCACCACCGAATGTCCCGGACCACCGTGGTCGGTGTGCACCATCCAGCGAAGGCCGAACGCCTTGGCCTGGGCGGCGTTGCGGCTGCGGCTGTAGGAAGAATCCCCGCCGCGGATCGGTGTCGGTGGCGTGGTACTGCGATCCCACTCCACGCTCCATTCACTGTGTACGTGGTGGTCACCGGCCAACCAATGGCGGCCGTCTCCAGTCGTCGTGTCGGCAGGTGACGCGGGTGCGGATGCGGATGCGGCCAGCAGCGCCAGTGCAAGCAGTTGCTTCATTGCGGGTACCTCACAGAAAGCGTGCAGGCGACGCGCGAACCCTCTCCGATCCGCGCGCCACCTGCACTGGAACGGTGGATCAGAAGTCGGCGCGCAGGCCCAGGCTGATGCGACGTCCCGAGGCTTCGTACATGGTCGGGAACGACGGATCCATGGTGTAGCCGCTGGTGATCTCGTTGGTGAGGTTGATGCCCTTCAGGCTGATCTTGATGTTGTCGGTGATGCGGTAGCCGATCGACACGTCCATCTGGCCGTAGGCATCACGGTAGATCGGGTACAGGTTGTAGCCGATCGATTCGACGTACTCATCCTTGTGGTTGTAGGAGACGCGGGCATCGAAGCGCTCGTTCTCATAGTAGGCAGTGAAGTTCCAGGTCTTCTCCGACAGGCCCGGCATCGGCGTCTGGATGCCCAGATCCGATTCCCCTGCCAGCGAGCTGTCCAGCATGGTGTAGTTGGCGTTGATGCCGAAGCCTTCCAGCCACGGGGTGAACATGCCCAGCGGCATCTGCGCGACCAGCTCGATGCCGTCCACCTCGTAGGAGCCCTTGGCGTTCACCGGCTGGTACACGTCAAAGTCGTAGATGCCGTTGAGGCTGCCATTGGCGTTGTACACCGCCACGTCCTCGACCATGCCAGTCAACGAATTGATCACCACACCGTCGATGTTCTTGCGGAAGTAGCTGGCTGCAAACAGCGCGCCGTTATCCAGATACTTCTCCACGCCCACTTCCCACTGCTTGGCATAGGTCGGCTTGAGTTCCGGGTTGCCGTCGGTGAAGCGGTACGAGCTCCAGCTGGCAGTGCGCTTGTAGGCCACGTCGGTCAGCGCCGGACGCATCATCACCTTCGACGCCGCCGCACGCAGCAGCAGGCCCGGCGACAGTTCGGCGGTCATGTTGAAGCTGGGCAGCAGGTCGTCGTAGCTGCCGTCCTTGGAGACCGGTGTGTCGGTGTAGCCGGTGCTGCCGTCCGGGCGCTGGACCGGGTGGTAGCCGAACGAATCCACCTTGGTGTCCACGTAACGCGCGCCGGCATTGATGGTGAAGGGCACATTGCCGATGTCGAATGCGAAGTCGGTCATGGCATAGAAGCTCATCACCTTTTCATCGACCTGGTAGAACTGGCCCGGGTCGAACGGGGTGTAGAAGCCGTCGTAGCGGAACGCACCGCGCGCGTACGCATTGGACACCTGCTGCCAGTCCAGGCCCTTGTGCGAATAGTCGCCGCCGGGAACGATGTCGCCGATCGACTGCAGCGGGCTGTCGGCCAGGGTGCGGGTGTTCACCCAGGCCGCACTGCCGGCGGTCGGCCCGGTGATCTTGGCTTCGCCGTACTGGCGTTCCTTGGAACGGTCGGTGTAGCGCGCACCGAATTTCACCGTGTGCAGGGCCGGAAGGAACGCCAGGTCCAGCAGCCGGGTCACGTTGACCTGGGCCGCGTACTTGTCGTCCTTCACCTTCTCCAGGGTGGTTTCGTAGGCTTCGAACAGGTACTTGTCCGAGGCGTTGTACATGTCGATGCTGCCGGGCGCGCTGCTGGGGATGGTCTCGCCACTGTCACCGGTCCAGCGCGTACGCGACGGCGCATAGGCCACGTGCTTGAGATTGGAGTAGTCCGAGGTCTTCTCCGCACCCGAATAGCCCACCAGTGCATCGATGTACCAGCTGTCCCCCTTCCAGTCCAGGGCCATGCTGTACTGGCCGTAGTCGGTCTTGTTGATGCGCTCCTTGCTCAGCATTTCGTGCTGGGTGGCGGTGTAGGACACATCGCGCAGCACCACCATGCCGTACTGGGACAGCGTGTCGGCGTCGTACTCGTGAATGGTGTCGAAGGTGCTGCGGCTGGACGCCGAGTAAGCGGCCGCGTCGTACTCGTCCTCGGTGCTGTCGTAGCCACCGACCATGGCATCAAAAGTCAGGCTGAAGTTGTTGCTCGGCTTGTACTGCAGCGAACCTGTCGCCCCCCACTTGTCCTGCTCGTTCAGGTACACACGGTCGCCGACCTTGTCCTGGAACACGACGCGGTTGGTCTGGTCCGAATCGTTGCGGTTGGTGATGTTGACGCCAGCGTCGCGCAGCAGCACGGACTGGGCCTGCGTGCCACGCGTGCCCGACGCGGTCAGAAAGCGCGAGGAGGGGCGGAAGTTGATGCCCGAGGTGGAGTCGGTGCGGTTGGTGCGCTTGGACTGCGAATACGACACCAGTGCGCCCCAGTCGCCCCAGGTATCGGCGGCGAGGAAGGCGAAGCGCGGATCCACTTCCTCGGAGATGCTGTTGTGCGCGCCTTCGGCAGAGAACACCAGCCTGCGTTCGTTGTAATCGAACGGGCGTGCGGTGGAGATTTTCACCGAGCCGGCAATGCCGCCTTCCTCGTCGGCAGCCGTGGGCGATTTCTGCACGGTCACCTGCTGGATGATTTCAGAAGCGAACATGTCGAACTCGACATCGCGTCCACCACTGCCCGACGCGGTGGCCAGGTCGTTGATCGATACATGGGTGTATTCCGACGGCAGACCACGCACGTTCACCTTGGTACCCAGGCCCTTGCTGCGTTCAATGGTGACGCCCGGAACACGCTGCAGTGCTTCGGCCAGGTTCTGCTCGGGAAAGTCGGCCACGTCGGTGGCGACAATCGAGTCGGAAAAGCCGACCGTGGCGCGCTTGATGTCCACCGCCTGCTCCAGGCTGCGGCTGTAGCTGCCGGTGACCTGGATGGTTTCAAGGTCCTGTGCCCCGGCACCGGCAGCAGGTGCCGCCACATCGGCGTGCAACGGCGCGTCACCGGCGACGGCAACGCCCGACGGTGCGGTCACGCCTGCGCCCGGAGCCGGCGAAGCGGTGTTCTGCGCTTCAATAGTGACCGTGGTCGCATTGAGGTAGCGGTAGCGCAGTCCGGTACCGGCCAGCAGGCGGCTCAGTGCGGCGTCTGCGCTGAGGCCCGCCGGCACGCCCGGCGTGCGCGGATTGCCTGCACTCTGGGCGTTGTAGACGAACTGCAGGCCGGTCTGGCGCGACAGCGCGTTGAGAGCGGCGTCCAGTGGCTGCGAGGCAATTGCCTCGTTGGCCACGCGGGTCGGTTCCGCAGCGGTGGCGGTGGCGGTGACCTGCAGGGCAAGTGCGATGGAAAGGAACAGTGTGCGGCGCATCGTGGGATCCAGTGAGGGAATGGCGGTGGTCGCGGAACGGGTTTGTTCCTGCTTTCCCCAACTACGAGTGCACAGCGCGTGGATCGGGCACCACTTTCTCAATGAATTTTTTCTTACAACGCCAGAGAGCTCTGCGCGCGCATACGTACGTGGATGCCGTCGGCCTGCTGCTGGGTGATCAATGCAGGCTGCTGGTCCAGAAACGCGCGCATTGACGCCAGATCGTCCACACGCAGATTGCCGGTCAGGCGCAGCGCCCCGGCTTCGTCGCTGACATGCAGGCGCAGTGCGTTGCGACGGTTGAAGCGGTCGGCCACGTCGCGGAGCGGCTCATCACGGAACACCGCCCGCCCCTGCCACCAGGCCGTCATGCTGGCAGCATCCTCCGCGTTGACCTGTACGCGCTGGTCGCGGTAATCCACCTGTGCCGCCTGGCCGGCCCCAAGGTCGGCCAGCATTCGCCCCCTCCCGCCATCGCCACGCACCTGCACGCGCCCTTCGCTGACCCCGATGCGGGCCTGCTCGCGCAGCAGCGACACATCGAAGGTGGTTCCGATGTCGACCACCTGCAATCCGGCCGCATGCACCGCGAACGGACGGCGGTCCGGTGCCACCACGAAACTGGCCTGCCCGCGCTCAAGTTCGATCCGGCGCGCCAACAGCGTCATTCGCACCGACACCTCGGTCTCCGCGTCCATGTGCAGCACGGTGCCATCGGACAGGGTGATTCTACGCGGCTCACCATGTGCGGCCACGAAGTGACTGGTCTGTGGCCAGGCAAGGCGCGCGCCGCCGCCTACGGCCAGCAGCACACACGCGGCCATCGCCACCCGCGGCAGCCAGCGACGCCGCGCTGCAGGAGGCGTTGCCCCGGGACGGCGACGCGGCGAAAGCCGTACCACGTTGTGGCTGTTCGGTGCCGCTGCGGGGGCCGCCAACAACGCGTCCAGATCGATCGGCATGTCGCGCAGTGCGTCGCCCAGTGCGCCGGCTGTTTCACTGATCGCCATGTATTCGCGCAGGTGGTCCGGCGACGCCACCAGCCACTGCATGAAGGCGCGCTGCTGCGCCGCACTGACCGCTCCCTGGCGCTGCAGGGCGTGCCAGTTCGCCGCAGCCTGGGTGATGGCCGATGGATGTTCGACAGGCATGGTCAGGAGACCTCCACCGGCTCTGCCATGGCCCGGCGGCAGACAGACAGTCCGCGCACCACGTGCTTCTTGACCATGTGCGGCGAAACGCCCAGGCGTTCTGCAATCTGCTTGTAGCTGAGCCCGTCGCGGTACTGCATGACCAGCACCGCCCGGGTGTGCTCGGGCAGGGTGGCCAGCAGCGTCTGCAGGCGCTGGCGGCGCTGTTCGCGTTCGGCGGCGTCTTCCACGCATTCCCCGCTCGCCAGGCCCGGGCCCAGCTGTTCGATCTCATCGATGGGCAGTGTCGACCAGCGCCGCCGCGCCGCCTGTTCGCGCGCAAGGTTCTGCGCGACCGTGAACAGATACGCCTCCGGATTGGCGATGGGCTCACCCGCGCCTTCATGCGCGCGCAGCAGCCTCAGGTAGGTTTCCTGGACCAGGTCTTCCGCGTCCTGGCGCGCACCACGACGCACGAAGAAGCCGCGCAGCACCGGCGCGTGATCCTCGAACATGCGTGCCAGGCGCCGTCTTGCCTGTTCGGCCACCTGTGTCGCCTCACCCCTGAAGTGTGCAGCACGGTAGGACACGCAGATGACGGCACGGTGACGGTTACGGCTCTGGACGCAATCGTCGCTGACCGGCAGTGTCTGCCAGCATGCTGCCGCCAGGATCCGCCGCTCACTCGTCCGTCGTCGCCCGATCCTCCGCGCGCCACGACCAGCCGATGTCGGCGTCCACGCCGATCCCACTACAGCGGCTCGGCAACGGCCACGCTCCGCAAACCCGCAGCTTGCGCCTGCCGCTGCACGGTGTGCCCGCCACCCGCTGGAAGCAGCTGGAACACCTGCTGTCCAGCACCCGCGTCGACCAGTCCGTGATACTGGCGTTGATCACCGCAGGCTTCGGCGGCACCGACCTGGCCCGGCATCTGGTGGACGCGCTGCTGGAGCAGCTCCAGCAGACCCAGCCGGTGTCCGCTGCATGGATCGGGCTGGTGCGGCAGGCGCTGACAGACCCGCGCGAGGTGTGGGAACCGGCCTACCTGAGCGAACGAGCGCGACTGCGGGTCCATCTGCAGACCCATCCCGGTCCGCTGCTGCGTGGCCTGTACCTTGCGCTGCTGCGACCCTGGTCGTTGCCGCCACGCCGCTGGCAGCAACAGTGGAGTGGCCTGCCCGCGTCGCAGCAGACGTGCTGGCCTGCGCTGTGTGAGGCGCGAGGCGAGCCACTCACGTTGCACCGTGACGAGGCCCTCGGCCGCTTGCGGCAGCAGTGGCAGGACTGGTTTGGAGCCCGCCTGAGCCGGCCTCTGCTGGCCCGCTGCCTGGGCCGTGCCCAGCGTTTGAATCGTGACGAGCCCGGCGTGTGGGAACCGCTGCTCGCCATTGATGTGCTTCGCGAACACGGCGGCGGAAGCAGTGGAATGGAGGCCGTGCTGGTGCGCACCCATCTGCGCACGCCCTCGCCGCGGACGCAGAGGACAAACCCGCTGGTCTGCTGCCTGCTGGAAATCGCCGCCCGGGCCCGCTGCGACCGGCCTGACGCCATGTGCGCCCTTGAGAGTCCGGCCCCGATGCGCGCGGCTGCGCTGTGCGGACTGCTGCTCCTGCAGCCATTCCAGCCGCCCGCGATGCTCCGGCAGGGTGCCGCTCGACCAGAGCCCCGTGCAGGGCTTGCCGGCGGGTCCACCACCGAACGCCTGCCACCGTCGCTGGACGTTCCCGAGGAAACGGACGTTGCAACGTGGCCGCCCACCGCCGGCACACAGGCGGGCGCACTCACCGCAGCAGGCGCTCCTCGCCGGTGGTCCGCGATGGGGACCGTCTACGGCGCAGCGGCAGTCCCGGCAGGGCCCCCCTTCGTGGCCCACCGCAGCGGCGGGCTGCGTCCGGAAGAAGCACGGACCACCGTGGCTGCACGTTTCACCGCTGAAGTGAGCGCACATTGGCTGGGGGTATCCGGCAGCACCGCCGCCGACTTCAACGCGGGAGTGCAGTCCCTGCTTCACAGAGCCGGCGTCACCATCGCCGAACGCGTGCATCCTGACACCGCCGTGGACGCGCTGTTCGAGCGCGGCGATGCACTGCTCGCCAACACGCTGCAGCAAGCGGAGGTGCCCTTGCTGGTGCACCAGCTGCTCGCGCACGCGAGCCGCACGACCCGGATCTATCTGCTGGCGTTGGGACTGAGCCGCCTGTTCGCACGCATCCAGCCGCGGCCGCTGGACGATCCCGCCATGCGCCAAGCCGCGCAGTGGATGGTCAGCGTGGAAGCGGGCTTCCGCGCGCAGGTTTCCCACCCCGAGGTTCGCGCGAGCGTTGACACAGGCGACGCAGCGCACTGGCTTGCACCGCCCGCCAACAACACCACCAGCGCATCCCCGCTGACCTGTGCGCAGGCCATTGACGACGCCTGGGACGCGGAGTTCCGCCCTGAGCCCGCACTGGCATGGCCGTACGGCAGACTGCAACACAAACACAGTGGCCGGTTTGCGCAGCCCCTGGCGACGGCGGATCTCCCCACCCTTGCATTGGCGGATGTGGTGCTCGGCATCGCCCATCCTCTACTGGAAGCGCGCCAGCCCGGGTACACCCTGCACCTGCTGCCACAGCTGAGTGCCGCACACTGGCAGCAGCACTGCGCGCATTACGCCCAGACGCAGGCTCTGCTGGATGCGCCAAGCTGTCTGCTGGTCACGTGGCATCGGGTGGCGCGGCAACTGCAGGCGTTCGCCCAACAGCTGCCTCTGATCGATGCCAGCGACGCCAGCCTGCACCTGCGCAGCCGGCTGCGCGGCCTGATTCTGCCGCTGCACCGCGCGGTCCAGTCTCTGGAGGGCCGGTGTGCTCACCTGCCGCGGCACGCCCGTGCACGTCGCAACGTGCGTGGGTTCCTGGCGCTGGTACATCGGCACCAGCGTCTGCATGCAATGGACGCGACCGCTGTGGCAGATGCGGTGCATGCCGTACTGCCCACCCCGCGTGCCGCACTGCCGGCGGTGCTGTCGCACCTGCTGGATCACAGCGGTTTTCCCGATGCCGAGGATCTGGAAGCCACCGTTGAGCGGCTGTATGCGCGAGCTGCCACCCGCCGGCTGCTTGCGCAGCTTGTCGGCGTACCATCAGACCGCCTCGACAGTGCGATGGTCCATCTGTTTTTTCTCCGCCTCGCCGCAGCGCCACTTGGCGTGAGCGACCGCACGCCAACACTGCTGCAGTGGCAGCGGCAGTTGACACGCAAGGCGGCGACCGATGTGCTGCGGGGCGAATGGATCGAGCGGCTTTCTCCTGCGGGTGCGGCGGCCCTGTTCGAGCGTGACGATGGGCCGGGTCTGCAGGGCCTGCTGGAAGACGCGTTGGCCATTCCTGACCATGCACCGCATCGCTGGGCGCTACGTCAGCAGGCTCCCCAGCGTCTGCAGGCATGGCTGGAAAGCCACACAGGTCGACGCCGGATGGCCGATGTGCTGGGCCAGCCTGGCGTTGGCCTGCGCTTCCTGTTCCGCGACCGTGGGCTGCCACCGCCGCTCTCGCTGCGTCTTCTGCAGCGCGCGGTAGCGCACTACCTGCCCGATACCTCACCGGACACCTTGGCATCTGTGTGCGCACGCGCCTCTCGATCGCCCGCGCCGGTGATCACGCTGGCGGTGATGCTGCACACGCACTATCCGTTGCTTTCCGCGCTGGCGTGCCTCACCCACGCCGCGGTGCTGCTGGCCGATGCAGCGCCCGCCAGGGAGATCCCGGCTTTCGTGCTGCGCTTTCCACTGCCGCCCTTGCCCGCCAACTTTTCGGCTCCGGCGCTGACCCTGCAGGAGGTGTTCCGCGACTGCGGTATGCCGTGGCTGGAGCAGCTCGAACCGGGAATGCCGCCTTGGCAGGCCTGGGAACTGCTGGTGGTCACAGCCGGATTCCAGGATGCCGCAGGTCAACTGCTGGACACGGTGGCAGCTCGTCCTTCCACGATGACTGCCCTCACCGCGCAGCAGACCGTAGCACGGTGGCTGTTGGACCATGGCGTCGGCCACGCGGTGGTCGCGAGCATCTCGGCCGCGTTGGAAGGTGACCACGCCTCCATGCTGGACACCCGTGAAATCCTGCAGCAGCAGCTGCCAGCACTGCCATCGCGGATGGCACGCGGGGTGTTGTGGTGGTTGCTGGTACGGCAGGCGGGTCGGCCGGAATGGTGCGTGGCCGAGCTGCCGGACGGGCTGGATTACGGCCGCTCTCTGCGCAGCGTGGCGCTGCTGCAGGCGGTGAGTCTGTGCGAAGCGGCCGTCCCCGGCGCGGTGGATGCGCTCGATTACTCCCGTCTGGTGCAACTGCCCGGGCGGTTGTCGCCGTCAGCCGCGGCCACCCGCGAGGACCACAGCGCGGCCTGGCTGCATGCACTGGTGCGACCCGCGCTGCTGTATGCCGCCGCCCACCGTCGAATCACCCAGCACGGCGGCCCTGCCCGCGCCAGCGCCAACGAAACGCGGCACGCACTGGCGTTCGTGCGCGAGCGACACGCCGCGCTTGCACTGGCCGCAGACCAGCTGCTGCGCCCGGCTCCGCAGCGCCGGATGCTAGCCGCGCAGCAGCTGCGCGACGCGGGCGTTCCTGATCCTTACTGGAATCGCACGATCGAGCACGTTCCAGTCGACGTCCTCGACGCAGCGGGCGTGACGCGCAGGCCGCCGGGCGCGACCGGCGTTGGCGGAATGTCGGCGCTGCTCGATGCTGCAGTGCATGCGGTGGAGGACGCGTTCAACCCGGACACGCTGCTGGAACAGCTGGTGGACGGAACCGTGGAACTGACCGGCCACCCCTCGATCGCGCAGCTGTTCGACCAGGCCTTCGCGCTGTACCAGCAGCAGATGACAGGTGCGCTGGCGGTCCTGCTTGCACGATCACTGGACGGGCTGCCGGCGACGGATTGGCAGATGCTGCGGGGTGCCACGGTCACGCCGTTGCTGGTCCCGGGAGCGCCGCACGGCATCGTGTTGCGGTGCGTGCCTCCAGCCACCGGACAGGGAGCGCCCTCGGCGATCCATCTGGCCGTGATTCCCAGTGCCGGCTACGCTGCGCGGCTTCGCAGCGGCGACCTGCGCGTGGACGGGCAATGGCAATCGGGAGTGCTGTATCCGCACCGCAGCTTCGTGAGCGGCACGGTACCCGCCCGATTCGGGCCCGAGGATCACCAGGTGCTGGAGGTCGCGCGGTGCCACAGCGGCCCGAAGCAGTCCGTCCCGGCCAACGGCAGCGGAGATCCGGTTGCATTGTTGGACGCCATGGCCGGGATGATGTACGGCGACTTCTTCATCCGCACGCGCGATGCGGAGCTGGGTCGGCTGACCGGTGGTGAGCGGCTGCAGCAGGTGGAAGCATCAGTGGCCGATGCACTGGCCCGCTTCGCGATTCCCTTCTACGGCTGCGGGCGGGATCTGCTCGACGGTGACGCCGCCGGCGCTCGCGTGGACTGCACGATCGATGCGCTCTCGATGATGCTGCCGGAGGCCGGCCTCGGCCGCCTGCTCCGCGGCACCACCGAACTGGTGGCGAAGGCCGGCAGGGTCAGCGCGCGCCTCCTGCTTGGCGATGCCGCGCGCGTGATGCTGCGCCTGGGTGAGGACATTGCCGCCCAGAGCGGGGTGAGACTGCTGCACGACCTCGGCCAGGGCGTGGTGCGCCTTGGCCGTGAAGGGACGCAGTGGTTGCTGGACCACGTGCCCGCGCTGGAATCTCGACTGGCATCGACGCTGCGGCACGGCGAAGAGCGGACCGCAGGTTTCGCGCTGGATCGCCGCCTGCTGGAGGAAACAGGTGGGCACGACATCGTGGAAGCGGGGTGCGCACGGGTTCGCAGGCAGGTGGACATCGGGGGATGCACCAGCGAGACCATCACCCTGTTTGGCTATGTACCCGCACCGGCGTTCGACACGCCGGGTGAAGTAGGCTGGTTTGCCGGCATGCAGGTGGCTTCTGACGAACCCCTCAGCGAGACCGGGCGCCGCTTCATCGTCGACGGCGAATTCTGGCAACAGACAGCCAGCCACGCGGGCTATCGCTTTACGCGTGACAGCGGCGGCACCGTGCCGCAACCCCGACAACGCATCCGCGCGCGGCTCGTAGGTGGCGAATCGCAACTGGTCCGCGTGGAACTGCACAACCCTTATCCCGACCACCTGCTACGCGTCGAGCAGGGTGCGGTGATCGGCCGCGCGGACGACGGCAGCCGTGCCCTGATCACCCGGGTGTCCCCCGGACGCTTCTATGTCGCGCCTCTGCCTGCCGGTGCCGCCCCCCTCCCCGGACAGGCCCTGGAATTCTGGCCGCTGGAGCAGCAGGGCTTCTCTGCCGCCGAGAACGACGCGGTCAAAACCGCCTGGTGGGGAGCCTTTCACTACAGCCAGCAGTGCCAGCTCAGCGGCGCGGCGCTGGTGGACCGGTTTGGCAGCCAGCTGCAACGGCAACTGGAGCAGCTGGGTGACCTTGACCGGTTGCTGCAGGAGGTGCGCGCCGGCAGCCCCTACACGTTCCACAACCTTCCTGCGCAGGCGGTGATGTCATGCGCGCAATCCAATTGCCGCTATGTGCAGGCGCTGCGTCAGCAGATTGGACCCGCACACTGGCGCCCCCCTCGACCGGACGATGTCTGGATCAGTGACGCGCTGCGCGATCTGCTCAACCCGCCGGGAACCGTAGCGCGGGACGTATTCACCACGTTGGACGACACTCTGGAAGCCCGTTTTCTGACACCGCGACGCGGGCCGGCGAAGACGCTTGCGATGGCCGAGCTCACCCTCCAGGGCGAACCAGTGCCGCTGGTGTTCCATGCCACCTCCGGTCAGCGCAGGGGCAAGGGCCTGCTGCCCCTGTCGAATCTGGAGCAACGCAGCGCACCTGCGGGATGGGAGGTGGACGGCAGGAATGTGCGCACGCCTCACGCACGCTACATTGACGCCCAACCCAGCGCGGCGTCGATCACACAGGGTGAAGTGAACACCGTGGCACCGCATCATTCCCTGCACGCCGAGGACCTGGATGGCCATCTTTTCAACGAGCGCAACGCACGCCGTCTGGATGCCGAACGCAACCTGTACTACCGCATCGAGCGCCAGATCACCGAGGGTGCGCTCGACCCGACCCAGGTGACCTCGGTGCGGCTGTTCTCCTCACGGCGCATCTGTGCGTCCTGCCACATTTCCGTGGGCAGCCTGCGTGCGCGGTTCCCGGAAGCGTACTTCGAGGTGGTCGAACGGCAAGCCGGGCCGGCGCTGGACATCAACGCCGCTGCAGCCACGCAGGACGTCGCTGCGAAGGCTCCGCTTACTCCCCGCTCGGGACGACCTGCCGACGCAAGGTAAACACCGTGATCTCCGACGGCACGCCGATGCGCGCGGCAAAGCCCGGCCACAATCCTGCGCCGTTGCTCACATACAGGGTCATGCCGCCGACTGCGTAGCGCCCGGACACAAAGCCTCCATTGGCGCGCTTGACCAGCTGGTCCATGCCCACGATATGTCCGCCGTGGGTATGTCCGGAAAGCTGCAGCGCGACCCCCGCGTCCGCATTGGCACGCGCCAGGGTCGGCCGGTGGTCGAGCAGGATGACCGGCACCTCGGGCGCGATCCCGGCCTTCGCCTTCTGAAGGTCGGGCATCGGCAGCCCATATCGTGCCGCGACGGGATCGGTGACGCCGGCGATGGCCAGCACCGCGCCGTCGCGATGGATCAGGGTATGGCTGTTCTCCAGCACCAGCATGCCCAGCGCGCGGAAGGCCGGCATCCACTGCGCATACTGGCCGTAGTACTCGTGGTTGCCGGTGATGGCGATGACCCCATCGCGGGCCTTGAGCTCGCCCAGCGGGCGCACGTCATTGGCGCGTGCGGCGACGCTGCCATCCACCAGGTCACCAGTGATCACCACCAGGTCCGGTTGCTGCGCATTGCTTTCGGCCACGACCTTGGCCACCCAGTCGCCGGTGAGCAGGCGGCTGGCGTGGATGTCGGTCAGCTGCAGCACACGGTAGCCATCGAAGGCCGCGGGCAGATTGTCGATCGCGACCTCGACATGGCGCACCTTGGGCACCGCCATGCCCTGGCTGATGCCATACGCGGACAGCAGCAGTGCCACCATTGCTGCCGAGGGTCTCAACCAGGGCGTGCGCAGCGCATCGGCCACGCGCCGGACCCGCAGCATCCGGCTTGCCAGCAGCAGTACGTCCAGCACGATCACGAACACCGCCAGCAGCAGCACCGCGGTGAAGCCGGTCGCCAGCAGCGCGATGACCATTTTCGGCAGTTCGGGCGAGGCCATGGTGCCGGCAAAGCGGGCCACGATCCGGTGATGCAGCGCCAAGGCGATGATCAGCAGGCCGAGCGGACCACGCAGCGATAAAGAAAGTTTAAGGGGCCAGACGACGCGCCACACCAGGTACAACGCAAGCAGCAAACCGACAACACTCAGCACAGGCAGTTCCAGATCCGGGGGGAGGATGGCCGATGAATGGGCCAGCCTGCATGTTTAGCGGAATCTGGTCGCTAGCGCTACCTTGGGCGCGTTTTCGTGCGCAGGATCATGCGTGTCAAGGCGGACCGTCATTTCTGGTTATGCTTGACCGCAGCGCGGATCAGCCCCTTGAAGGCTGTGGCGTCGAGCGTATCGCCCTCATGCAGGTCAATGGCGCGGCGGGTGTTGCCGTCGAGGCTGGCATTGAACAGGCCTTTGGGGTCGGGCAACGAGGCGCCTTTGGCGAAGGTCAGCTTCACGGCCTTCTTGTAGGACTCGCCGGTACACAGAATGCCGTTGTGCGACCATACCGGCACACCACGCCATTTGACCTCTTCCACCACGTCAGGGTCGGCGGCGTGGATCAGCTCGCGTACACGGGCCAGGGTGGTTCCCCGCCAGTCGTCGAGGGACGCGATCTTCTCGCTGATTTCGGAATTCTTCCCGCTCATGCCTTCTCTCCCGGAAGCGCGCTGGCCTGTTTGACCCATGCGATGAACTGCGCCTCGTCCAACGGCGCGTCCTCGAACACATGCAGGTAACGCACTTCTGCCTGTCTGGATTCCACCGGAGGCATCGGCTGCAGCGATGTGCCTTTGAAGAACGCCACCTTCAGATATCTGCTGATGCAGTGGAACGAAAGGAACCAGCCCTGCCCTTCGATGCCATACCAGGGCGAATTCCACTTCACCGCCTTGCGCACCTTCGGCACAGTAGCCGTGATCAGCGTGTCCAACTGTCGCGCGCGGTCCTGCTTCCACCCGGGGATCGCATCCAGGTACGCCTGGACAGGACCTTCGCCCTCGCCCTTGGGAATCTGCGGGTTGTCGCCCGCCAGCAGGCGTACTTTGCCAGCGGCAGGCGTGGAGCCTGATGAACGCGAGGCCTTGCGGGTGCCGCTGGTAGCCATGCCTTTTCCGCCGTGGAGGTCCGTTGGCGTTATAGACCGCCCGGCCGCCGAACACAACTCAGCGCGCCCACCCCGACACCGAAAAAATACTGGAAAAAACACGGGAGTTTACCGATGCGCCGCCGCTACGGGGCCGCCAGCATGGGCAGCACTCACCCCGCGAAGAAGGCAGATCCTCATGGCAACCAAAGCGGCCAAGACGGCCAAGTCCGCAAAGCCGGCCAAGGCCTCCCGCCCCAATATTCTGGTGATCTTCGGCGACGACATCGGCATACCGCAGATCAGCGCTTACACCCGCGGGCTGATGGGCTACCAGACCCCCAACATCGACCGCATCGCCAACGAAGGCGCTCTGTTCACCGACTCCTATGGGCAGCAAAGCTGCACGGCCGGACGCGCCTCATTCATTCTGGGCCAGGAGCCGTTCCGCACCGGCCTGCTCACCATTGGCATGCCAGGCGACCCGCACGGCATTGCCGACTGGATGCCGACCATTGCCGACGTGCTGGGCGCAGAGGGTTACGCCACGGGCCAGTTCGGCAAGAATCACCTCGGCGACCAGGACCAGCACCTGCCGACCAACCACGGCTTCGACGAGTTCTTCGGCAACCTGTATCACCTGAATGCCGAAGAGGAACCCGAGGGCTACTTCTATCCGAAGGATCCATCGTTCAAGAAGAAGTTCGGGCCGCGCGGCGTGATCCACTCCAAAGCCGGCGGCAAGATCCAGGATACCGGGCCACTCAACAAGGAACGCATGCCGACCGTGGATGAGGAGTTTCTGGAGGCCGCGCAGACCTTCATCAGCGATGCGGTGGAGGAAGACAAACCCTTCTTTGTCTGGTTCAACACCACGCGCATGCACGTGTTCACCCACCTCAAACCGGAATCTGACGGGGTGACCGGCAAAGGCCTGCACGCCGATGGCATGGTCGAGCATGACGGCCACGTCGGCCAGCTGCTCAACCAGCTCGACGAACTGGGCATCGCCGACAACACCATCGTCGTCTATACCACCGACAACGGAGCCGAGATCGCGCTGTGGCCGGACGGTGCGATGACACCGTTCCGCGGCGAGAAGGGCACCACCTGGGAAGGCGGCATGCGCATTCCGATGATGGTGCGCTGGCCGGGCGTGGTTGAACCGGGTACGGCCTACAACGACATCATCTCGCTGATCGACTGGTTCCCGACCCTGTGCGCCGCCGCCGGTGTTGACGACGTGGTCGGTAAGCTGAAGAAGGGCTACAAAGTCGGCAAGAAAACCTTCAAGGTGCATCTGGACGGCTACGACTTCGGTCCCTATTTCAAGGGCAAGGTCGATGCCGGCCCGCGCCAGGCGCTGTACTACTTCGACCAAGGCGGAAACCTCAACGCGGTGCGCTATGCGGACTGGAAGGTCAGCTTCGCGGTGGCCAGCCACGGCAACATCGCCACCGCCTCGCGCAAGGTGACCTCGTGGGCCACCATCTCCAACCTGCGCATGGACCCGTACGAGCGCGGCATGGAGGAAGGCGGTGGGGCCACCGGCTTCCTGGCCCAGCAGATGTGGCTGCTGGTTCCCATCCAGGCGCAGATCAAGGCGTTCTTCTCCGACTTCACCGACTATCCCTACCAGGCCGGCAGCTCGCTCAACCCCAGCGGCATCAACTACAGCCTGTTGCAGCAGCAGGACGCCCTGAAGCGGCTGAAGGAATTGGAAACCCTGCGCACCAACTGAGGCGCAGTGCCCCGGGCTGGCTGAACGGCAGCCCGGGGCCATCGCCCCCGCCCCTTGCGCCGGGCCGGCACCGGGCCTATAAATGAGCAACCACTCATTCAATGATCCCGCATGGCCCGTCCCCTCAGCGACCAGAAACGCGATGCGATCCTGACCGCCGCCGGCCGCCTGGTCGCAGCGCAGGGGGTAGCCGCGTCGACGTCGCAGATCGCCAGGGCGGCCAAGGTTGCCGAAGGCACCGTGTTCACCTATTTCGAGAACAAGGACGTGCTGCTCAACGCCCTGTTCGTGCGGCTGGAGATGCGGCTCGCGGCAAGTATCGGGGATGCATTCCCGGTGGAGGCCAGCGCACAGGACCAGCTTCACCACGTGTGGGACGCGCTTATCCGCTGGGGTCTGCAGTACCCGGATGACGCCAAGGCGTTGCGCCAGCTGAAGGTCTCAGATCGCATCAGCGACAGCACCCGCCTGCACTGCGAAGGGTTGTTCGGCGGCATGCTGCAGGCGCTGCAATCCAGGTTGTCCGCGCACATGGACCCCGACCGGCTGCCGTTTTACCTCGGGCGGGTTCTGGTCAACCTGCTGGACACCACGCTGGACGCCATCACCGCCCAGCCTGATCAGCGCCAGGCGCTGCAGCAGGCCGGCTTCGATCTGTTCTGGAAAGGCATCCAGCGATGACTTTATCTGCCTTAATAAATGAGCGCCTACGCACTCATCTTAAGAGCCGTACCGTTCGCGTGCTTGTTGTTGTCTCCGCCCTCACCGTTCTGATCGGGATGACCGTTACCGTGCCTATTTCTACCTACCCCCAGTCACCGCAGCAGTTCGACGACCAGTTCCGCAATGCCGCGCCGAAGCCGAAAGAGACGCTGGGCAGCACGCTGAAGCTGTTCTGGGATTTCTTTTTCAACCGCCCGGACGGCACCGTGCCGGTCAGTTCGCCACCGGTGCGCGTGCTGAGCCCGGCGGCGCTGGCCAAGGCCCCGGATCGCAGCGTGTACCGGTTGGGTCACTCCACCCTGCTGATCAAACTGCGGGGCGGATGGTGGCTGACCGACCCGGTGTTCTCCGAACGCGCTTCGCCGTTCCAGTGGATCGGGCCGAAGCGCTTCCACGCGCCGCCGATCGCGCTGAACGACCTGCCACCGATTCGCGGCGTGCTGCTCTCGCACGACCATTACGACCACCTTGACCGCGCCACAGTGAAATACCTGGCCAACCGCGCCGAGATGTTCCTGGTACCGCTGGGCGTCGGCGACCGCCTCACGCACTGGGGTGTGCCGGCAGACAAGGTGCGTCAATTCGACTGGTGGCAGGAAACCGAGGTGGATGGCCTGCGCCTGGCGTTCACCCCCACCCAGCACTTTTCCGGCCGCGGCCTGCGCGACAGCAACCGCACCCTTTGGGGTTCATGGGTGATCATCGACGACGCGCTGCGCGTGTACTTCAGCGGGGACACCGGCTACTTCCCCGGCTTCAAGGAAATCGGCACGCGCTACGGGCCATTCGATGTTGCCTTCATCGAAACCGGTGCGTATGACGCCAAATGGCCGTACGTGCACATGCAGCCCAACCAGACAGTGCAGGCCCACCAGGACCTGCGCGCACGCTGGCTGGTGCCGATCCACAACGGCACCTTCGACCTGGCCATGCACACCTGGGACGATCCGTTCGAACAGGTCAGTGCCCTCGCGGCGCAGCGTGGCATCGCGCTGTCCACGCCGGAAATGGGCGAGCGCCTGGACCTGAACGCACCGCACCCGGGGCGTCCGTGGTGGCGCACGATGAAGACGACCGCGTCCGCCCCACTCCAGCCCGTGGGCCAGCGCTGAGCACCGAATCTGAAGCGCTGGCAGCGCAGAAGGGTCTGCAGGCGCTGCGTTATCATGCGCAGTCCAGGAACGAACTTCCCTTCAAGGACGCCCATGCAGATCGATATCCGTCAGATTCCCGCCAGCGGCTGGACCCCACAGGCCATTCCCGAGTTCCCCTGCTGCCCGGATCCTCAATTGGAGGGTCTGGCGCAGATCGGCCGGGACGCCGGCAGCATCAATGAACTGATGGAATTCCTTCAGGGCGGTTTCGCGAGCACCCTGTTCGCCTTCGGGCAGGTGCTGCGCGAGCAGCTGCCGGCTACCGATCTGCACCTGGATGCCGCAGCTGTCGCTCAGCTGTTCCAAGGCAACAGCGAGGTGGTCGTGCACCACGGCAACCTGGTGGTGGACGGCGACCTGCAGCCGCCCTCGGCCTTGCTGGTCACCGGCGACCTCACCGTCAACGGCATCCTCCGGGACACCGGAAACGTAGCCGTGCTGGGCAACCTGCGCTGCCACAGCGTGGGCTCGGAGGCGTGGTTCATCGTCGGCGGAGACTGCGTCGCGCGCGATTTCGTCTACGGCGATTACAACGACAACATGTTTGAAGTGCTGGGCAGGATCCAGGCACGCGCCGTGGTGACCAGCGACCACGCGATCTACGCCGAAGAGGGTCTGCATGTCGCACACGCGCCCAGCGAACCGGGTGTCAACTGGGAGGCGGAAGTATTTGACCTGTGGGACGCCGCCCATTGCGAGGAGCTGCTGGCAGCAGTCGGCGCGGAGATCCACACGCTGATTCCCGTGGCGAAGTTCGACGCCTTGGAGCAAGCATGAACCTGAGTGGTCTGCATCCATGACCGCTGCTTACGTGCTGCCGCTCTCGCAGGAGGCGGTGGCGTCGTATCTGGAAGACGGCTCGATTCCAGTCAGCGCGCTGGAGCGCGCCGGGCTGTTCGCCGCCGCACTGTGCCTGCGCAGCCGCCAGCCGGAAGGAGCCTTGAGCGCGATGCTGGAACAGGCCTGTGTTCTGTTCGCCGCAGAGCCTGACCAGGTACCGACGCAGCTGGCCGGATTGCGCGCCGGACTGCCGGCCACGCTGCAGGCGTGGCAGCAGGCACTGGCCGCGCAGGACCGCGTGCTGGCTCCGGCATCCGTGCTGGAGCAGCATGCGGCGGCGGACGAAGTATTCGACGCGGTGGCGTTTCAGCAGGCCTGCGACAGCACCCTGACCCCGCACACGGTGCGCTTCTACACCGAGGCGGCCTACCAGGAAACCAGCGAGACGATCGCCAGTGGCGAGCACGCACCGATCTACATCGAGCGCGACCACGACTACACCGACGACCAGGCCCGCGCCCTGCGCGCCATCGTCGCCAACGATGACGAGCACATCGACCTGGACGCCTACGCCGGTGCCGGCAAGACACATCTGGTGCTGCAGCTGCTGGCCGGGGCGACCCGGCATTTCACCTACCTCGCGCCGCGCCCCAGCCAGGTGCAGGCGTTTCGCGAGCGGCTGGGCACACAGGCATCGGTAGCACTGCTGTCGCAGATCACTTTCGCCAACCAGGTGGCGGCCGATGCGCATCGGCGTGGCGTGCTCAGCACCGACTACGCGCCGGCCTACCAGGTCAGCCGTTTGTCCTTTGCCGAGATCGTGAGCCGCATCGGCCTGCAGCCGATTGGCCGCACCTCCGCCACCAGCGTGCTGCGCATCGCCTTCGATGGCATTGCCAGCTGGTGCCGATCCACATCGCCAGAGCTTGAAGCCCGCCACTTCCTGCGTGCGGTGCCCTACGCGATGCTGGACGCGGCACCGTTCATCGCCGCCGCCGAGTACGTGTGGCGCTGCATGTTCAACCCGACCCTGCAGAAGGGCGGCATGCTCAGCCTGACGCCCGACCACATCGGCAAGTGGCTGGCGCAGCACGATGCCCGTATTCCCGCCCGCTGGGGCACGCTGTTGATCGACGAGGCCCATGACCTCAGCCCGGCGTGGAAGCAGCTGCTGTCCGGCTACGAGGGCGCGGTGATCAGCCTGGGCGATCCCAATCAGCGCCTGATCGGCCGCGCGCCACGCTTCGCCACCGGCATGGCATTGGAGATCAACCAGTCCGTGCGCCAAGGCCGCTACGTCGAGAAACTGGTCAACGACACGCTCGCGCTGGACACGGCCGGCGTGTACCAGCACCCGTTCACGGGGGCCAGCGCACATGCCACCGTGGCCGCCACCTATACGCGCTGGGACGAGGTGCCCGCCGAGGGCACGCAGGTGTTTGGCAGCGTCTGGCGGCTCTTGGAAGAAGCACAGCGGCTTGCCGCCGCCGGAGCCGCGTTCGGCATTCATCCCGAATCCCTGCGCCACCTCGCCCGCGAGGTGGACCGCGCTGCGGATGCCTACCGTGAACTGACCACCCAGGGCGGCAGCAGCCGGCGCTGGGAGGACCTCCTCACCGAGTGGGAGGAGCAGCAGCTGCCCCAGGTGTCGCGCCTGTTCATGCGCGGGTACAACCGCGCGCATTTCGATGCACTGTGCGAACGCCTGCAGCCTCATACGCAGGCGGCGTTGCTGCTGATGCTGGTCGAGCACAGCAAGAACACCGAGTTTGCCCAGGTCGCCATGGCACCCTGCTGCTTCCGCACCGGCTACGCCCGCCGCTACGCGCACAACCCCGTACGCGCGGCCTATACCGCCATGACCCGTGGGTCACGCCAGCTGTGGCTGCCGGAGGACGCGCTGGAAGACCTGCAGCAGAGCGCAGCGCGCTATCACGACCGAAAACGCCCGTAGGGACACGCCACGCGTGTCCGCAGAATCGCCGGCATCGCGTGGACACGCATGGCGTGTCCCTACACCGGTTCGGCGGCCGGGAACGTCCAGCTGCCATCCAATATCGCCTGCTGTGGCCGGTACAGCCGCACGGTGTAGTTCCAGCCGGGCATCGTCGGCAGGCAGTTCGGCACCTTCCCGTCGCATCCCCCAAACTGGATCGTCACTGCGCCGTCCGGGTCCTTGACCGCAGTGAGGTTGTTGAGCGAATAAGCGCCCAGCGCGTTCTTCTCGAAATAGCCCTTGGCGTTGTACACGCTCACCGACCAGAACGCGTCCACCGGCACGTCTTTGACCCGCAACCGGTATACGGCCTTGCCGTCATTGTTGGGTGGTGCCACACCCAGGTAGGTGGCGTCCTTGTCGGGATTGCCGCCCCACCCCGCTGCCGTCGCCATCAGATGCGCGACCGGGTCCACCTGGCCGGCCTGACCGAAGGCATGCCGGAAACCGGGCGACGTGGCGGCGAGGGCCAGCAATGCGTCGCGCACTTTGCCCTGGGTCACACTGTCCCAGCGCGGCAGTTCCAGCGTGCCCGGACCACCGGGCTGGGCCACGGTGATCGCATCCTGCAGACGGTGCACGGCCTCCACATCGGACGCATCCGCTGGATCGACCAGGGTGCGAATCCCCACCAGCGCGTAACGCGTGCCGGCCTTCTGCCGGTCGAAGGTATGGGGGCCGGCACCGTACTCGGTCCATGCGTAGTGGTCCTGGTTCACCACCATCAGCGATTGGAACCGCTCGCCTGCTTCGGGCAGCGTGATCGTTACCGGCCCGGCGTCCAGGTCGAACACCGCCGAGGTGTACAAGGTGTCACGGTTGAGACGGATCACGGTCTGGTTGTCGACGGAGGCCGGTTCCCGGCGGTGCACGAGCCTGCCCAGCCCGCCCGCTTCTTCGGTATGTTTGGCAATGTAGGTGTCTGACTCCGCCCGGATGAAGTTGGCGAGGGTCACTACCTGCGCGCCATCGGCCGTAAGCGCCGGCGGGGGCTCGGCGACTGGGGTGGGCGGCGGCGGAACCGATGCAGGCACTGGCGCGACAGGTGCCTGCGCTGTGGGTTCGGCCTCTGGTGAAGCAGGCTGCGCTTCGTGCTGGCCACCACAGCCGGCGCAGAGCGCGGCACCCAGCAACAGCAGAGTGATCTTGCCCATGGCACGCTCCTCGTTCGTCTGGCCGGGAGCATCGCGCCTAACACCCTGTGCTCCAAGCGGCGTTTTACGCATAACACGCCAGTATTTCTACTGATCGACCCCGCGCCCTGTTCGAGCCAAGCTTTCGACCATGTCGATACTTCGGCTGGAACCCTGCGCATGAATGACAGCGGCATCGACGATCTTCCCTGCGCGCACGCTGATTCCCCGGCACTGCAGACTCGCACTGACCACGTGAAGCACCTCCGCTGCCAAGGTGTGCGTCTCCAGCAGGGCGCGGAAGTTGAGTATGGTGGTCTCATCGGGCACCCGGGTCACGCCGCTGATGCCGGCGAATCGACGCATCACGCCCGAATCATGTAGCGCGTCCTCCATGGACGCATCGCTGAGCGCATACCATTGCTGAAGCAGGTGCACGCGCAGCATCGTCGCCAGGGGATACGGCTGACGGCCGCGAATCCCGATCTGCGGGTAGTGCGGCTGGATGAGCGTTATCAAGTGCTTCCATGGGATGGCCTCGCTCATCTCGGCAAGGAATCGCTCGCGCCGGGTCTGCTTGCGCTGGCCCAGCGCCCCGGAGTCACCAACTTTCAGCGGCATGATCGACCTTCAATGTGCGCCTGATGGCCCTCAAGCTTGCCGGCCACGAGACCGGCGCGACCTTCAAATTTCTCTCATTCCGTCCAGCCGCGTGCATCACTTCGAAAGCAGCAACCGGGCCTGCGTTCCCCAGCCCCCCACCAGGACGTCGGTGCGGCCATCGCCATTCAGATCGCCCTGCCCCATGCTCCAGCTGCGTCCCACGGTGATGCCGGGAACGGCGTCCAGGGTTACGTCGGTGAAGTTGCCTGCCCCATCGTTCTGCCACGCCCGCAGCTGCAGGGGTACGAAGCCCGGGACCTGGATCGCGCCGACCAGCAGGTCCGGCGCGCCGTCATCGTTGAAGTCGACCACCGTGCCGGCCCAGCTGGAGAAGGTCTGCTTTGGCAGGCGCTTTTCTGTTTCGTCCACGAAACGGCCATTGCCGTCGTTGACCAGCAGGCGCGTCTGCGGATCTTTCTCCCAGCCGCCGTTGTTGCTGGTGATGTTGAAGTACAGGATGTCCGGCTTGCCATCGCCGGTCAGATCCGCCACATGTACCTCACGGGTCTCCATCGGCACGCGCAGATCCAGTCGGTCGGACGCATCGACGAACCGGGCCGAGCCATCATTGAGCAGCAGCCGGTTCGGATGGCTGGGGCTGGCCAGCAGTACATCCAGATGGCCGTCATCGTTCATGTCGGCCAGCGCGACGCCCTCGGTCTGGTCGTCGCCTGCGGGCAGATGCGTCGCGCTGGCATCGATGAAGTGGCCCGGGCGTTTGGGATCATTGAGGAACAACAGATTGCGCGCCGGCTGCAGCCCGTTGGGGCTTTCTCCGGTACTCCCGATGAAGATGTCCGGATGACCGTCACCGTTGAGATCACCCACCGCCAGCCCGTTGCCCTGGCTGTGCGCCGGCAGACGATCGCTGACATCGGTGAAGCCGCCCTTGCCGTCGCCGAAGAACAGCTGGTGCTGCTTGTCCGCTTCTGCGACGAAGACCACGTCAATGTTGCCGTCGCCATTGAAATCAGCCGCACGAACGTGTTCGTTATCGCGCGCGGTGGTGCCGAACGCATCCGGCATGTAGGTCAGCTTGCCGGTGCCGTCGTTGCGGTACAGGCGGTTGACGCCGTGTTCCACCGACACCACGACATCCAGGTGACCGTCATTGTCCACATCCACGAACACCGAATCGGTGGCGTGCAGCTGCGGGGCCATCGGCACGTGGGTGGCAGTGGCGTCGGTGAAGTACTTCGATGGGGCTTCGTGGATGAGGTCGAAGGCGTGCGTGGCCGGGTTGGGGGCAGACGGCGTTGATGCGGTGGCTTCCGGCTGCTGCGCGCAGGCGGAAGCAAGGAGGGCGGCAGTCAGTGCGGTGATGCGGAGGGGCATGATGATGGGGCTCCTGCAGTGCATGGGCCCCACCACCATAACAACCTTGGGGCTGGTTCAACGACCCACGCGCGCCGCCAGATCCGCCGGGTACCGATCCCCCACGATCTGGATCTGCTCCAGCGCCTGCCCGATCCGCGCCAGCTCATCCGCCGTCAGCTCCAGCTCCACCGCACCCAGATTCTCTTCCAGACGGTGCAGCTTGGTGGTCCCCGGAATCGGCACGATCCACGGCTTGCGCGACAACAACCACGCCAAGGCAATCTGCGCCGGCGTCGCCTTGCGCGCCTCCGCAATCTGCGCAATCGCATCCACCAGCTGCTGGTTCGCGGTACGCGCCTCAACCGAGAAACGCGGATTGTTGGCGCGGAAATCACCGGTCTCGAACGTGGTGCTGGCATCGATCTTGCCAGTCAGGAAGCCGCGACCCAGTGGGCTGAACGGCACAAAACCAATGCCCAGCTCCTCGCACACCGGCAGCACGTCCTGCTCGGGCGCGCGCCACCACAGCGAGTACTCACTCTGCAACGCCGCCACCGGCTGCACCGCGTGCGCGCGGCGAATGGAATCGACGCCGGCCTCTGACAGGCCAAAGTGGCCGACCTTGCCTTCGGCAATCAGGTCGCGCACGGTGCCGGCCACGTCTTCCATCGGCACCGACGGGTCCACGCGGTGCTGGTAGAACAGGTCGATGCGTTCGGTGCCCAGGTTGCGCAGCGACTGCTCTGCAACCTTGCGGATGTTGGCCGGGCTGCTGTCCACGCCTGCCTGTGCATTGCCGTCCTTGAAGCCGAACTTGGTGGCGATCACCACCTTGTCGCGGAAGGGAGCCACGGCCTCGCCCAGCATCTGTTCGTTGAGCGTGCCGTAGGCCTCGGCAGTATCGAACAGAGTGACGCCGCGTTCGATTGCGTCGCGGATCAACGCCACCGCGGCCGGCCGTGCCAGACCCTGGCCGTAGGCAAAGCTGAGGCCCATGCAGCCAAAGCCCAACGCCGATACCTGGGGACCGTTGCGACCCAATGTGCGTGTTTTCATCAGTCAGCTCCTGCTGTGAGGGAAGGACGACAGTGTGCGCCGAGCCGGCCTTTTCGATAATCCGGGCAAATGCGAATAGACTTATGAGCAGCACTCATCAATACAGGTTGGCCTCATGAGCCGCGAGAACTACAACGACCTGCAGGCCTTCGTGACGGTGGCGCAGGAGCGCAGCTTCACCCGCGCTGCCGGCCGGCTGGGGGTGTCGCCCTCCGCGCTGAGCATACCCTGCGGCAACTGGAAACCAGGGTGGGCATCCGCCTGCTCACCCGCACCACCCGCAGCGTGGCCCCCACGGAGGCCGGCGAGCGTCTGCTGGCGACCCTCGCCCCGACGTTCGGGAGTATTGATGAGGCCCTGGCCGGCCTGGCCGAACTGCGTGACACGCCCAGTGGCACCATCCGCATCACCGCTACCGAACACGCGGCCCGCGCGGTGCTGTGGCCGGTGCTGCGCGACTTCCTGACCCGGTACCCGGAAGTGGGGGTGGAGATCATCACCGACTCCAGCCTGATCGACATCGTGGCCGACCGCTTCGACGCCGGTGTGCGCCTGGGCGAGCAGGTGGCGCGGGACATGATCGCCACGCCGATTGGTCCGCCGACCCGGCTGGTGGTGGTGGGCTCGCCGAAGTATCTGCGTGGACGCGCGTCGCCGGCCACCCCACGCGATCTGGTGGCGCACGAATGCATCAACCTGCGCTTTCTCAGCCAGGGTGGCCTGTACGCATGGGAGTTCGAGAAGGACGGCCACCCACTGAACGTGCGGGTGAACGGCCGGCTGGCGTTCAACAGCACTGACCGGATTCTGGATGCCGTGCTGGCCGGGTTCGGGCTGGGTTTCCTTCCTGAAGACATGGTGCAGCCGCACGTGGCGGCCAAGCGGCTGCGGCTGGTGCTGGATGACTGGTGCCAGTTGTTTCCCGGGTATCACCTTTACTACCCCAGCAGGAGGCAGCCTTCGCAGGCGTTTTCCCTGCTGGTGGAGGCGTTGCGTTACAAGCAAGCGTGAAACCTGCTCACTCGATAAGCTTCCCGTCTTCCCCTGCCCGCCAGAACTCCCACTCCCGGCGCAGCGTTTCCCAGCCATAGTGCCGCAACTGCAGCGCGGCAATCGGCCGCTCGGCCGCTATCTCATTACGGTAAGGCTCAGTGCTGAACTCCCAGACCAGCGGAAGTTCGCTGTCACCTACCTTCTTCTGGAATGGGCCCACCGCCAGGTGCCGGGTCGGAATCTCCTGCCCTTGCGCGTCCAACGGCACCACGCTGGTCCAGATGCCTTCCGGTGCGGCAGGCTGCACCCGCTCATTCAACAGGGTGATCCGATGCGGTGCCGGCATTGAGACGCGCACGCTGGGGTTCACCCTGGATGCCTCGCCAGGCTTGATGACTTCCGTACCCCTCCAACGGTGCACCTCGACATCCACCGTCATGCGGATGCGATGCAGCGCCTGCCGCTGCTGCTCGGTGGTGTTCAAAGGCAGGCGGAACGGGAACGAGGACGAGTTTTCGAGCGCCTTGTGCCGCCCCTCCATCTGGAACGACGAAAGGGCCCGCACCGCCTCCAGATCCGGCAGGGGTTTTCCATCGCGTCCCAACAGGGTCACCGAACGCGGGCGCACGGTCAGCGTAGGCTCCAGTACCGAGGAGACAGGAGATGCCGGACCCAAGCGGGCCTCCGCACCGATCGCCAGCAGCGTGCGACCGGAATCCCGATCCGGCAGCAGCGCAAAGCGAAGGCTTTTCTCGAAGGCCGGCACGGCATCGGCCGACACCATCCAGGCATCCAGCTTGTCCAGGGTTTCGTTGGAGGGCGCGTAATCGTCAGGGCGACCGCTGGGTGCACTGTACGGAGGCCGCGCAAGCTCGTCGGTGACCGACGCGACCTGCTGGCGATACTGCTCGGCGGTCATCGGCTCCAGGAAGGGTTCGTAGGCCAGATCGGCGACGTGGGCAGTCTCGGTGGTCGCCGGAAGGCCGCGTACCGCATCGCGATGCAGCGACATGCGGGTCTCCACCGGCATACCGTCGCTGCGACGCACCGCCTGTCGCCCGGTGCCCTTCAACGCCTTGCCAGTCACCGTGAAATCCAGCACTGCGACCGTCGGGGTCAATGCAACCACCTTCTGCTCCACCGCCACGGTCCCATGCGCCCGCGACTTCGCCGTACGACGATGGGTCTGACCGACCTGCCACTGCTCTGGGACCTGTTGCGGTAGCATGGCCAGCACATTCTCGCCGGAGAGCTGCCACTGCGTTGCCTCCGGCATCGCCGTCACCGCCTGCTCCCAGACGCACGGGTTCACGGGTTCCAGCACACCGGCTTCGTCCTTGGCCGAGACCATCGTGCGGAATCCGGACGCCAAGTCGTCCAGCATGGGCTGAACGCCCGGCTCGCGCTGATCGAGGTCGGTCACACGGCGCTTGCCATGGCCCATCACCTGATACTCGGCCCACAATGGCTGCACAGTGACATTACGGCCGCCCTTCGCCGCGGCGTCGACCTTCACTCGTTGCAGCGTCACCGACTCCACGCCGGACTGCATGGCATCGTCATGCTGGATCAACTGCAGCGACGCATACACATGCTCGGCCGCAACGGCGATCACAGGACTGCCCATCAGGGCGGTTGCCAGCACTACAGAAACAGTAAAACGCACGGGATGTCCTATCCATTGTTGCTCACAACGACCCACATCATAAGCGCTGCGTCAGTTCCTGGCGCTGCCTGATCCATGCCAGCGGCACCGTTGCCGATGTCGCAATCGGCACGCCAAGGCGCGGCGAAACGCCGTACTTTCAGTCGCAATTGGCAATTCACTATTCCGCTGCGCCACGATCGCGGGTCCGCCCTCAGTCCGGTTCCGTATGAGCAGCGTCTCAGCAGTCCTCGCCCTCGTTGCCGCCGTGGTGTTGTTTCTGTATGGACTGCAAGGTTTCACCGAGCAGCTGCGTGGCAGTGGTGAAACCCTTCTGCGCACCTCACTGCAGCGACTGACCACGGGTCGATGGAGAGGCTTCATGGTCGGTGCGCTGGCCACTGCGGTGGTGCAGTCCAGCAGTGCGGTCACCGCACTCACAGTGGCACTGGTGGATGCCTCGCTGCTGTCGTTCCGGGCCAGTCTGGCGGTGCTGTTGGGGGCCAATGTCGGCACCACCGCCACCGCCTGGCTGGTGTCCTTCAAGCTCGCCGGCTTGGGCCCAGTGCTGATCTTGCTGGGCGCGCTGGCGACGGTGCTGCCGATGCGCCTGCGCCCGGCAGCCAAGCCGTTGTTCTACCTCGGCCTCATTCTGTTCGCGCTGGACCTGATCGCAGCGCAGGTACAACCGCTGCGTGGGCAGCCGTGGCTCAGCAGCTGGCTTGCCATGGCCAACTCACCTTGGCTGGGCGTCCTCAGCGGCCTGCTGATCACGGCGCTGGTTCAGTCCAGCAGCGTGACCACCGGCGTTGCCATCCTGCTGGTGCAGCAGGGCGTGCTGCCGGCTGAGGCGGCCATCCCCATGGTGGTGGGGGCCAATGTGGGTTCCACTTCCACAGCGTTGATTGTCAGCATGACCATGGGAGCGGTGGCACGTGCTACGGCGCTGGCCAACCTGCTGTTCAACGCTGCGGGCACACTCATGCTATTGCCGTTCCTGGTGCCCTTCTCGCGCGCCGTGGTGGCATTCGCCAACGACCCGGGCATGGCCGTGGCGCTGGCTCACCTTCTCTTCAACGTGGGGATTTCGGCGTTGTTCCTGCCGATACTGCGGCCGCTGTCGAGCCTCGTAGCATCAGGTCAAATTCCAACGTCTGCTGCAGCGGCACGTCCACCCGATCAATAAGAGCGAGCAGCAGGTGTACCGCACGTGCGCCGATCTCGCGCATGGGCTGCCGGACCGTCGTCAGCGGCGGCGTGAGGTAGCGGGACGACGCCAGATCGTCGAAGCCGACAATGGAGACGTCATCCGGCACGCGGACGCCTTGCTCCCGGCAGGCCGCCATCGCCCCCAGCGCCATCTGGTCGCTGAAACAGAAAATCGCCGTCGGTACGGATGCGCCGTCCAGCAACGCAAGCGTCGCTGCGTGGCCCGACTCAAGGGAAAAGTCACCTGGTGCAATGCTCAGGCTGCGTAGACGCTTGCGCGCCTTGGCGACACCTCGCACGCCTTCCATCCGCTGCTGGTGCAGTGGATTGTCGGTCGGCCCACCGACCACGGCAATCCGCTCGTGTCCCAACCCATACAGATGATCCATGACAGCGCGCGCAGCCGCAGCGTTGTCGATATGCACACTGGGAATCCCCACGGCCGGGTCGAACTCGCACCCATTCACCACCGGCGCGGCATCCCCGAGCTGCTGCACGATCTCGCGCGCCGTCGGTGGCAGCCGATGCCCCAGCACGATCAGCCCGTCAGCCTCGTTGCGCCGGAGCATCTGCGCGTAGCGCTCCTCGCGTTCGGGCAGATGCTGGGTGTCGCCCAGCAGCACCGCATAGCCCACCGCCTGTGCCGCGTCCTCTGCGCCCTGCAGGATCTGGGCGAAGAACGGATTGGCGATGTCCGGCACGGTGACCAGGATCTTGCCGCTGCGCTGGGTCTTGAGATTTCTGGCTACCGCGTTGGGCACATAGCCCAGCGCGGCCGCAGCCTGCTCGATGCGCGCGCGCGTTGCCGGCAGCACTTTGTCCGGCCGCGAGAGCGCACGCGACACCGTCCCGGCCGAGACGCCCACGTGCTTTGCGATGTCGTAGATGGTGGCCATGAGGTCAGTTCCTTCTGCCGCTGTGCACTGCACAACAGGTCTTGCGGGAGGCGCTGCTAGGATAATGCAATCGATTGCATCGAGGGCGAAACACGTTGAAGACGCTCAAGGGCCCGGCACTGTTCCTGGCACAGTTCATCGGCGACACAGCTCCTTTTGATCGGCTCGACACGCTGGCCGGATGGGCCGCGGGGCTGGGCTATTCTGGCGTACAAGTGCCGACCAGCGCCCCTCACCTGTTCGACCTGGCCGAGGCCGCACGCAGCCAGACCTACTGCGACGACGTCGCCGGCATGCTGGCCGGGCACGGCATGCAGATCACCGAACTGTCCACTCACCTGCAGGGCCAGCTGGTCGCGGTGCATCCTGCCTATGACAGTCTGTTCGACGGATTCGCACCGCAGGACAAGCGCGGCGATCCGGCCGCCCGTCAGGCCTGGGCGGTTGAGCAGCTGAAACTGGCCGCCAAGGCCAGCCAGCGCCTTGGCCTGACCGCGCATGCCACCTTCTCCGGGGCGCTGGCCTGGCCTTACTTCTATCCCTGGCCGCAGCGCCCACCGGGCCTGGTGGATGAAGCCTTCGCCGAACTGGGGCGGCGCTGGCGGCCGATTCTGGACACCTTCGACGAATGCGGCGTGGACCTGTGCTTCGAGATCCACCCGGGCGAGGACCTGCATGACGGCGCGACCTTCGAGCGCTTCCTCGACGTGGTCGACCATCATCCCCGCGCCAAGATTCTCTATGACCCCAGCCATCTGCTGCTGCAGCAGATGGACTACCTGGGCTTCATCGACCGCTACCACGCGCGCATCGGCATCTTCCACGTCAAGGACGCGGAGTACCGTCCCAGCGCGCGCAGTGGCGTGTACGGTGGGTATCAGGACTGGATTGATCGTCCCGGGCGGTTCCGTTCGCTGGGCGACGGCCAGATCGACTTCAAGGCGATCTTCTCGAAGTTCGCGCAGTACGACTTCCCGGGCTGGGCGGTGCTGGAATGGGAGTGCTGCCTGAAGCACCCGGAAGACGGCGCGCGCGAGGGCGCTGCGTTCATCCGCGACCATCTCATCCGGGTCACCGAACGCGCCTTCGACGACTTCGCCAACAGCGGCACCGACCGTGAATCACTGCGCCACATGCTGGGAATCTAAGCCATTACCGCCCTGGGAGGGGTAGCCATGACGCACACCATGTCGCGCTTGGGCGCGATGATGTTTCTGCAGTTCTTCATCTGGGGAGCCTGGTTCGTCACCCTGGGCACGTATCTGGTGCAGGGCCCGCTTCAGGCCAGCGCCAGCCAGGTGGCCACCGCGTTTCTCAGCCAGTCCATCGGTGCCATCGTCGCCCCGTTCCTGGTCGGCCTGATCGCGGATCGCTACTTTGCGGCGCAGCGCATTCTCGGGGTGCTGCATCTGGCCGGTGCGGTGCTGATGTGGTTTGCGTCCACGGCCAGCGACTTCAACACGTTCTTCGCCTGTGTCATGGGGTACATGCTGCTGTTCATGCCCACCCTGGCGCTGGCCAACAGCGTGGCGATGCGGCACATGCAGTCGCCGGAGAAGCAGTTCCCGCTGGTGCGGGTGGCCGGCAGCGTCGGCTGGATCGTGGCCGGGGTGTTGATCGGCTGGTTGGGCTGGGAGCAGGCGCATCGGCTGGAGCTGACCTTCCAGATGGCGGCGCTGGCGTCGCTGCTGCTGGGCCTGTACGCGTTCTCCCTGCCGCACACGCCGCCGCTGGCACAGCAGCGTGATGCCGGGCTGGGCAAGATCCTCGGACTGGACTCGCTGCGCCTGCTGAAGTCGCGTTCGTACCTGGTGTTCTTCCTGGCCTCCATCGCCATCTGCATTCCGTTGGCGTTCTACTACAACTTCACCAACCCGTACCTCAACGACCTGGGCGTGCGCGGCGCGGCCGGCCTGCAGTCGCTGGGCCAGGTCTCCGAAGTGCTGCTGATGCTGGCGATGCCGTTCCTGTTTGTGCGGCTGGGCGTGAAAACCATGCTGGCGGTGGGCATGGCCGCGTGGGTGGTGCGCTATGTGATGTTCGCCTATGGCGATGCCGGCAGCGCGTTCTCGCTGCTGGTGATCGGCATCGTGCTGCACGGCATCTGCTACGACTTCTTCTTCGTCACCGGGCAGATCTATACCGACGCGCATGCTGGGCCTGACGCACGGAGCAGCGCGCAGGGCTTCATCACCCTGGCCACCTATGGCGTAGGCATGCTGATCGGCACCTTCCTGTCCGGCGCGGTGGTCGAGCACTACACCACCGCCGCCGGTCCGGACTGGGAAAAGATCTGGCTGTTCCCGGCCGGCGTCGCGCTGCTGGTGCTGATCGCCTTCCTGCTGCTGTTCCGCGACCGGCCGGTCGTGGCGGCCACCTCCACCGCACCCTGAGGACACACACCGATGCCCAAGCTTGGAATCGCCATCGTCGGCACCGGCATGATCGGTGCGGTGCACCGCCGCGCGGCGCTGCTGGCCGGAGCGGAGGTGCGCGGCGTGGTCGCGTCCTCACCGGAGCGCGCGCGCGAGGTGGCGCAGGCGTGGAATGTGCCGCACGGTTATCGCGATATCGAGGAAGTGATCGCCGACCCCCAGGTCCAGGTCGTGCACGTGTGCACGCCCAACCATCTGCACCGCGCGATGGCGCAGGCTGCGCTGGAGGCGGGCAAGCATGTGATCTGCGAGAAGCCGCTGGCCACCACACTCGAAGACGCCCGCGCATTGGCTGCTCTGGCCCTCTCGACCGGGCTGGTCGCCACTGTTCCCTTCGTCTACCGCTACCACCCGGTGGTCCGTGAAGCCCGCGCGCGCATCGCGCAGGGCGAGCTGGGTCCACTGCATCTGATTCACGGCAGCTACCTGCAGGACTGGCTGCTGGACCCTGCCAGCAACAACTGGCGGGTGGACCCTGCATTGGGCGGCACCTCACGGGTGTTCGCCGACATCGGTTCGCACTGGTGCGACCTGGTGGAATGGGTCGGCGGAGAGCGCTTCGTCGATGTCAGCGCCGCGTTCGCCACCGTGATTGCCGAGCGCGGTGCCGTCACCGGGCAGAGTTTCACCACGCCCGCCGCCGGCGGTGCGAAGCAAGCGGTCGCCAGCGAAGACGTCGCCGCCGCCATGTTCAAGACCGGTGCCGGTACGCTGGCCTCGCTGACCGTCAGCCAGGTCTCGGCCGGGCGCCACAACCGGCTCTGGTTCGAGATCGATGGGGCAAAGGCCAGTGTGGCCTTCAACCAGGAAGACGCCGAGCGCCTGTGGATCGGGCACCCCGACCAGCACGAGGAGACCTTCGTGCGCGGGCCGGGCGCCGGCAGCGCTGAACAACGCCGGCTGGCGGTGTTTCCACCCGGGCATGCGCAGGGCTACGGCACCTGCTTCGAGGCGTTCGTGGCCGATACCTATCGCGCCATTGAGGGCGAACGGCCCGAGGGCTTGCCCACCTTTGAAGACGGCGCACGTTCGGCGCTGATTGTTGATCGCGTCATCGCCTCGGCCAGGTCTCGCGCCTGGACCACCATCAGCTGAATTCCAGCAGGAGTGCTTGATGAAGACCCGTACACGCCGGACCACCACCCTCGCGCTGCTGTTGCTTGCCGCCCTGCCCGCTTTCGCCGCCGACGTCACCAGCGCGCAGAAACCCATCGCGGTGCAGATGTACACGCTGCGCAATGCCGGCTCGCTCGACCAGCAGTTGAAGATCGTCCACGATGCCGGCGTGCACGCGGTGGAAACCGTGGGCACGCAGAACGTCAGCGCTGCGGAGCTCAAGCAGCTTCTGGACCGCTATTCAATCAAGGCGATCTCGTCGCATACGCAGCTGGCGGACCTGCGCAAGGATCTGGACAGCGCAATCGCCTTCAATCGTGCGATCGGAAACACCACGCTGGTCGTGCCGTATCTGAACGAAAATGACCGCCCGAAGGATGCGGCCGGCTGGACCGCGCTGGGCAAGGAACTCGGCCAGCTCGCAGCAAAGGTGAAGGCCCAGGGCATGCATCTGGCCTACCACAACCACGACTTCGAGCTGGTCGACTACGACGGCAAAACCGGGCTGGAACTGCTGTTCGCTGCGGCCGGCCCCGACCTGCAGACCGAACTGGACCTGGCCTGGGTGGCACGTGCGGGTTACGACCCCGCCGTGATGCTGAAGAAATTCAATGGCCGCATGTTCGCCGTGCACGCCAAGGACAACGCGCCAGCGGGCCAGAACAAGGAAGAAGGCGGATTCGCCGCCGTTGGCCAGGGCGTACTCGACTGGAGCGTGATTCTGCCAGCCGCCGGCGATGCCAAGGTGCAGTGGTATATCGTCGAGCATGACCAGCCGCGTGACCCGGCCACCATCATCAACACCGGGGCCGAGTACCTGCGTGAACACCTGACCACCACCCTGCCCGCCCGCGCAAAGCGCTAGCAAGCGAAGGAGTTTGTGTTGTGAAAGTGATGCTGATGTCTGCTGTAGCGCTGTGTGGTTCGATGCTGGCACCTGCCGCGTGGTCCAAGGAGGATCCGGCGGCGGGCGAGAAGCTCTACAGCGTGCATTGCGTGGCCTGCCATGGGGCGAATCGGGCTGGGGTGCCGCCGACGTTTCCTGCGCTTACCGATGTGAGCAAAAGGCTGGATGCGGCGCAGATCAAGGAGAAGATCAGGAAAGGCGGTGGGTTGATGCCGCCGTTTGCGCAATTGTCGTCGCAGGAGATTGATGATTTGGCCGCGTATCTGGCCAAGTAGTAGTCCGGCACCGCGAAGCCACGCAGGGCGTGGCTCTACGGGGTTCTCTTTAGAGCTTGCGTACCCAGATGTTGCGGTAGCTGACCTTGGAGGCGTGTTCCTGCAGGTAAAGGGGCGCGCAGTCGTGGGGGGCGTACGAGGGTGCGCCGATGTACTCGGTCTTGCCGGACACCACGGTGTCGTTCTGTACCAGCACGCCGTTGTGCAGCACGGTGATGCGGGCCGGTGAGATCAGGCCACCGCCCGGTGAAAAGCGCGGGGCCTTCCAGATGACATCGTAGGTCTGCCACTCGCCCGGAGGGCGCGAGGCATTCGCCAGTGGCATGGCCTGCTTGTAGATCGAGCCGGCCTGGCCATTGGCATAGGTGGGGTTCCTGTAGCTGTCGAGCACCTGCAGCTCATACAACTCCTGCAGGAAGATGCCGCTGTTGCCACGGTCCTGGCCTTCAAAGCCCTTCGTTTCCGTCGGGCTGCGCCACTCGACGTGCAACTGGATGTCGCAGAACTTCTCGCGGGTACGGATGCCCTTGCTGCCCGGCACCACCGTCATCGCGCCGTGGGCCACGGTCCAGGGCACGCGACCACCCTGCTCCGCCTCCCAGGCGGATGTGTCTTTGCCATCGAACAGCACGATCGCGTCAGAGGGTGCGCCGCCCGGCGGCGTGGCCACGATGGCAGGTTCGGGCGTCCAGGCTTCGGTCGTCGCGGGATCGCGCGCGGGATCGCCTTTGGGTGCAGCCAATGCAGGGGCGGCCGCCAGCAGGCAGGCCGCCATCAGAAGGGGTCGGGTCATCGTGTTCCTGATTTGCAGTCAATTGACGAATGGTTGGGATCTGTCAGCCGGTCGCCCAGGCTGCCGTACCGGGGACATAAGCCACGTCCCCGTCGTAGCGGCCGGGAACGGCGACGTACTGCAGCACCTCGGTTGCGCCGATCTTCGAGGTGAAGAAGCCGAAGATGGTCAGCTGCTTGAGCATGGTGAAGTAATGCGCCTTTGCTTCCGCTGACTCCGCGTTGCTGGGACCAGTGCTGACGGCTGCGTGCTTCTTCGCATCCGCATCCACCGCGCGCAGAAGCTCGGTACGGGCCTGCGGGGCGAGCGAGACGAACTGCCCGCCGGCCCGTTTGTCTATGTCAGCCAAACCCGCACGGAACGTGGCCTGCTGCTGCGCGGTGTAACAGTCGGCCACGAACGTCGCCATGAAGGCACCAATGCCGGTGTCCTTGGCACCGGGTGTTTTGGTCCGCGGCAGGATGGTATCGGCAATCTCGTCCATCAGGGCGATGTCAGCGGCCGAGAAGGCGGCCTTCGCGCCCGCCGCCGGTGCCTGCCCGCTGGCCAGCGCCGGCAGGCCGATCATGGCTGCACCGGTGGCGGCGACAATCATCTTCAAAAGTTCGCGACGCTCCATTACAGGTTCCCCGCTTTCAGTTCGCGCACCGCATGGTCGGCGGCGCGGGCGGTCAATGCCATGTAGGTCAGTGAAGGATTCACGCAGGCGCTGGAGGTCATGCAGGCCCCATCGGTCACATAGACGTTCGGCGCATCCCAGACCTGGTTGTGCTGGTTCAGCACCGAGCTTTTGCGATCACGGCCCATGCGCGCGGTACCCATCTCGTGGATGCCCTTGCCCGGGGCGTAGTCGTTGTCGAACGTCTGCACGTCCTTTACGCCCGCGGCCTCCAGCATCTCGGCCGCATCGGTGGCCATGTCCTTGCGCATCGCCAGCTCGTTGGTGCGCATGGAGACGTCCATCGCCAACACCGGCAGGCCCCACTTGTCCTTCTTGTCCTTGTCCAGTCGGATCGTGTTGTCGTGATGCGGCAGCATCTCGCCGAAGCCGGTCATGCCGATGCGCCAATCGCCCGGCACGGTCAGCGCTTCTTTCAGGTCGGCCCCGATGTTCATCTCGGCGATCTCGCGCGACCAGCCATTGCGGCTGGCACCGCCCTGGTAGCCGAAACCGCGTCGATAGCCACGTTTGTCATCCGCGGTGACGTTGCGGAAGCGCGGAACGTAGAACCCACAGGGGCGACGCCCGAAGTAGTATTTGTCGTCATAGCCTTCGACGCGACCGGAGGCACCGGCCCCGAAGTGATGGTCCATCACGTTGTGGCCGAGTTCGCCGGACGAGGATCCCAGCCCGCCTTCCCAGATATCGGTGGCCGAGTTCATCAGCATCCAGGTCGAGTTGAACGACGAGGCATTGAGGAAGATGACCTTGGCGGTGTACTGGTAGGTCTGGCCGGTTTCGGCATCGATGACTTCCACGCCCCGCGCGCGCTTGCGGTCCTTGTCGTACAGCACTTCCTTGACGATCGAGAACGGCCGCAGGGTCAGATTGCCGGTCTTCATTGCGGCCGGCAGCGTCGCAGCCTGGGTCGAGAAGTAGGCCCCGAAGGGGCAGCCGAGGATGCACTTGTTGCGGTACTGGCAGTTGACCCGCCCCTGCTCCGGCATCGGCTGGGTGATGTTCGCGGTGCGCGAGTGAATCATGTGGCGGGTGCCGCCAAAGGCCTTCTTGATCCGCGCGGCCACGTCCTTCTCGACGATGTTCAACGGGATCGGCGGCAGGAACTGCCCATCTGGCAGCACGTCCAGCCCTTCGCGGGTGCCGGCGATGCCGGCGAACTTCTCCACATGGTCGTACCAGGGCGCGATGTCGGCGTAGCGGATCGGCCAGTCGGTCGCGATGCCGTCCTTCTTGTTTGCCTCAAAATCCAGGTCCGAGAAGCGATAGCTTTGCCGCCCCCACAACAGCGAACGGCCACCCACGTGATAGCCGCGGAACCAGTCGAAGCGCTTTGTCTCGATGTAGGGCGAGTCCTTCTCGTCGGCCCACATGCCCTCAAGGTTCTCGACCAGGCCGTAGTCGCGCATCAGCACGGGGAAGTCGGCCTTCATCGCCTGGGTCGGCCGGTTGCGGTGCGGGAAGTCCCACGCCTCTTTCATCGCGTTGACGTAGTCCTTGACGTGCTCGATGTTGCGACCACGTTCCAGCATCAACACTTTGAGACCTTTTTCGGTCAGTTCCTTTGCCGCCCAACCGCCACTGATTCCCGAGCCAACAACGATGGCGTCGTAATGATTGTCTGCCATGGGTCTACTTCACCTGGGTGGATATCATTTCAAACATCGCAGAGGCGGATCGCCTCGCGCAGCGAACCGACGGGATCGGGCGCCGTAGGGATGAACTCCTGCGCCAGATACCCATCGAAACCGGTGTCGCGGATCGCGCGACAGATGGCGGGATAGTTGAGCTCCTGCTGGTCGCCGATCTCATGTCGGCCCGGCACGCCCGCCGTGTGATAGTGCTTGAAGAAGGTGTGGTGCCTGCCGATGGTGGCGATGATGTCGCCCTCCATGATCTGCATGTGATAGATGTCGTACAGCAGACCGAAGTTGTTCGATCCGAGCCGCTGGCACAGCTCCACGCCCCACGCCGAGTGGTCGCACAGATAGTCGGGGTGGTCGACCCGGGAATTCAGCAGCTCCATCACCAGCACCACGCCGCGCTTCTCGGCATGGCCGAGGATGCGCTTGAGGCCGGTTTCCGCATTGGCCAAGCCCTGCTGGGGATCCATGCCGTTGCGGTTACCAGAGAAGCAGATCAGGTTCCGGTAGCCGGCGTCGGCGACCAGATCGATGTGCCGCGTGTAGCGTCCCACCAGCTGGTCGTGAAACTCGCGGCCGGCAAAGCCCTTGGTCAGGCCGAGCTCCGCGCCGTTGCACATGGAACTGTCCACGCCATGCGCTTTCAGGGTGGGCCAGTCTTCGGGCCCGACCAGGTCGATGGCGGCGAAGCCGATGCCCTTGACCGTCTTGCAGAGCTCGGCGACGGAGAGCTTCGGGAAGGTCCAGCGCGCGACCGAATGCTTCAGATTGGCTCTCAGCGGGGCATTGGCCGCAGACGCGGGCAGCACTTTCGCAGCACCAAGGCCTATACCTCCGGCAACCGCCATGCGCAGCGCCTCGCGCCGCGTGAACCCAGGTGTCGCCGTTGGTCCGCTCGAATCAATGGACATTCGCCCACCGGCCTCCCAACCGGTATCAAACGCAACGATTCACTGCAATGCAATCGATTGCACCATACGGCACTAAATCGATCCAATGAAAGACGCAGCGCACAAAAATGCATGCTGGGGGCACCATGCAGCCCCTCTCGGGATGCTCGGGATGCATCCCACTTCGTAGAGCCACGCCCTGCGTGGCTGCGACGGCCAGCCACCTCAGATCGGAAAATGCTCGCTTTCGTACTCCGCGACCCGCATCAGCAACGCTTCAAACGCGTTGCCCTCATCGCTTCCACGCTCCGGTGGATCATCGAACCAAGCCGATAGCCGCCGTATCGCCTCGTTGTAGTCATCAACGGTCCTGACAGGCACGTTACCCCTGAACGTAGCGCCGGCGTCAGCCTGGTGTTCCAGCAGCTGACGGATTGCCAGCAAGTTTTCCAACGTCATCCATGTCCCCTACGACGAGAAGCTTAGGCTTGGAGAGCAACTCACTTGCAAACGTGTCGCCTGCGTGCAGCCTTCGCAAGAATTCTTCCCGAGCGTACAAGACCGGATTGACCTCCCGTTGCAGAAGTTCCTGGACCGGATGGACAGCCCGCACCAGATCAACGAATCCCAGGTCTCCGACCACCAGCAGATCAATGTCGCTGCCGGACACTTCTGCGCCGCGTGCCAACGACCCGAAGATCCAAGCCACGGAAACACCAGCACTCAACGGTGCAAGCGCGGCACGCAGCGCGGGCACAGCGCCATGGGTCTTACGAAAGATGGTTGCCAGCTCTTCAAACAGCAGGCATGAGCGATCCGCGCGATAGCGCACCTGATTTCCCTGTGCGCTTCGCAACAGCAATCCAGACTCGGTGAGCTTATCGAGCTCACGCCCGAGCGTGCCTGCGTGGCTCCCGATAATTCTTGCCAGTTCGCGCAGGTGAAAGCTGGTATCCGGCTGCAGCAGCAGAACAGCCAGCACCTGTTGACGAGTGGCCGGGAATAGAACATCGATCAAGGGCGAAATGTTGCTCATTAGGCAACGATTGTCGCCTAATGAGCAACACCCTGCAAGCAGCTGCGTCCCACCCCAAATGTCTGCACCGAAAGTGCAGCATCCACGAAGCAAAAGCCCCGGAGTGCGCTAGGCATTCCGGGGCTTCGTCAGAAGACAGCTTTCGTTCCAGCGATCAGAACGGAATATCGTCGTCCGCAAAATCATCCATCGGCGGAGCCGACTGCTGCGGCTGCTGCTGCGGGCGCTGCTGCTGGCCGTAGCCACCGCCGCCACCGCCACGCTGGTTGCCACCGCCGCCGTACTCCTGGCGCGGAGCCTGCTGGCGCTGCGGACGGTCGCCGCCGTAGTTGCCGCCACCACCACCGCCGCCGCCGCCTTCACCACGACCGCCCAGCATCTGCATTTCGTCGGCAATGATGTCGGTGGAGTACTTCTCCACGCCGTCCTGGCCGGTGTACTTGTCGTAGCGCAGGCTGCCTTCAACGTAGACCGAGCTGCCCTTGCGCAGGTATTCGCCGGCGATTTCGCCGAGCTTGCCGAAGAACACGACGCGGTGCCATTCGGTGCGTTCCTGCTGGTTGCCATCCTTGTCCTTGCGGACGCTGGTAGTGGCCAGGCTGATACGGGTGATGGCCATGCCGCCCTGGGTGTACTTCACGTCCGGGTCGTTGCCGAGGTTGCCGACCAGGATGACTTTATTGATGCCGCGCGCCATAGGGTGTGCTCTTCCGTTGTTCGAGGGCAGGTCTGAGAGATTACACAGTCCGGAAGGAGCCGTGATCCCGCCTGCCGCTCATTGAATCTGGGTGGGTTACAGAACGCCACATGGTAGCAGTTCTACCCGGTTGGGCCGGGTCGGGACTTGCCGCTGGCGTACTCGGAAACCTCTGTAACGGTTGTACGGCAAGGGGGTGGCGGGTTGTCGGGTTATGCGGGTGCTGGGGGATGGCGGCGACACGCATGGCGTGTCACTACTGGCAATCCCGTCTGTTGTGATGTTATAACATCGTTATCCGCCCCGCCACGGAAGACTCATGTCTCGATCCCGCTCCACCCTCTCCTCTGCCATTGCCCTGGGCCTGCTCGCATCCGGCATGGCCGCCAGCGCTGCCCACGCCGAGGCTGCCCCGCCCAGCGCTTCCACCCTGGACACCATTCACGTCACCGGCATGGCCGAAGACGCCAGCAAGGTCGCCTCCCCGATCAGCGTGATCAGCGCCGAGCGCATCCAGCAGGGCGGCGGCAACCTGGGCGAGGTGCTGGATGGCCTGCCCGGGGTGCGCGTTGACTCGTTCGGGGCAGGTGCCGGTCGCCCGGTCATTCGTGGACAGACCGCGCCGCGCGTGAAGGTGCTGTCCGACAGCTCCGCCGTGCTGGATGCCTCGGACATCTCGCCCGACCACGCTGTCACCGTCGACCCGCTGCTGGGCGAGCGCATTGAAGTGCTGCGCGGCCCGGCCACGCTGCTGTACGGCGGCGGTGCCATTGGCGGCGTAGTCAATGTGCTGGACAACAAGATTCCCGAGCGCCTGCCCGAGAACGGCCTGGAGGGTCGCCTGCTGATCCGTGGCAACACCGTCGCCGATGAGCGCGTGGGCGCGGCCTCGATCAGCGGCCAGGTTGGCAACAATCTGGTGCTGCACGCCGAAGGCTCCTACAAGGACGCCGACAACTACCGCGCACCGGACCTGGAGGAGTCGCGCGTGGATGCGACCTTCAGCCGCTCGAAGAACGGCAGTGTCGGGGCCAGCTGGGTCACCGACAACGGCTATGTGGGCGTGGCCTACTCCTACCGCGAGGACGATTACGGCCTGCCCGGCCACAGCCACGAATACGAAGGCTGCCACCCGCACGGCAGCGCCCTGCACTGCGGCTCGCACGAGCATGGTGCCGGTGAGGAGCATGAGCATGACCATGATCATGAGCACGACCATGAGCATGTGGCCGCGATCAACCTGACCAGCAAGCGCTACGACCTGCGCGGCGAATACCGCGACCCGTTCGCGGGCATCAGCCGCGTCCGCTTCCGCGCCAACTACACCGACTACAGTCACGACGAAATCGACGGCGACGAGGTCACCACCACCTTCGCCAACAAGGGCTACGACAGCCGTGTGGAGCTGGAGCACGTGCCGCTGGGGGCGTTCACCGGTGTGTTCGGCATCCAGCATTCGGATACCGAGTTCAGCGCCACCGGCGTGGAGGCCTTCCTGCCCACCGTGGACACCCGGTCCACCGGCGTGTTCCTGGTCGAGCATGTGGAAGTGAACGACCAGTGGCACTTCGAGCTGGGCGCACGCCATGAATGGCTGAAGCACCAGCCACGCAGCGACGTTCGTAACCGCCCGGCCTTCGACGACACCGCCAGCTCGTTCTCGGGCGCGGCGATCTGGTCGTTCACCCCGGATACCTCGCTGACCTTCTCGCTGTCGCGCTCGCAGCGCCTGCCGCATGCGCAGGAGCTGTACGCCCGTGGCATCCACATGGCGACGAACACCTACGAGTGCGGCCTGCTGCCCAGCGCCCTGACCTGCGGCGGCACTGCCAACGACGCCAGCTACACCAAGGAAACCTCTAAGAACGCCGAGCTGACCCTGCGCAAGTCCGAGGGGCCGCTGACCTACAGCCTGGGCGTGTTTGCCAACAACGTGGACAACTACATCTACGCGCGCACACTGGACCAGTACGAAGCGTTCCGCCTGATCAAGTACACCCAGGCCGATGTGGAGTTCCGCGGCGTGGAAGCCGAGCTGGGCTATCAGTTCAGCGACGCGGTATCGGCCACCCTGTTCGGCGACCGCACCCGGGCCCGCTTCGCCGATGGCGGCGGCAACGTACCGCGCATTCCGGCCGCCCGCTTCGGTGGCCGTGTGAACTGGGCACTGGGCGCCTTCGACACCGAGCTGGAGCTGTACCGGGTCAATCGCCAGCGTGACATTGCCGACTACGAGGTGGAGTCGCCGTCGTACGACATGGTCAACCTGACCGTGGCCTACACCGTGCCCAACACCAATGCCCAGGTGTTCCTGCGCGGTACCAACCTGGCGGACGAGCAGGTCTGGAACCATGCCTCGTTCCTTGCCAGCACCGTTCCCCAGCCTGGTCGCAACGTCAGCCTGGGCTTCAGCTATCGCTTCTGAGCATGGCCACTTCGCTCTATGAGCGCGTTGCCCGCCTCCACGGCCATCGGCCGTGGGGGCAGGTTCTGGACGCCGGCACCGGGCCGGCGTCCATCCGTTGGCTGGAATCGCTGGGCAGTGAACGCTGGACGGCGGTGACCGGTTCGGAGCGGATGCGCGAGAAGTCTCACGCCGCCCTGCAGCAGCCGATGCGTGAGCAGGATCGCCTGCTGACCGGTAACTGGATGGATCCGGCGCTGCTGCAGGACGAGCACTTTGATGTGGTGCTGGCGGATTACCTGCTGGGCGCGATTGAAGGCTTTGCGCCCTATTGGCAGGACAAGCTCTTCCCACGCCTGCGCCCGCTGGTGCGCAGCCGGTTGTATCTGATTGGCCTGCAGCCGTATGTGCACGGCCTGCCCGATACCGACGCCGGCCGCCTGATCAACGAGATCGGCCGCCTGCGTGACGCCTGCCTGCTGATGGCCGGCGACAGTCCTTACCGCGAGTATCCGCTGGACTGGACGCTGCGGCATCTGGAAGCCGCCAGCTTCCGGGTGGTGGATGCGCATGTGCTGCCCATCACTTACGGCGCGCGCTTTATCCAGAGCCAGCTGGCGATGTGTACCCAAGCCGCCAACAAACTACAGGACCGCCGGCTGGCGGTGGCCTTGCTGCAGCATGTGGCCGAACTGGAGGCGCGGGCGTTGGCGGCCAGCCATCAGCTCGGGGGCCTGGCACATGGCAATGACTACATCGTCGTTGCCGAGCCGGCCTGAGGGGTGCATCGCGCATGCACAGTACGCCGCCGCCGTCGCCCCCTGCACGTCCACGTGTTCACGCTGAACCCTTGGCGGGCGACGGCCTGCAGACCATCCGTACGTTGTGCGAGCAGCGTGGCTTTGTGTTCACCGCCATGCGCCAGCGCGTGCTGCAGGTACTGGCCGATGCAGGCGTACCGATGAAGGCGTACGCCGTACTGGAGGAGGTGCGGCGCACCCAGCCCAATGCCGCCCCCACCAGTGTGTATCGGGCGCTGGATTTCCTGCTGGGCCAGGGCTGGGCGGTGCGGTTGAACTCAATCAACGCGCATCTTTATGTGCCGCCGGGATCGTCGGCGCGGTGTACGTATCTCGTGTGCGAGGAGTGTTGCAGCGTGCAGGTGGTGCATGGGGCGGAGACCGGCGTGAACTGGATGGACCAGGCGCGCATTACCGGCTTCGTGCCCGCGTCGCACAGCGTGGAGATTTCGGGCCGCTGTGCAGGGTGCCGGATGTCGGACTCTCCCCGGGGCACCTGAACGCCCGCACTTGCTCCGTAGAGCCGGGCTCTGCCCGGCTGCCCTTCGCATCGCGCCAAAAGCAGCCGGGCAGAGCCCGGCTCTACGTCATTCCACCGCGCCAAAAGCAGCCGGGCAGAGCCCGGCTCTACATCACGGTGCCTCAATCACCTCACGCACCACCCGCGCCACATCGGTGTTGTCGACATACCGTCCGTCATTCAATCCCACATGCTCGCGGTACCCAACATCCACACCCCGCACGCGCGCACCAAACCGCTCCGCCCCAACGCCCTTGGCCCAGAGCGGCACCAGCGCGTTGGAGTGGTTGCCGGTCGGCCGGAAGCTCAGGCCGGGCATGTTGCCCTTGCCGTGGTTCACTACCGGGGCAAAGGCGATACCTTGGGCATCCGTCCCCATCGGCAGGCTGTTGTCATGGTCGGTGGTGACGATCACCAGATTGCGCTCCCAGCCCCCGTTCGCCTCCACCCACTTCACCACCGCCGCTACAGCGTTGTTGAAGTCCACGGTTTCCTCGATCAGCCGCCCATACTGAGGCTGGTCGGTGCACTCCCCGTAATGCCACTCGGTTCCGCAGGCGCTGGTATGGGCGGCCCAGTCAGTCGCTCCGCCCTCCACCATCAGGAACAGCCCCTGGTTCGAGCGGCGCTTCAGAAACTCCAGCGCCCCCCGGGTCATGGTGGCCAGGTCCGGCACGGAGTCGATGGCCTTGGTGCCGGAGGGCTGGCTGGCATCGGTGCCCACCACCTTCTCCTGCCGCGCCTGCTGCAGCGTGTTGGCCACCTCGGCCACACCGATGAGCGGGCGGTCGGCCGGCAACTTGCCTTCAGCCAAGCGCTGGAACTCGGTACGACTGCGGATCAGCCGCCACGGACCAGACGGGTTGCCGCCCACGGTCGTGCCCGCCTGCAACTTCTGCCAATCCTCCTGCGACACGTACTGCCACTGGGTGTCGCAACCATCCAGCGAGTTTGCCTTGGGCACAGCCGGACACGCCTTGCCGCTGACATCAAACCCCGGGCCACCCGCCCCCATGATCAGGTCCATGTGCCCCTGCGACAGCATCTGGTGCGCCAGCGCGTGGTAGTTGTTACGCGATTCGTTCTGCGCGGCAAACGCCGCCGGGGTGGCGTGCGAGAACGGCACCGTGGTCACCACGCCGGTGGCCATGCCCCGGCGCTTGGCCCATAGCGCGCTGTAGTCCACCGGCTGGCCGTTGTTGTTGAAGTTGATCGCGTTGTTGTAGGTCTTCACCCCCGAGGACAGCGCCGTACCGGCCGCAGCGCTGTCGGTCGCTACAGATGCCAGGTACTGGTAACCCACCAACGGCAGGTCCTTTGCTGGCACTTCGGTGGTGTCCCACGCGCGCGCGGGGTCATAGCTGATCGACTGGTTCGCCTCGCCGGTGGGCTGGCTGCTGCTGTTGAGCGGGAAGGTGGTCACCCCGAAGCGCTGCGGGAAGCTGGCATACGGCGTGCCTTCGCGGCTGCCGTACTGCCAGTAGGCAGCCGCATCCCAGGTGCCCCACCCGGCTCCGTCGTTGATCATGACGATGATGTTCTTCGGGCCGGTGCTGGTTACGCCCGAGCGAGTTGACGGCGCGGACTGGCAGGCGGCGAGCGCGGTGACGAGCAACAGGAGCGAGGCGCACTTCAGGGAGGCGCACGGAGCGAACCGGGTCTTCATCAAGGTCATAGGAGGTACGGTGATAGACAGATCAATGCATTGTTATACCGTAACATTGTGACCATGATATTCCAGCGCCGATGGCTAGAATGCGCAGCATGACCAAGGAAGAGATTTACCTCAGCACAGACGTCGAGGCCGACGGCCCCATCCCCGGCCCACATTCAATGCTCAGCTTCGCATCGGCTGCCTACCGGGCCGACAAGAGCCTGATCGGGACCTTCACCGCGAATCTGGAAACGCTAACCGACGCCAGCGGCCACCCGGACACGATGGCCTGGTGGGCCACCCAGCCAAAGGCCTGGGCAGGATGCCGTACCGACTGCGAGGCACCGGAGGCAGCCATGCAGCGGTACGTAACATGGATCAGGACGCTACCCGGCAAGCCCGTCTTCGTCGGCTACCCGGCCGGATACGACTTCCTGTTCGTGTACTGGTACCTGATGCGCTTTGTCGGAGAAAGCCCGTTCTCGCACTCCGCACTGGACATCAAGACCTTCGCGATGGCGCTCATGAAGTCCGACTACCGGGCGGCGACCAAGCGCAACATGCCCAAGCGCTGGTTCGACAAACTACCGCACACCCACGTAGCCCTCGATGACGCAATCGAGCAAGGCGCGCTTTTCTGCAACATGCTGAAAGAACGGTAGAGCCACGCCCTGCGTGGCTAGCAGCAGAAAGCAGAACGCCTCCTTTCGGAGGCGTTCTGTTTGAATCAAAGTTCTCGGTCTGACCTTTCGGTGCGAAGCACCTATCCTGCTCTTGGGGCTAGGGGTAGATCGCTCTACCGGTGTCGCCACCCCCTTGCGGATTCCGGTCTGTGGCGATGTAGCTATTGGACGCTTGCACTCTCCTAACGTCAAGCTTGATGCACTACTCAGCACCGATAATTTCAGCAAAACAGGCGGGTAAAGCTGCAAAGCGCGCTGGACGATAGGCATCGCCCAGTCCGGCGTTCTATGCAGTTCCTCGCGACTTGCCGGTGTCGCAATCACACCCTTGTGTAGATTCAGGAGCAACTTCAGAGAACTGCCCACTTCATCCATGCACGCTGAATTGTCGTAGACACGGAGCGTCGTCAATCCACCCATCAAGGAAATCAGATTCTCTCGCGAGCGCTCATATCTGACGCGAATCAGATCGGCCGATACGTGATGCCCTCCGCCGGCCACCCGCCGCGCCACACGTTCGACATGCAGTTCAGCACTCTCCAAGCCGCAGAACCAGATGATTACCTCGTGATCCTCGGTTGCCTCCCGGAGCAGCCCGGGAATGGTGTTACCCCCAAGGGTCGTTTCGAACGCGTAGTCCTCTCCATCCACGATTGCACGCAGCAGCCGATTCTTCCCAACCTCCCACGCATCCGCGTTTGCCTTGCTTGAATCAACGCCGATCTGCTTGAGCTCGTCAGCGACGGAATCTGGATTGAACCAGTCCCCGCCCTGTTCACGAAGCATCGTACCGAGCAGCGAGCTCTTTCCAGCTCCGTTCACTCCAGCCAACACCATTATTGTTGGCATGTCAGAACACCGGGCCGGGCTTGATTTTCCCCTGGCGCGGCGAGCTGTTTACTACAGCCTCCAGAACCTTCCCATCCTTCAGCACGGAGAGCCGGTCATCCCACTTGGCCTGTACCCGGGCGAGGAGAAGCGCCTTCTCGATCTCGTCGGAAGCAATCTCGCCAGTCGAATCACCGGTTGCCAGCCTGACCAGAAGCTCGTACATCTCGGCTGAAAGAATGACGGCTTCGTCGCGCAGATGTCCTGGAACCAGGATGGCCGGGACGTTGGTCACCTGCGCCAAGATGCCGGCCCAGCCTTCCTGTTCCAACTGGGCCTTCTTCACTGACGGCAGATATGAGAGTCCGATTCTGGTCGTTGCTGCGTCGCCAGCCTTTTGCCGTGAGTGGAGCGACGACTTCGGCTTGCCAGCCTTCTTGGAACCTGCGGAAGTGCCAATACCGGGATTGCGTCCAGCGGGGTCGATCGGCTTCATGGCGGGGAGCCCCCGTTCAATGATTTGGTTCATCGTACACCTGTGGTAGTGAGATGGGGTTCGGGCTTCTATTCCATTGTTAGTGCGGCAGACCACCGCAGTAATCACTTTTGAGCCATCTGTTCTGTAAGAAACATCCGATTTGTTGCAAATCGATCTGCGTCCCCGCCGCGTGCACTCGGCGAGGCGCAGACGTGTGCGTCAGGTTGAACGTTTCACTGTCTGGCGGGTGACCACTTCCGGCACAGCGCGCACGGTGAGGCTGATACCGCCGGGGATCGGCTGGGGCACCAGTACGTCGCCGATGCGGAGGCCGTCGGTGTGCAGCCACATGCCGCGCAGCTTGATGCAGGGGATGCGGATGCCATCGGCGTCATCGCCGCCGGGCGCGAGCGATTCAACGCGGATGCTCTTGGGGCGCTGGACGTGCAGGGGACGCTTGGGTCGTTTTTCTTCGGACACGGAACTGCTCCTGTTGAAGTCCCCCTCGCCGGATGGCGAGGGGGGTCGGGAGGCTGAAACCCGTTAGAAGTACCGAAAGCACGGTGTGACGTATTTCCGCGAGGGTGTTGCATTCCGCCACCCTCCCGACACATGACAAACAATTTCCGGTACTTGCTAACGGAGGTTTCAGACTCCACGGCTTCACCATGCGCAATACAGCGAGCGATTGGAAACGGCCCGCGAGCAAGGATAGGTCGGGATCAACGGATGCGTTGGATCAGATGACGCGGATGCCATATTTTTTCCGTCTTCCGTGCCGATTGCGCTCAATTCAGCGACGTATTCTTGACGCTGCGCCTCAGAATCGATTTTGAGATTTATTTTTCGATTCCGTCGCCAATGGCACGGATTGCGTGGTGAGCGAACAGCGCGGTCGTCCTGCGCACGTAAAAATTCCCGTAGGTACCACGCCCTGCGTGTGTACCCGCGCGAAGCGCGGCGCAAGCGTCCGGAGACGTGGCGTGGCCCGCCCCCGGAAATGCGGCCGGGGTTTGGAAATAATCGAAGCCGTGGGTCAGGGGTTCATGACGCCGGAACGGAGAGCAGCCACGCAGGGCGTGGCTCTACGGGGTTCAGGCGTTCCACCCCGCCTCATGGCATCATTTACCCTGTCGTCCCTGCCCTGCCCGCCATGACCATCCGCGGCAAAGCCACTTCACTGGATATCGCCCACTTGGCCGGGGTGTCGCAGCCGACCGTGTCGCGGGCGCTGCGCGGTAGTCCGATGGTGAACCCGGAGACCCGGGAGCGCATTCTGCGCATTGCCCGCGAACTGAACTACAAGGTGGACAAGAACGCCTCCAGCCTGCGCCTGCGTAATGCGGGCACGCTGGCGCTGCTGTTCTTCGAAGACCCCACCAACGACGATTCGCTGATCAACCCGTTCTTCCACGCCATGCTGGGGTCCATCACCCGGGCCTGCGCGCTGCGCGGCAACGACCTGCTGGTCTCGTTCCAGCAGCTGTCCACCGACTGGCAGGCAGATTACGAGGACAGCAACAAGGCTGACGGCATCATTCTGCTGGGCTACGGCGATTACCACGAGTCCCGCGAGCGCCTGCAGCGGCTGGTGGAGCAAGGCACGCACTTCGTGCGCTGGGGCGCGGCCCTGCCGGACCAGCCGGGCGTGTCGATTGGGTGCGACAACTTCCAGGGTGGGCATGACATCACCGCGCACCTGCTGGACCAGGGCTGCCGGCGAATTGCCTTCATCGGGCACGCGTCCAGCCATTACCCGGAGTTCGAAGAGCGCCATCGCGGGTATGTGGCGGCGATGACCGCGCGGGGGGTGGCTGCTGTGCCTGCGCTGCAGCGCGATGCGATCACGACCGAGCAGTCGGGGTATGAGGCGTGTCTGGCGTTGTTGGCCAGTGGGGAGAAGTTCGATGCGCTGTTTGGTGCCAGTGACCTGATCGCCATCGGGGCGATGCGGGCCTTGCGCGAAGCGGGGCTGCGGGTGCCGCAGGATGTGGCACTGGTGGGGTTTGATGACATTCCGCTGGCGGCTTCGGTGTCGCCTACGCTTTCTACTGTGCAGCAGGATACTAAGCAGGCCGGGCAGCTGTTGGTGGAGAAGCTGCTGGCGTTGATCCAGGGGGAGAAGGTGGAGAGCCAGACCATTCCGGTGAAGCTGGTGGTGCGGGAGTCGTCGCTGGCGGGGCGGTGACACACCGTACCGACCAACGGTCGGTACCTACCGCGCTAGCTCGCGTAGACCCACGCTTTGCGTGGCTTCGACTACGTTCGGCACCGCGAAGCCACGCAGGGCGTGGCTCTACGGGCGCGGGTAGCGGCCCAGCATGTGCTGTAGGCTGAGAAAGAGGAATACGGGCAGCGCTGTGGCCGTCCAGATGGCTGCAAAGCCACCCCAAAGCCATCCGTTGCGCCCCATGGCGCGAGCGGCAAGGCCCAGGTGGCGCGCGGTGTTGAGATTGACCACCCACATGACAAGCAGCAGCCAATCAGTCCCATGGCCACGCTCCGCAAGGACTAGAGACGCGGCCAGGAATACGCAGAACGAACCCAGCCCCCAGACGACTGCGGCCGTCAAATGCCGCTGCGCGAGTGCTTTCGGACTCACGCCAACTACAGAACGCTCTTCCACCCATCCCCCTGATGTCCATGTGGCACCGCCACAGCTCTTCACATTAACGCAGCACCGGCTCCACATCCACGATATCCACGCCCGCCAGCCGCCCCAGCCACTGGTCGAACCAAGGCTTGTGCGAGGCTCCCACCACGGACAGCACGCGCACGCCCGGGCGCTCGCGGAAGGTCTGAGCCACGTTGGCGACCATGCGCAGGTTGCGGATCTCCCAGCCGTTCACCCACTTCTGCGGTGACTGCAGCGGCGAATGCGCCTTCAGTGCGGCGGAGACATTGACCTCGGCCAGGGTGTTCAGGCGTTCCGGATCATTGAGGTAGCGGTAGAGCGGCAACAGGTCCTTGCCCTTGGCCATCTCGTCTTCCTCGGCGATGTGCTTGTCGAGCTCGGCGCTGCCGGTCTTCCACGCCGCTTCCATCTCACGCGCGAAGGCCTTGCGGTCGGGCAGCGTGAGGTTGTCGCCGGTGTGGTCGTCCACCGGATAGACGCGGGGATGGCCCAGACGGGCGGCCAGCTGCGAGGCAATCTGGTAGCTCTCGCTCTGGCGGGTGGAGATGCCTTCCAGCATCGTCACCAACGCGGGGGTGAGGCCGTCGCCGGGCTGGCGCTCGCTGGCGGGCAGCTGCAGCCACTGCACATAGGCAGAGGGGCGGTCGTTGGCGGCGAGGAACCAGGCGGCCAGCTGGCGGCGCTGGGCGGGTGTGGGCTTGGCCGGCCAGGCGGCCAATGCGCCGTTCACCCGTTCCAGCGCGGCGGGCACCTGCAGGCCGGTGGCGGCGCGCGCGTCGTCGGTGTCGGCGCAGTAGTCGTCGCCATACACGGTGGGGTGGCGGGCGGCCAGATCACACTGTTCGCCGTCGATGTTCTCGATGGTGATGATGTCGGGCTTGTAGGCAGCCAGGCGAGTCAGCAGCGGTTCCAGCGCGCCGGGCTGGATCCCACCCTTTATCTCACCTAGGTGGACGCTGCCCAGCACCAGCACCTGGGTGCGCGGACCAGTCATCTCGCGGTCGAGCGTGGTCAGGTCGACCGGGGCGGCGGCGACCGCCGGGAGTGCGACGACCATCGCCATGGCCAGCCAAGCGTTGCGTACCTGCATACCCTGCCCTCTTCTTTCCTTTGAGGTTTGCAGTGTGGGGGGCAGGGAACGGCTGGGCGCGTGGCGTTGGTCACGGTGCCTGTCGTGGGGTATCTAAACCCTACGGACGGAACGGGTCGGCGAAGTCTTCCAGCAGATGGCCGACGCCGTCGGGGGAAATGGTCAATTGCAGCGGCGTTGCTGGATTCACCACCACGCCAAAGCCGCCGGGAATGCGACCGAGCACCTCGATCATCCGCATCTGCCCGACGTGCGGTGCGGTCTGGCTGTAGCCGCCCAGACGGCACAGGTCGGTGAATACCGCCACCCGCTTCACCCCGTCGTCGTCGAACAACAGCGGATCGAAACCGCTGCCGTCGGGAGTCACCAGGCTGCCATTGAGCAGGATGACCTCCGACGCCACGAACGCCTTCATGAAGCCACCGATCGAGGTCTGCCCGTCCATGGCGGATTTGAGCAGGGTTTCAAGCGGGTTCTGCGGCGGCAGATCGGTCATGGGCCAGTCCAGGCGTGAGCGGGAATGGCCATTGTAACGGCGGTCGGGTGAGAGGCCGGCCCAAGGGGTGTTGGATTACCGCGCCAGCCGCTGGGTCCGCGCCTTCTGGTCGGCCATGGCCTTGTCCAGCTCGGCCTGCAGGGCCTTCTGCTTCACCGGGGCGTCCAGCACATACACCTTCACGCCGTGGGCGGGCACTTCAGCCTTCAGGCTGCCGGTCACCTTGATGCTGCCGCTGCCGAGCGCGTCACGCCAGGTACCGGGCTGCAGGTAGCGGCTCACCTCGAAGGTGCTGGCCGCATCCCCCTTGTTCAGCAGCACCAGCGCGGTCTGGGCGGTGTCGCCGTGCTGCAGCACGCGGTAGAACACGGCCTGGTCGCCCTGCAGGCGCTCGGTGACCTGCAGGCCGCGCTGCAGCGCGGGGGTGTTCTGGCGCAGCAGCGAGATGCGCTGCAGCGGCCCGAAGATCGGGCTCTGCGGCGCTGCATCCACCCGCTCCTGGCCGAAGTACGCGCGGTTGCCGGCGTGTTCGGCCCGGCTGCGCATGAAGCCGGTTTCCGACCCGTAGTACAGGACCGGAATGCCGCGCGCGGTGAACAGCCAGTTGTGCGCGTCGATGAAGCCGGCATCAGTCGCGTCCAGGCGGGCCATGTCGTGGTTGTCGTAGAAGCTCATCAGCTCGTACGGATTGGCGTACGGGCCACCGAGCAGGTGCAGCGGCTCGGCCAGGGTTTCAAAGCCCTTCTGCTCTTTGCCGAACACGCTGGACAGCGCACCGCGCAGCGGGAAGTCGAGCACGCTCACGTTGGCGTTGCTCGGCCAGGTGTGCTCGGCGATGGTGGCGGCGTTGTAGTCGAATGCCTCGCCGAACATGAACATGCCCGGATGCTCGGCGCGGATGCGCTTTACGAACTCGTTCCACCACGGGTGCGGCAGCCAGCCGATGGTGTCGATGCGCAGCGCATCCACGCCCTGTGCGGTCCACTGCAGGTAGGCACCGACCAGATAATCCATCACCGCCGGATTGTTCTGGTTGAAGTCGCCCAGTTCGGCCAGGTTGCCATCGAAGATGGAGCCCTTGTCGGCGTCCACCGGACCGATGTTGTTGTAGAACGCGTGCAGCGGGTTGTGCTTCGGATCCAGCTGCTGCGGCGGCAGGTTCTGGTGGTCGGCAATCAGCGTGCCGTCCTTGTCGAAGATCTGCCCGAACTGCGGCTGCTTCACCGGCATGCTCCAGGCCGGTGAGCCGTGGTTGCCGACGATATCCAGCACCACTTTCAGCTGGGCGTCGTGCAGGCCACGAGTGAGGCCGGCGAAGTCCAGGTCGGCGCTGGGAAGATGCTCATCCAGCTTGTAGAAGTTCACGCCCCAGTAGCCGTGGTAACCGGTCTTGCCGCGGTCGGTCAGAGTGCTGGTGCAGCTGATCGGCTTGCTGCCGGTGAAGGCTTCATCCGGGTTGTCGATGATGGGCGTGATCCACACCGCGCCAAAGCCGAGCTTGCGGATGTAGTCGGCGTTGTTGAGCACGCCCTTGAAGTCACCGCCGAGGTAGCCGATGTTACCGTCCACCTTGTCCGGGCACGGCACTGGAATATCAAACGTGCGGTGCTTGCCGCCCTGGTCGCGATAGTCGTTGGACGGGTCTCCGTTGACGAAGCGGTCGGTCACCACGAAGTACACCGCATCGCTGGCGAACGGCTCCAGCGTGCCCACGTAATCCGGGCGCGGCGCAGCCTGCGCGGCGGCAGCAATCAAAGCCAGCGAAACACCCAGCGACAACTTGGCAAACGAACGCATCACGCACCCTCCTGATGGGCCGGCACGCGCAGCACGCACAGCCCGGCAACGAACAGACTCACTCCCCCCAGCACCAGCACGTGCATGGGATTGCCGCCCAGCCACGCGCGCAGCGCGAAGCCCAGCGCGCTGGCGGCAACCAGTTGTGGAATGACGATGAAGAAATTGAACAGGCCCATGTAGATGCCCATCTTCGCGGCCGGCACGCTGTCAGACAGCAGCGCATACGGCAGCGACAGGATCGAGGCCCAGGCAAAGCCGACCCCGACCATGGACAGCAGCAGCCAGGTGGGATCCTTGATGAACATCAGCGAGACCAGGCCGAGCCCGCCCAGCCACAGGTTGACCAGATGGCTCCAGCGCAGGCCCAGTGCACGCACCATCAGCGGGATCAGCAGCGCGGCCAGCGCGGCGAAGCCGTTGTAGGCACCGAACAGCACGCCCACCCAGTTCGCGCCTTCGTTGTAGGCGGCCGAGGCAGTATCTGCGGAACCGAAATGCGTGCCAGCCACGGCGGACGTGGTGTAGATCCACATCGCGAACAAGGCGAACCACGAGAAGAACTGCACCCACGCCAGCCGGCGCATGGTCGAGGGCATGCTGCGCAGGTCGTCGACGATGGTGGCCAGCATGTGCGGGCCCGGCACCAGCCGCGCCACGCCCAGCAGCACGCCATACGCGGCGCAAAGTCCGGCCAGCACGTACAGCATCTTGTCGCCCTGCTTCCAGGCGATGGCTACAGCGAGGGCAACGCCCAGCGCGATCCAGCCGCCAATCTGCGCCAGCGGCGGCGGACCGGCCAGCGGCGCGCTCTGCTGCGCAACCGGCGGCTCGGCGTCATCAAACGCGGCCAGTTCGGCCGGCGAATACTCGCGGGTGCTGAACACGGTCCAGGCAATCGCAGACAGCAGCACCGCCGCGCCGAAGTAGAACGCGTAGCGCACGGTCGGCGGCACCTCGCCGGGGGCGGCGGTGTTGGCCACGCCGAAGTGGGCCAGGATGAAGGGCAGGAAGCTGGCGACAATCGCACCGACGCCGATGAAGAAGCTCTGCATCGCGTAGCCGGTGGGACGCTGGCGCGGGGCCAGCTTGTCACCGACGAAGGCGCGGAACGGCTCCATCGATACGTTGATGCTGGCGTCCAGCACCCACAGCGTGCCGGCCGCGATCCACAGCGTGGGCGAGTTCGGCATCACCAGCAGGGCCAGCGTGGTGAACACCGCGCCGAACATGAAGTACGGACGGCGGCGGCCCCAGCGGGTCCAGGTGCGGTCGGACAGATAGCCGATCACCGGCTGCACCAGCAGGCCGGTCAGCGGCGCGGCGATCCACAGCCCGGGCACGGCGTCCATCGGTGCGCCGAGGGTTTCAAAGATGCGGCTGGCGTTGGCGTTCTGCAGGGCAAACCCGAACTGGATGCCCATGAAGCCAAAACACATGTTCCAGATCTGCCAGAACGACAGCGTCGGCTTGGACGGCCGCGTCACTTTGCAGCCTCCACCGCCGGCACCGGCGACAGCAGCAGCGCGCTGACCTTGGCGCTGTTGAGCACGCCTTCGCGCCCGCCCTTGCCCCCGTTGTACTGGGCGAAGTGTTCCAGCGCGCTCATGTTGAAGCCCTGTTCCAGGCTGAAGCGACAGTTGCCCTTGGGCACGTCGAATTCGGCGGCGGTGGAATCCTGCTGGCCGACGCTGTGCGGCATCACCACGGTGGCGCGCTGTACCGGCTTGCCGGCGCAGGTCACCACCAGCTGCTTCACCGCAGCAGTCACGCCGGTGTTGATCGGGCCATTCGGGTTGTCATAGCGCAACCGCACGCGCACGCGGCTGGGCGCGGTGGCGTTCCAGCTCCACTTGCTGGTCCCGGCCAGACGCTGCTGCGGGCCCAGGCAGGTCATCGGGCTGTGCAGCGATTCCAGTTGGGGGCCGCGCTGGGTGAGGCTGAGGCAGTGCTGCAGGCCATCTTCGCGTACGGTCAGCGCGCCTTTGGCCGTGGTGGCCTTGCCGTCCAGCCACAGCACGCGGCCGGCGGGGACAGCGACGCTCCAACCCTTGCCGCGCTTTTCCGCCTTGGGTGCCGCCGGCGTAGCCGGTGCGAAGCCGTCGGTGGGGGCGTCGGCCAACAGCGCCGGCGCGGTGACCGGTGCCGGGCCGGGCACGGCCTTGAGCTGCACGGTCACCACGTTGCCCTTGCGGGTGGTCTTGTCAGCCACCAGCAGCGCGCCGTCCAGCTTGCGCGGGCGCTTGAGCACGTAGCGGGTGCGGCCGTCGTTCAGTTCAATGCTCTTTTCCTTGCCGAACAGCTGCGGCACCAGCGCCACCGGCAGCTTGGGCGCGACCTTGCCGTCGGCTTCCACGCCGAACACCCCTTCCAGCACCATCGACAGATAGCCGGCCACCGACCACAGCTGGCGCGGCGAATTCACTACCGGGCCGCTGAGCGCGCCCTCGTCGACATGCACGGCGAGGCGGCGCATCTCGAAGTTTTCCATGTTCGAACCGGCCAGCGCGCTACCGCGCATCAGCGATTCGATCTCGCGCTGGATGCGCGCCACATCGTCCACATGCCGCGCCGCGCGCAGCGAATAGGCGCTGACGAACGGCCACACCGCGCGGTTGTGGTAGATCGGCTGCTGCGCTTCCTGCGGCCACACCACCGGGCTGCCCCCCTCCACCGCCGGGTAGTTGGCCATGGCGCGGCGCGCGCGCTCCTGCGGGAACACGTCGGCCAACACGCCCAGCGAGATCGCCAGCAGGTCGTACTTGGCGTAGTCCACCGGGTGCGCGGCTTCGCCGATGTAGCTCATGTACTGGCCGGCATCCTCGCGCCAGAAACGAGTATCAATCTGTGCGGCCAACGCCGTGGCCCACCTGGCGTAGTCCTCGGCACGCGCGTCGCCATGCTGGCGGGCCAGCTTCTCGGCCAGGCGCAGCGCCTGGTAATGCAGCACGTTGGTGGACAGCGAATAGCTTTCGCCAATGAAGCGCACGTCCTTGCGGGTCCAGTCCGGATAGGTCTGCTCACGCCAGTCCAGGAACGAGGTCTCGCCCTTGTACAGGCCCATGCGCTCGTCGAAGACCATTGCACGGTCCTGCGCGAGCGTGCCCTGCAGCGCCTGCCAGGTCTGTTCGGCAAAGGCGGTGTCGTCCAGAAGATGACGCGCGGCCAGGAACCACACCACGCGGTCGCTGCTGATCGGCCAGCTGCCGCCGGAACCGGTGTCCTGAGCCACGAACAGGCCGGGGGTGCGGCCGTCGCGCGCTTTGGACAGCTTGAACTGCAGCGACTGGCGGGTGCGCTGCGGGTCCAGCCGGGCCAGCGCGAGGTCAGCAGCGAAGCTGACGTCCCGGGTCCACACATAGGGCCAGCGCTCGCCGGTCTGGAAGCAGTCGCACGGCACCGGCTTGCCGAAGTTGAAGGACGGGTCGCGGATCGCATCGACCCGGTCGGCGTCCATCTCCTGCTGGGCCAGTGCGAACAGGGCGTCGAACATCACGCTGCCGGTCTGGCTGCGCATCGGCTGGGCGGCAATCGCCACCGGCTTGCCGTCGGCGGTCAGGGTGAAGCTGCCGTTGGCAGCGGTGGCAGCACGCGCGGTGCGGCCATCGAAGGTGAGGTCTTCCGCCGCAGCGGTGGACATCAGCGCCGCCCCGAGGGCAGCGGTCAGGCAGATCTTCTTCAGCATTGAAAGCGGCGGACCGGCTTGCGCCCGTCGGCCTCCCTCCCTAATTGCGCGCGTTGTAGGTCAGCCGCGGGTAGCGCGGCCGTCGCGGCCCCCTCCCAGGGTGCCTGCCTGCATGGTAGGCGACGACCGTTGGTCGTCGCACCTGCACGCGGTCATGCATCGACATTTGCATACGTATTCATGGCGTTACGCCCGGAGCGCCGGGCCGGCGTGGCTATAGTCCGGGTCAGTTTCGGGTGACCCTGGGAGGGGAATGCCAATGGTTGTGTGGTTGATGCGACGGGTTTTCGGTGGGTTGCCCGCCAAGAGCAGACACGCATGGCGTGTCACTACGCGGGAATTCCAACGTCGCGTAGGGACACGCCATGCGTGTCCATCCTGGCTGGCGGTGTGCCTGCTGGCGCTAAGCGCCACCGCAAACGCCGAACCGGTCACCGTGGCCAGCGCCACCTCGCCGGACAAGGTGCTCAAGGTCTCCCTGCAGTTGGATGGCGGCATGCCCAGCTACCGGGTGGAACGCTTCGGCCAGGAGGTAGTCGGCAATTCGAAGCTGGGCTTCCAGTTGCGCGACGGCCGCCTCGACCGCGACCTGGCCGTGCTCGGCCAGAGCACCCGCAGCGTGGATGAAACCTGGGAACAGCCCTGGGGCGAGCGCCGCGTCACCCGTAACCACTACAACGAGTTCACCGTGCAGTTGGGCGAGACCACCGGTGCGAAACGCCGGCTGGACGTGGTGTTCCGGGTCTACGACGACGGCCTCGGCTTCCGCTACCACTTCCCGGAACAGCCGAACCTGCGCGAGGCGATAATCGATGACGAGCTGACCGAGTTCGCCATCACCCCCGCCTCCACCGCATGGTGGATTCCGGCTGGCGAGCCGATCCACTACGAATACCTGTACCAGCGCACCCCGCTGGACCAGCTGCCGTTGGCGCATACGCCTATGACCCTGCGCAGTGACGAGGGTCTACATGTGTCCATCCACGAAGCCGCGCTGGTGGACTACGCCGGCATGTGGCTGCGCCGCACCGACGGCCAGCGCCTGCGCGCGCAGCTTTCGCCGTCTGCTGAAGGCTGGAAGGTGCGCCGCGCCCTGCCCTTCAACACGCCTTGGCGCACGCTGCAGATCAGCGACACCGCCGGCGGGCTGGTGGAATCGAGTCTGATCCTCAACCTCAACGACCCCAACGTGCTGGGCGATGTGAGCTGGGTGAAGCCATCCAAGTACCTGGGCGTGTGGTGGTCGATGCACCTGGACGAGGAAAGCTGGGCGACCGGACCGAAGCACGCCGCAACCACCGCGAAAACCAAGAAGGTGATTGATTTCGCTGCGAAACACGGCTTCCGTGGCGTGCTGGTGGAAGGCTGGAATCCCGGCTGGAATGGCATGTGGGTCGGCAACGGCTACGACTTCGATTTCACCCGCCCCACCGCGGACTTCGATATTGAAGCGCTGTCCGCGTATGGCGCGAAGAAGGGCGTGCACCTGATCGGCCACCATGAAACCGGCTGTGCGATCGAGCATTACGAAGACCAACTGGACGCCGCACTGGACCTGTATGCGCGCCTCGGCGTGGACTCGTTCAAGAGCGGCTACGTGTGCGACGACGGCCAGGTGGACCGGCGCAATCCGGCCGGCGGCCCGCTGTGGCGCGAGTGGCACGACGGCCAGTTCATGGCCCGGCATCACCTGAAGGTGGTGCAGGAAGCCGCCAAGCGGCATATCGCGGTCAACCCGCATGAGCCGATCAAGGACACCGGGCTGCGCCGCACCTATCCGAACTGGATTACCCGTGAAGGCGCGCGCGGCATGGAATACAACGCCTGGGGCCAGCCGCCGAACCCACCGGAACACGAGGTCAACCTGGTGTTCACCCGCATGCTGTCCGGCCCGATGGACTACACCCCGGGCATTCTCAGCCTGAAGGGTCGCCACGGCCAGGCGATTCCGAGCACGCTGGCGCGCCAGCTCGCTTTGTATGTGGTGCTGTACAGCCCGATCCAGATGGCCGCCGATCTTCCTGAACACTATGAACAGCACCGCGAGGCATTCCGCTTCATCGAGGACGTGGCGGTGGACTGGGACGACACCCGGGTGCTGGATGGCGAGGTGGGCGACTACGTGACCATCGTGCGCAAGGACCGCAACAGCCGTGACTGGTTCCTGGGCAGCATCACCGACGAATCCGGGCGCGTACTGCCGGTGTCGCTGGGCTTCCTTGAGCCGGGCGTGCGTTATCGCGCCGAGATCTATCGCGACGGCGACGGGGCCGATTTCCGCAGCAACCCGTTCGCGTTCAAGCGCGAGGTGCGTGAAGTCACCAGCCGCGATGCGATGAACATCGTGCTGGCACCGGGCGGTGGCCAGGCGATCCGGTTCACGCCCATGTGAAATGCGCAACGACCAACGGTCGTTGCCTACCGGGTCGACATTCCGGTAGCGCACGACCGTTGGTCGTGCGGGGGCCACCGCGATGTAACCGCTTACAACGCCTGCATGCGCATTGAATACGTATGCAGGGTGATTCGCTTCAAAGGCGCGCTGCCTACCATAGCGGCGCAGTCAACGGCCACCGTGCCGTGACACCTGTCTCAATTCATCGGGCAGCTCACAATCCGTTTGGCAACATTGCCTGGGAGGGGAAAATGTTGAACCGCAAGCGCAGCGCGCTGAGTATCGCGCTGGCCGTCGCCCTGTCGCCGTCACTGGCGCTGGCTCAAAGCACCACCGAAACCACCGCCACCGGCACCCAGGCGACCGACCTGGACACCGTGCAGGTCACCGGCATCCGCCGTGGCATCGAAAACGCCATTGCGATCAAGCAGGACGCGACCTCGGTGGTGGAAGCCATTTCCGCCGAAGACATCGGCAAGCTGCCGGACGTCAGCATTGCCGAATCGCTGGGCCGCCTGCCCGGCCTGGCCGCGCAGCGCGTGGCCGGTCGTGCCCAGGTGATCAGCGTGCGCGGCCTTTCCCCGGACTTCGCCACCACCCTGCTCAACGGGCGTGAAGTGGTCAGCACCGGCGACAACCGCAGCGTTGAATTCGACCAGTACCCGTCCGAACTGGTGAACGGCGTGACCGTGTACAAGACCCCGGACGCCGCACTGGTCGGCCAGGGCCTGTCCGGCACCATCGACATGCAGACCGTGCGTCCGCTGTCGTTCGCCGAGCGCGTGATCGCGGTCAGCGGCCGTTACCAGAAGAACTCGCTGGGCAAGGCGGCGAACGTGGATGCCTACGGCAACCGCTTCAGCGCCAGCTACATCGACCAGTTCGCCGACAACACCTGGGGCATCTCGCTGGGCTACGCCCACAGCGACATGCCGATCCAGGAAAACCAGGTGGGCCTGTACGAGCCGTGGACCACCGAGCAGACCAACCAGGGCAACCGCCCGGGCGTTGCCGCAGGCACGTACTTCTCGGACGGCATCAAGGCACTGCGCCGTACCGGCAACAACAAGCGTGACGGCTACATGGCCACGATCCAGTTCCGCCCGTCCAACACCTGGACGAGCACGCTGGACGCGTTCCACACCGAAGCCGAGCAGATCGACACCGCCAACCAGTTCGAGGTCAATCTCAGCAACTACAACGGCGGCTACGATCCGGGGCTGTTCATCAGCAACCCGCAGGTAAACGGCAACAACAGCTTCACCGGCGGCACCGCCAGCGGCGTATATCCCCTGGTGCGCGGCATGTACAACAAGCGCAAGGACAAGATCGACGCGTTCGGCTGGAACAACGAGCTGACCTTCGACAGCTTCAAGATCACCGCGGACGTGAACTACTCCAAGGCGACGCGCGACGAGCTGAACCTGGAAAACAACCTGCAGCTCACCCCGATGCCGCAGCTGGATACCATCGGCCTGACCGTCAATCCGAACGGCTTCTCGCAGATCCGCCCGGGCCTGGACTATTCCAATCCGGAAGCGCTGTACCTGACCAACACGATCTACGGGTCGGGCTACGGCAAGGTGCCGCAGGTGGAAGACCGCCTGAAGGGCGCGCGCCTGCAGGGCACGTTCAACATGCCGGAGGCGCTGTCGTCCTGGTTCCAGGACATCGACGTGGGCGTGAACTACGCCGACCGTCGCAAGGAAAAGACCCAGGCCGAAGGCAACATCCTGCTGGGTGACCAGGGCGACGCCAACGTCGGCGGCGACCTGCAGTACTCGCCAGTGAACCTGGGCTTTGCCGGCATCGGGTACATCCCGGCCTGGAACGTGCCGGCCGCTGTGGACCGCTACATGGTCTTCAACCCGGTCACCAACCTGGATTACCTGATTCCGAAGTCGTGGGTGGTGCAGGAAAAGACCACCACCGCGTGGCTGCGCGCCAACATCAACACCGATATCGGTGAAGTGGGCCTGCGCGGCAACATCGGCGTGCAGATGATCCGCACCGACCAGAGCTCGCAGTCGAACTACTTCGACCGTTCGCGTCCGGCGGGCCAGGAAGTGCTGCCGATCGACGAAGGCAAGACCTACACCGACTGGCTGCCGAGCTTGAACCTGGCCTTCATGTTCCCGCACCAGCAGACCCTGCGCTTCGCAGTCGCCAAGCAGGTCGCGCGTCCGCGCGTGGACCAGATGCGTGCGGGCCTGGAGTTCGGCGTGGACACGGCCACCGGCAAGCCGGGCGGCAGTGGCGGCAACCCGCTGCTGGATCCGTGGCGCGCCAACGCGATCGACCTGTCGTACGAAAAGTACTTCGGTGAGAAGGCGTACGTGGCGGCGGCGGTGTTCTACAAGGACCTGAAGAGCTACGTCTACACCCAGTCGGTGGACGACTACGACTTCAGCAATCTGCTGGCCAGCTATGTGATCCCGCCGGGCATGACCGCGCCGCTGCTGACGACGGGTACGTTCTCGGCCCCGCAGAATGGCGAAGGCGGCACGCTGAAGGGCCTGGAGCTGACCGCATCGTTCCCGCTGGACATGCTGACCGACGCACTGCGCGGTTTCGGCGTGCAGGCGAGCGCGACGTTCAACGACAGCGACATCAAGATCATGGATCCGGAAAGCGCGTCGTCGGTGGGTACCGATCCGATCAGCCTGCCGGGCCTGTCCGAGCGTGTGTACAACTTCACCGCGTACTACGAGCGCAATGGCTTTGAAGCGCGCGTGAGCCAGCGTCGTCGTTCGGACTTCATTGGTGAGATCGGCAACTTCAACGGCAACCGCACGCTGCGTTACGTGGTGGGCGAGAACGTGACGGACGCGCAGATCAGCTACACCTTCAGCGACAGCAGCGCCATGAAGGGCCTGACCCTGCTGCTGCAGGGCAGCAACCTGACCAACGAGCCGTACCGCACCTATGCAGGCACGAAGGACCGCCCGCTGGAGTACGTCGAGTGGGGCCGTACCTACATGCTGGGCGTGAACTACAAGTTCTGATTCCTGGTGTGATTGCTGACCAGAGAACCCGCTGCTTACCGCAGCGGGTTTTTTGTTGCCCGTTGGGGCATTCAGGTGACACGCATGGCGTGTCACTACGTACCTGGCATCACCTGGACGGGTGGGGATTTGGTTGGTAGCGTCGGTCGACAGACGACGGCCGTGAACGTCACCACGTTCATTGACGACGTAACCATCATCGAAACCACGCTTTTCGCACACAAAAAAAAGGGCGAGGTCTCCGCCTCGCCCTTGAAAAATGCACCACCGGAAATCTTCGCGCCTTACCCCAACCGCAGACACACCATCGCGTGCGCGGGCAACACCACCTGGCCACCGTCGATGCCACCGGCATCCGGACCCGGCACGTGCAATGCGGTCCACTCCCCCGCCGGCAGCGGTGCAGTCACCGCCTCACCGGACAGATTGAACGCCAGCAACAAGGTCTCGCCCGCATGTCGGCGCTCGAACATCAACACCGGCTCGGCGCTGTCCAGGAACTGGATGTCACCCAGCAGCAAGGTCGGCATGGTGTGTCGCCACGCCAGGAACTGGCGGAAGGCGTTCAACACCGAATGCGGGTCGTGCTCCTGCCCGGCCACCGAGCGTGCGCGGTGCTCATCGGAGATCGGCAGCCACGGCTGGCCGGTGGTGAAACCTGCCTGTTCGGCATCGGTCCACGGCAGCGGCGTGCGGCACCCATCACGGCCCTTGAAGTTCGGCCAGAAGGTGATGCCATACGGGTCCTGCAGCGCCTCGAATGGCACTTCGGCTTCGCCCAGGCCGAGCTCCTCGCCCTGGTACAGACAGATCGAGCCACGCAGGGAGCACAGCATGCCGACCAGCATGCGTGCCAGACGCGGGTTGGCCGGATGGCCGCCCCAGCGGGTGACGGCGCGCTCGACGTCGTGGTTGGAAATGGCCCAGCACGGCCAGCCTTCGGTCATCGCCGCTTCCAGGCGCGAGACGGTGCTGCGGATGTACTCCACGCTGTAGTCGTCGACCAGCAGCTCGAAGCTGTAGCCCATGTGCAGGCGACCGGCGCTGGTGTACTCGGCAGTGGTGGCGAGCGAGTCTTCCGAGGAAATCTCGCCCAGCGCCACCGCGCCCGGATACTCGTCCAGCAACGCGCGCAGCTTGCCCAGGAATGGCAGGTTCTCCGGCTGGGTGTTGTTGTAGTAGTGGTACTGGTAGGCGTACGGGTTGTCCGGGCTGAAACCACGCCCGACGCGCTTGTCGGCCGGCTTGGGCGGGTTATCGCGCAGCTGGCGATCGTGATAGCAGAAGTTGATCGCATCCAGACGGAAGCCGTCCACGCCGCGCTCCAGCCAGAACCGCACATTGTCCAGCGTGGCCTGCTCCACTTCCGGGTTATGAAAGTTCAGGTCGGGCTGGTCGGCCAGGAAGTTGTGCAGGAAGTACTGCTCGCGACGCGGTTCCCACTGCCAGGCAACGCCGCCAAACAGCGACATCCAGTTGTTCGGCGGGGTGCCGTCTTCACGCGGGTCGGCCCACACGTACCAGTCGGCCTTGGGGTTGGTACGATCCTGACGGCTTTCGCGGAACCAGTCATGCTCGATCGAGGTGTGGCTGAGCACCTGGTCGATCATCACCTTCAGGCCCAGGCCGTGGGCCTTGGCCAGCAGGCGGTCGAAGTCCTCCAGGTTGCCGAACAGCGGGTCGACGTCGCGGTAGTCGGCGATGTCATAGCCGAAATCGGCCATCGGCGACTTGAAGAACGGCGAGATCCAGATCGCATCCACGCCCAGCGCGGCAATATAGTCCAGGCGCTCGATGATGCCAGGCAGGTCGCCCACGCCGTCACCGTTCGCATCCAGGAAGCTGCGCGGGTAAATCTGATAGATGACGGCACCGCGCCACCATGGAGTGTTCGTCATCGTGAGCCCCCCTCCGGGCTTCCTTGAGACACCCGCCAGGGGTGCCGGATCGTGCCCGACAAGCTTAGCGGCGGCTCCTGCGGGGTGGTGCCATTTGCATACGTATTCACGCCCGGTCGGCCTATAATCGGGCTTACGCCTGAAAGTACGACCGCATGACCATCACCGAAGACACCCGCTCCGCGCTGGGCCTGCCCCAGATCCAGACCCTCGCCGCGCCTGACATGGCCGCGGTGGATGCGCTGATCCGCCGCCGCCTGTCCTCCGATGTCGTACTGATCAACCAGATTGCCGACCACATCATTTCTGCCGGCGGCAAGCGCCTGCGCCCGATGCTGGTGATGCTGGCCGGCCACGCGGTGGGTCAAGCCGGTCCGGAACACCACCAGCTGGCGGCGATCATCGAGTTCATCCACACCTCGACCCTGCTGCACGACGACGTGGTGGACGAATCCAGCCTGCGGCGCGGCCGCAGCACCGCCAACGCGCTGTGGGGCAATGCGCCCAGCGTGCTGGTCGGCGACTTCCTGTATTCGCGCAGCTTCCAGCTGATGGTGGAACTGGATCGCATGCCGGTGATGCAGATCCTGGCCGACACCACCAACCGCATCGCCGAAGGCGAAGTGCTGCAGCTGCTGCATGTGCACAACCCGGACACCGACGAAGCCGCCTACCTGCGTGTGATCGAGCGCAAGACGGCGGTGCTGTTCGCCGCCGGCACCCGCCTGGGCGCACTGGCCAGCGGCGTTGATGAGGCCACCCAGCAGGCCCTGTACGACTACGGCATGCACCTGGGCTATGCGTTCCAGATCGCCGATGACGTGCTGGATTACTCGGCCAATGCCGACGAGCTGGGAAAGAACCTGGGCGACGACCTCGCCGAGGGCAAAGCCACGCTGCCGCTGATCCATGCCATGGCGCATTCGGATGAGACCACGCGTGAGCGCCTGCGCGAGATCGTGCAGAACGGCGACGCCTCGGCCATGCCGGAAGTGCTGGCCGCGATCCACGCCACCGGCGGGCTGGATTACAGCCGGCAACGTGCGGAGGAATATGCCGCGGCCGCCGAGCGTGCGCTGGATGGCCTGGCCGACAACGATGCCGTAGCCGCCCTGCGCGGGCTGGCGCGGTATGCGGTGCAGCGTTCGCATTGATTGCGGCGGGCGACGACCAAGGGTATGCCTGCCGGCCTGCGACGACCAACGGTCGTCGCCTACCGGGGCATTGCGAACGGCTCCTGCCGTTCTTTTCGTCGCCTACCGGGGCGTTGAAGATTTCCGGCGACGCGGCGTATCCACCCCGGGATTGATCACCGCTTGTCGAAGAGCCCTTCGAAGAACGAATCCAGGCTCTTCCACGCCCGCTTCGCCGCCCGCTCGTCATACGCACAACCCGGCGGGTTGTTCGCATCGGCCTCGGCAAAACAGTGCACGGCACCACTGTAATTGGTGAACTCCCAGTCCACCTTGGCCGCGTTCATTTCCTGCTCGAAGCCACTGATATCGGCAGCGGTGACGCTCTTGTCGTCCGCCCCATTGAGCACCAGCACCGACGGATGCGTGCCACCGGCCTTGGCCGGCAGCGGTGAGCCCAGCCCCCCGTGCAGACTGACCACGCCGGCCAGCGGCGCACCGGCACGGGCCAGTTCCAGCACCGTGGTGCCGCCGAAGCAGAATCCGACCGCGCCGATCCGACTGGCATCCAGCGGGGCCTTGCCGGCTTGTTCCTTCAGTACGTCCACCGCCTTGAGCGCACGTGCGCGCAGCAGCGGGCGGTCGTTGCGCAGCTTGGTTGCGACCGGGCCCGCTTCGGCGTCGGTCTTCGGGCGCACGCCCTTGCCGTAGACGTCGGCGACCAGTACCACGTAGTCGTCGCCGGCGAGCTTCTTGGCCTTTTCGATGGCCGAGGCGTTCACGCCCTTCCAGTTCGGCACCATCACCAAGCCGGGGCGCTTGTCGTTGTCTTCGTCGTCATGGACCAGCACACCGCTGAAGGTCGTGCCGTCGTGCTGCCATTCGACCGGTTTGGCCTGCATGGCCGCCCAGGAGGGCGCTGCTGCCATGCCCAGTACCAGTGCCGCACCCCACCGCCATTGCTGCTTCATGCGCCTGCTCCTTCGGAGAAAGGTGCACTGTAACCCCAAGGGGTGTGACAGGAATGCCGTAGAGCCACGCCCTGCGTGGCTTCGACCCTGTCTGGCACCGCGCAGCCACGCAGGGCGTGGCTCTACGGCCGATCCAGCACCGCGTGGACACGCATGGCGTGTCCCTACACGGATGCCGCACGCGCTGTCCAGACGTGGGCGTTACGCGGATGCCGCACGCGCGGTCCAGACGCGGGCGTTACGCGGATGCCGCACGCGCGGTCCAGACGTGGGCGTTGCGCGGATGCGGCAAGTGCGGCCCGGGGCGCGCGTTGGATGTCACGGATTCGCAAGCCCGGTTGGGACACGCCATGCGTGTCCACGCGGCGCCTGCGATCAGGCGATTCCGATCCCGGCAATCGCGGTGATTGCCTCCGGGTCAAACCCGGCCAGCTGGGCAAAATGCCGCCCGCGAGCCACATAGTCCTTGTACACGCCATAGCTCGGCGCACCCGGCGACAACAGCACCACCCCACCCTGCCCACCCAGCGCGTCACAGGCGATCCGCACCGCCTCGTCCAGATCTCCCGCGGCATGCAACCCAAACCGACCGGCCTCGGCCAGCGGCTGCAGCAGGGCGTGAATACGCGGGCCGTTGGCCCCCATGGTCACGATCTCCACCGGCGGTACGTCATGCGCCATGTGCTGCATGAAGTCGGTCCAATCCAGGCCACGGTCATGCCCGCCCACCAGCAGCGCAATGCGCTGGCCGACGAAGCACTCCAGCGCCGCCAGACTGGCGTGCGGGGTGGTGCTGATCGAATCGTTGACGAAGCGCAGGCCATCGCGCTCGCCAAGCACCTGCAGCCGATTAGGCAGCGGGCGGAAGCTTTGTACCGCCGGTGCCAGCGCGACCGCATCCAGACCCAGCGCCTCGATGGCCGCGAGCACCGCGCATAGGTTGCCGCGGTTGTGCCGGCCGGGCAGCGGCGTGTTGGCGGTATCGAATACGGCCCGCTCGCCGCGATACACCCACTCGCCGCGCATGTGCCAGCCCTGCGGCTGGTTGAACCAGACCACTTCGCTATGCGGCAGATCCAACGCAGCCAGGTGCGGATCAGTCGCATTGAGCACGGCAATGCTCGGGGCCGCTTCGGTCACCAGCGACAGCTTGTCGGCGATATAGCGCGCTTCGCTGCCGTGCCAGTCCAGGTGCTCCGGAAACAGGTTCAGTACCACCGCTACCTGCGGGTGCGCACCACTGCGCGCCACTTCGCCGGTCTGGTAGCTGGACAGTTCCACGGCCCAGTACTGTGGGGCCGGCTGGGGCTCCAGCACTTCCAGCAGCGGCAGTCCGATGTTGCCCACCAGGCCGGTGCGCGCACCACTGGCGCGCAGCAGGTGCGCCAGCAGCGAGGTGGTGGTGCTCTTGCCCTTGGTGCCGGTCACGCACACGGTGTCACGCACGGTGCCGTCGGCATCGGCGTGCTCGGCAAACCACAGCGAGGTGCCGCCGATGAACTGGGTGCCCTGCGCAGCGGCCTGCCGGGCCGCCTCGCCATAGGGACTGATGCCGGGCGACTTGATGACCACCTCGAACGCGGCCAGCGCTTCACCGCTGACATCGCTGCGCACGGTCAGCGCACCGCGGGCCTCCGCGCGCGCGGTTTCGGCCTCCACCTCCGGACAGAACAGGGTCAGCGGCAGGGTCGGCAGACGCCGGCGCAGCACGGCAAATGCCGCCCGCCCCTCACGCCCCCAGCCCCATAACGCAACCCGCTTGCCCTCAAGCTGCGAAAGTCGCACGCAGGCGCTCCCAGATCGACGCCGGAATACGGTGTTCGCCTTCCAGCACCAGCAACGGCTCGATGCTCAGCTCGGACGCCTCCAGCTGCGGCTGGATCTCCTGGATGAAACGCTTCACCAGCACGTCTTCGCTCCACTCCGGGCGCGCCGCCAGCGTGGCCATCGCCGCACGCGACTCGCGGCCCTCGCCCACGCACTCGAACGGCTTGTGGTCCTGGAACTCCAGCAGCGCGTCGAAGCCGCCGGCCTGTTCGGCGTCGTCCAGCAGATTGCGGCCGAAGATGCGCACCAGGCGGGTCTTGGGCATGAACGGAGCCAGCGCCAGGAACACGAAGTGACACTTCGGGCACACGCCGCACCAGCGGTTCACCGGGCGCTCGCCGAGGATGTGGAAATTGCGGTTGCAGCTGGAGAAATGCGCGTCGTAGAAGTCGCTCCTGGCGAACTGCCGTGCCACCGCCAGCTCAGACAGCGGACGCAGCAGCGAGTAGTACTGCAGGTCGGCAGCGACATGCTTTTCCAGATGCTCCCCGAAGGCCTGCTCGAACGCCCAGCCCTTCGACCACTGGTGGTTGACCTCGCCGGTGCCAGGAATCTGGCTGCCGTAGCTGGCCGAACGCTCGTTGGAGAACACCACCTGGTTCACGCCCTGCAGCAGCGCGGCCAGGGCCATGATCGCCGAGTTCACCGCAGTAACCGGAATATGCCCGTTCCACGCGCCCTGGCGGTTCAGCTCGAACAGTTCCGGGGCCAGCACGCGACCAATATTCAACGTGGGCAGACCGGTGCGCTCGGCGCAGGCGCGGATCAGCTGCGAACCGCCAATCCAGGTCACAGTTTCTTCGACACCCAGCGCGCGCAGCGCCTCGATGCTGACCAGCGAGTCCTTGCCGCCGCCGATGGCGACCAGGGCGTGCTCACGCAGGCCGGCGGACGCTGCGGTCACTGCCTCACCCTGCACCGGCAGACGGAAGCGTCCGCGCAGGTTCAGGCCGTTACGATAGGCGAACTCGCCCAGGCCGTTGAGGTACACCGTTTCCACCAGCGCGGCGGTGTCGGCGTCGATGGCATAGCTGTCGATGCGTACATCTTCGGGCACCGCTGCCTTGTAGTAGCTGACACCGGCAAACAGGTGCAGCAGGCGCAGGGCCTGCTCCACCGCCTGTGCGCGGGCTCCGTCCAGCGCGAACGGCGCGCCGGGAATGGTGACCGTCTCGACCAGCTCCGGGCCGTTGTCGAAGGCATAGACCAGCTGCGCCACGCCGGTGTTTTCATCCAGCGTGCAGCGGACGAAACGGAACGAGGCAACCTGGTGTTTGTCGAAAGCAGTCATGGCATATCCGGTGAGGCGAGGCGTTTTCGCGGCGGCGCGCGAAGGCGTTCAGTGGCAAGGTGCAGCGCGCGGTCAGGGCGTGTCATCAATCACGTCCTCGCGCGGCAGCGCACGCTGGTTGTAGGTGTTGGACATCACGTAGCCGTAGGCACCGGCGTCGGCGATCAGCATCACGTCGTCAGGCGCGGTGGATACCGGCAGGCGGCGGCGCTTGCCGAACACGTCGCTGGACTCGCAGATCGGACCGACCACGTCGAACATGGCCTCGGCGTAGCCGCCCAGACGGCTCAGGTTCTCGATGTCGTGCCAGGCGTCGTACAGGGCCGGGCGCATCAGCGTGTTCATGCCCGCATCGAGGCCGACCCGGCGGATGCCGTCCTTCTCCACCACCTGGGTGGCGGTGGTCAGCAGCACGCCGGCTTCAGCGACCAGGTAGCGGCCTGGTTCGATCGCCAAGCGGAACGCCGGGTGCACGGCCTTGACCTCGGCCAGACCCACCGCCCAGGAGTCCAGGTCGAACGGCTCGTCGTCGGCGCTGTACGGAATCGGCAGGCCACCGCCGATGTCGATGGTTTCCACGCTGCCGATGCGGCGCGCGAAGCCGGCCAGTTCGTCGCACATCAGACGCCAGTGCTGCGCGGTTTCCACACCGCTGCCCAGGTGGGCGTGCAGGCCGACCACGCGCGTGCCCAGCTCGGTGGCCAGACGCACGAACTCATCAACGCGGGCGATCGGCAGGCCGAACTTGGAGTCCTTGCCGCCGGTGCGGACCTTGGCGTGGTGGCCCTCACCGCGACCCAGGTCGACGCGCAGCCACAGCTCACGGTTGCGGAACAGGTCCGGCCAGCGCTGCAGGGCTTCCACGTTGTCCAGGGTGACGGTCACCCCCAGCGCGAACGCGGCTTCGTATTCGGCGCGCGGGGCGAAGCTGGGGGTGAACAGCACGCGGCGCGGCGACAGCGCCGGCAGCGTGTTGAACACGTGCTTGAGTTCGCCATGCGACACGCACTCCAGGCCGAAACCTTCCTGCTCCAGTAGTTCCAGGATGGCCGGGTGGCTGTTGGCCTTGATCGCGTAGTAGCGCTGGTCGATCGGCTTGATCGCCGCCAGCGCACGGGCGCGGGCGCGCACCGTGGGCAGGTTGTACACATAACGCGGGGTGCCGGCCTGGGCCAGCTGCAGCAGGTGCTCGCGCTGGCCACGCCACCAGGCGGTTTCGCGCGGACGGATGGTGCCGGCGATTTCGCGCCAGCGCGGGCCGAACACCTCCCCCTCTTCCACCGGCATCGCGCCGCTGTCGATCAGCTCGGCGTGCAGGATCGGCAGCAGGCCATCGGCGTCGGCTTCGTCGATGACGAACGTCAGGTTCAGGTCGTTGGACGACTGCGAGATCATGTGCACGCGCTCACGGCCGAACGTCGCCCACACGTCCGACAGCTTGTGCAGCAGCGAGCGCATGCCGCGTCCGACCAGGGTGATGGCGGCGCACGGCACGATCACCTTGACCTTGCAGATCTGGGACAGGTCGGCCGACAGCGCGGCCAGCACGTCGGTGCTGACCAGGTTTTCAGACGGGTCCAGCGACACGGTGACGTTGGTTTCGGCCGAACCGATCAGGTCCACCGACAGGCCGTGCTTCTTGAACAGACCGAACACGTCGGCCAGGAAGCCGACCTGCTGCCACATGCCGATGCCTTCCATCGACACCAGCACGATGCCGTTGCGGCGGCTGATGGCTTTCACCCCCGGCACCGGCGCGGCATTGCCGTCGATGCTGGTACCCGGCAGTTCCGGGCGCTCGGTGTCGAGGATGGCCATCGGCACGCCGGCGTCGCGGCACGGCTTGATCGAGCGCGGGTGCAACACCTTGGCGCCGGTGGTGGCGATCTCCTGCGCTTCGTAATAATCCAGGCGGGTCAGCAGGCGCGCATCCGGTACGTCCTTGGGATTGGCGCTGAACATCCCTGGCACGTCGGTCCAGATTTCCACCCGGCTGGCACCGAGCAGCGCACCGAAGTACGCCGCTGAGGTGTCCGAACCGCCACGGCCGAGAATGGCGGTTCCGCCATCGGCGTGCTGGGAAATGAAACCCTGGGTGATCAGCATGCGGGTCGGCTGGGCGTGGAAGCGCGCGGCCCAGTCGGCATCCGAACGCCACTGGCAGTTCACCGACAGGCGCTGCGACCACTCGCTCTGGTTGGGCTGCGGCGGCAGCGCCTGCAACCACTGGCGGGCATCCATCCAGCCGAAATCCAGGCCGCTGGCGCGCAGGTAGGCTGCGCCCAGGGTGGAGGACAGCAGTTCGCCCTGGCCCAGCACTTCAGCCTGCCAGTCCAGCGGACGGGCGGTGGCGCGCGGATCGTCGAGCAGGCCCTGCAGCGCGTTCAGGCGCTCGTCCAGCGCGCTTGCGTCCAGCGACAGTTCGCCCAGGAATTCGCGGTGACGGGCCACCAGCGCATCCACGCGGGCGCGGCTGTCGGCGGCACCGTCGGCAATGGCGGTCAGCTCATTGGTGACCCCGGACAGCGCCGAGACCACCACCAGCACGCGCGCGCCGGTCTCTTCCGCACGTTTTTTCGCCAGCTTCCCGATCGTGTCCCAGCGGTGACGACGCGACACGGAGGTGCCGCCGAACTTCAGTACGATCCAGCGATCGACAAGGGGGGAAGCTGACATGGAGAAAGAAATATAGGTAATGGAGGGGGTTCGCCCGGCACACCGGGACGAACCTCCGATTCTATGCCAAGCCCGGCCCCTGCTGGGCCACCGCCCCCTGCCCCGGCGGCGGCGCGGCGGCTCACTTGTTAAGCTGCCTGCCCGTTCCCCCGATCCTGGCCGCCATGTCTTCGCGTCGTTTTCTGCAGTTGGATGTGTTTTCCCCCTACCCGGGTGCCGGCAACCCGCTGGCGGTGGTGCTGGACGCCGAGGGCCTGGACGAGGCCAGCATGCAGGCCATTGCGCGGTGGACACGACTGCCGGAAACGACCTTTGTATTCGCCCCGCAGACCGCGGGCAGCAGCTACCGGATCCGCATGTTCAGCCCGCAGAAGGAAGTGCCGTTCGCCGGCCACCCGAGCGTGGGCACCGCGCATGCGGTGCTCGAGGCCGGTCTGGCCGCCCCTGTGGACGGGGTGCTGGTGCAGGACGGGATTGCCGGCCAGCTGCCACTGCGGATCAGCGGCGAAGGCGCGCAGCGCAGCATCGCCATCCGCACACCGCGCGCGGCAGTGGCGGAGGTAACC
>NZ_RHPP01000039.1 GCF_003935715.1 Stenotrophomonas sp. 278 | reverse complement strand
CCGTTGGCCGGCCCTCATCGATGCGTGGGCCGGCCAACGGCCGGCGCTACCGCAACCCTATGTTTCTGTTAGATTTTTGTTCAATTGCGCGTTCAGGCTGAACCCCGACTGGCGCACCTGGCCCATTTCAAATGAAACCCTTGAACCTGCCCGAAGGCAGGCGTAGGGTCGGTTGTCCGGGAGGCGATTTTGCTTCCCGGATGATTGGAGGGCCGGGCCGATGTTCCAAGGGCACGCACCACAGCAGTCGATCGTCCGGATGCCCCGGGCGCTGCGTGCAGGTGCACCTTCGGAAACGGTTGATGCCGGCTGCTCCTCCCAAAGCCACGCCCCGTGCCGCCAGGCCGGGGCGTCTTTGTTTCTGCGATACAAGCGATAGGAGGTTCATCATGTTTGAAGGTCAGCCCCAGAGCGAGATCGATGCACGCCGCCAGCGTGACCCGGAATTCAAGGCGCTTTACGAACGGCACCAGAAGTTGAACAAGAAATGCATGGATGCCGAGCTGGGCGTACTTCCGATAGACGGTCAAACCCTGGGCCAGATGAAACGTGAGAAGCTGCTGGCCAAGCAGAAGCTCGAGCGCATGTACGCCTCCCCGCTCCATTAACACCCACGTCCACGCCTACCGCCGCGGGCGGTGTCCGTCACCTCGTCGACGGGCACCGTCCGCGTCGTCTTTTCAGGGGCAGAATGTCGGATAATCGGGGGTCCGGCCGCACTGCGGCGCGAATCGATGTGACCCGATGGCAATCCACTCCTCCGTACTTGAACTCATTGGCAATACCCCCATCGTCAAGGCCCAGCGCCTGGACACCGGGGTGTGCGAGCTCTATCTGAAGCTCGAAAGCGCCAATCCGGGAGGGTCGATCAAGGACCGCATCGGCCTGTCGATGATCGAAGCCGCCGAAAAGCGCGGCGACCTCAAGCCGGGTGCGACACTGGTGGAAGGCACGGCCGGCAACACCGGCCTGGGCCTGGCCCTGGTCGCCCAGCAGAAGGGCTACAAGCTCATTCTGGTGGTGCCCGACAAAATGAGCCGCGAGAAGATCTTCAACCTCAAGGCGATGGGCGCTGAAGTCCGCCTGACCCGCTCGGACGTGGCCAAGGGCCACCCGGAGTACTACCAGGACATGGCCCAGCGCGTGGCCGAGGAAACCCCCGGCGCGTACTTCATCAACCAGTTCGGCAACCCGGACAACCCGGCCGCCCACGAATTCGGCACCGGCCCGGAAATCCTCGAGCAGATGGGCGGCGAGCTGGACGCCATCGTGTTCGGCTGCGGCAGCTCCGGCACCATGACCGGCCTGTCGCGTGCCTTCGCCAAGCTGTCGCCCAAGACCGAACTGGTGCTGGCCGACCCGGTGGGTTCGATCCTGGCCGAGTACATCAACGACGGCAACCTGAACGACAAGTCGGGCAGCTGGCTGGTGGAAGGCATCGGCGAAGACTTCCTGCCCTCGATCTCCGACTTCAGCCGGGTCACCAAGGCCTATCCGATCACGGATGCGGAAAGCTTCCATACCGCCCGTGAGCTGCTGGGCAAGGAAGGCGTGCTGGGCGGTTCCTCCACTGGCACCCTGCTGGCCGCCGCGCTGAAGTACTGCCAGGAGCAGACCACCCCGAAGAAGGTGCTGGTGCTGGTGCCCGACACCGGCAACAAGTACCTGTCCAAGATGTACAACGACTACTGGATGCTGGACAACGGCTTCCTGGAGCGCCCGCAGTACGGCGACCTGCGCGACCTGATCCTGCGCCCGTACGGCCAGCGCGACACCGTGGTGATCGGCCCGAACGACCTGCTCACCACCGCCTACCAGCGCATGAAGCTGTATGACGTCTCGCAGCTGCCGGTGATGGACGGCGAACAGCTGGTCGGCATCGTCGATGAAAGCGACGTGCTGCTGCACGTGTACGGTGACGAGGCCCGCTTCCGCGACAAGGTGGCCACCGCCATGGTCAGCAAGCTGGACCGCCTGGATGTGAAGTCGCCGATCGAGGCGCTGCTGCCGGTGTTCGACCGTGGGCAGGTCGCGATCATCATGGACGGCGGCACCTTCCTGGGGCTGATCACCCGGATCGACCTGCTGAACTACCTGCGGCGTCGCGTGCAATAAGCACGCGTTGGCCACATTTAGGCACTGAATACGTGTTTATCGGCGTCAAAAGCTGGTTAAGCTCCCGCTGATAGACTTTCGCTCCATTTGAATAGGGGAACCTTTGCATGAAGGTTCCCGCGTTGGGAAACCACATGTCCAACTCCGCTTCTTCCGGGCACTCCGACCGCGCGCTGGCGCTGGCCACCCTGGCCATCCACGGCGGCCAGTCGCCGGACCCGAGCACCGGTGCGGTGATGCCGCCGATCTACGCGACCTCGACCTACGCCCAGTCCAGTCCCGGCGAGCACCAGGGCTTTGAGTACTCGCGTACCCACAATCCGACCCGCTTCGCCTACGAGCGCTGCGTGGCCAGCCTGGAAGGCGGCAGCCGCGGCTACGCCTTCGCCTCGGGCATGGCCGCCACCTCCACGGTGATGGAACTGCTGGACGCCGGAAGTCACGTGGTGGCGATGGATGACATTTACGGCGGCACGTTCCGTCTGTTCGAGCGTGTGCGCAAGCGCACCGCCGGCCTGCAGTTCAGCTTCGTCGACCTGACCGACCTGGCCGCGCTGGAAGCGGCCATCACCCCGCAGACGAAGATGGTCTGGATTGAAACCCCGACCAACCCGATGCTGAAGATCGTGGACATCGCCGCGGTGACCGCCATCGCCAAGCGCCATGGCCTGATCGTGGTGGTGGACAACACCTTCGCCTCGCCGATGCTGCAGCGTCCGCTGGAAATGGGCGCGGACCTGGTGCTGCATTCGGCCACCAAGTACCTCAATGGCCATTCGGACATGGTGGGCGGCATGGTGGTGGTGGGTGACAACGCCGAGCTCGCCGAGCAGATGGCCTTCCTGCAGAACTCGGTGGGGGGCGTACAGGGGCCGTTCGACAGCTTCCTCGCCCTGCGCGGCCTGAAGACCCTGCCGCTGCGCATGAAGGCGCATTGCGCCAACGCGCTGGCACTCGCCCAGTGGCTGGAAAAGCACCCGGCGGTGGAAAAGGTGATCTACCCGGGCCTGACCTCGCACCCGCAGCATGAGCTGGCAACCCGCCAGATGAACGGCTACGGCGGCATTGTGTCGATCGTGCTCAAGGGCGGTTTCGAGGCGGCGAAGGCGTTCTGCGAGAAGACCGAGCTGTTCACCCTGGCCGAGTCGCTGGGTGGCGTGGAAAGCCTGGTGAACCATCCGGCGGTGATGACGCATGCCTCCATTCCTGTCGAGCGCCGTGAAAAGCTGGGCATCAGTGATGCGCTGGTGCGGCTGAGCGTGGGTGTGGAGGAGCTGGGGGATCTGCAGGTGGATCTTGAGCGGGCGTTGGGTTGAGTTGGACCTTAGGTGATGGAGAGCACGTCAACGCCCAGCCGAGCCGCAGGTCATCTGTGGCTTGCGGCTTGGTGTCGTAAGCAGAGGATGCTGCAACGGTTGTACGCGCTGCTCTCGCTGCGCGGGCTGCGGTGCAGGATTCGCGCGCGGCAGATGAAAACCCTGCTCGCCCGACACGCCTTCGTGCGCACGGAGGCGTGGTCTCGTACCGTCGCCGCCGTAGAGGCGGGTGCCGTGGTGCCTCATGGTTTTCCCTTTGGAGTGAACATTGTGGGGTATCTGCGGGGCGAGTTCGGCCTCGCGGAAAGCGCGCGCATGTATGCGCGCGCTTTGATCGACTATGGTACGACGGTAGCTCTGCACACCTTGGATCTGGGTGTGCCGCACAGCATGGCCGATACCACCTTTGACGGAAAGTTTTGCGCTGAACTTCCCGAGCATGTGGTCATCATCTTCATCAACCCGGACTATTTCGACGCAGCGGTGCGCGAAATTGGTGACGCCAAGCTACAAGGCAAGTACGTGATTGCCTGCTGGTTCTGGGAGCTTGAGCGTTTGCCGGATACATGGCTCCCGGTGCTGTCGCGCGTTGATGAGATTCTTGCTGCAAGTGCCTTCATTGCCGATGCGATAGGCGGAGCTTCGTCATTGCCCGTGCTGCAGGCACCTGTGCCGCTCCCTGTCATGCCACGTGCAGATATCGGTCGCGACGCATTTGGAATGACATCTGGTGCATTCGTTTTCCTGTTTACCTTCGACTTCAATTCGTGGGTAGAGCGAAAGAATCCTCAGGCCGTACTGGATGCTTTCAGGCAGGCATTCCCGCTGGGGACCGAGCCGGTACAGCTGATCATCAAGACCAGTAACGGTCATCACCACCCTGATGCGCTGCGCGCTCTGTCGGAAAAGGTGAGCTCGGATCCTCGGGTCATCGTCCGGAACGACGTCATTACCCGCGAGCAGCTGACCGCGCTGCAGGCCAGTTGCGATGCCTACGTTTCGCTACATCGTGCAGAAGGCTTTGGCATGGGTATGGCAGAGTGCATGCAGTTAGGTAAGCCCGTCATCGCCACCTCTTGGTCAGGCAACATGGAATTCATGGATGCCGACAGCGCCGCCCTGGTGAGGTTCACGCTGGTACCGGTAAAGCCAGGCCAGTACCCATTCGGCGAAGGTCAGCGTTGGGCCGAGCCGGACGTAACTCATGCTGCCAGTCTGATGGCGGATTTGGCAGGCGACCCGGAGGCGGCCTCGCAACTGGGTGAGCGTGGACGACAGCATGTGCAGCGCGTTCTGTCCCCCGAGCGAGTAGCTCGCCAGATCATGGAGCGTGTGAGCGTCATCATGTCAGACGCGAACGCGCTTGCCACATCCAACCAGACACATGGAAACGCCCAGAGGGGCAATCAATGAAAGACCTTCTCAGGTCGTTGTGGGTCTACAGGAGCTTCATCCTGACCTCGATCCGCAACGACTTCAAAGTCCGTTTCGCTCAGAGCAAGCTTGGTGTGCTGTGGATGGTAATTCATCCACTGATGCAGGTGCTGATCTTCGCCACGATTCTCTCCGAAGTGCTTTCGGCCAAGCTGCCGGGCATCGACAACAAGTATGCATATGCGCTGTACCTGATGGCGGGCACCCTCTGCTGGGGGCTCTTCGCCGAGTCGATCAGTCGTTGCGTCACGCTCTTCGTCGACAACGGCAATCTCATGAAGAAGGTTGCATTTCCTCGCGTATGCCTTCCCTTCATTTGTGCTGGCAGCATGCTGGTTAACAATGCATTGCTGCTGCTTGCCATTTTCGCGGTGTTTGCTGTGCTGGGGCATACGCCGGGTGCAAGTGTGGTCTGGCTACCTGCGCTCATCTTGCTGACCCTGTTGACTTCAATGTCAGTCGGATTGCTTCTGGGTGTCCTCAACGTATTCATGCGTGACATCGGACAGGTTGTGCCTGTCCTCCTGCAAGCATTGTTCTGGCTGACGCCGATTGTCTACAACATCAGCATCCTGCCCGAGTCCGTCCGCGAAATCTTCAGGCTCAATCCTTTGTATCCATTGGTGACGGCTTACCAGCAGGTATTGCTGTACGGGAAAGATCCTGACTGGATGTCTCTGCTTCCGCTTACGATAGTTGCCGTCGTACTAGGCGTGGCTTCGCTGATCGTGTTCCGACGTGCCAGCCAAGAAATGGTGGACGTCCTATGAGTACCGCCATGCACGTCAGAAATTTGGGAAAGTCCTATCGCGTGTGGGGCAGTGAATGGCTACGCATTGCCAGTTGGTTCGGTCTTCCAGTACGACCGAAGGAGGAACACTGGGTGCTTCGGGGGGTGTCGTTTGATATCCGGCCGGGAGAATCCGTCGGTATTGTCGGTAAGAATGGTGCCGGTAAGAGCACCTTGCTTAAAATGATCACCGGTACCCTGCAGCCGACGGAAGGGCAGATAGTGCGCGGTGGCCGGATCGCGGCGATCCTCGAGCTTGGCATGGGATTCAACCCTGAGCTCACGGGGCGTCAGAACGCGCGGCATGCGGCTGGCCTGATGGGATTTTCCCAGGCCCAAATCGACGCAATGATGCCTCAGATTGAAGCGTTTGCTGAAGTGGGAGAGTACTTCGATACCCCGGTGCGGACGTACTCAAGTGGCATGCAGGTACGCGTGGCATTCGCAGTGGCAACAGCGGAACGACCTGATGTTCTGATTGTGGATGAGGCGTTGTCTGTCGGTGATGCTTACTTCCAAGCCAAGTGCTTCAAGCGGGTCAAAGAGTACAAGGAGCAAGGGACGACCCTAATCCTTGTCAGTCATGCTGTGGGCGATATCGTCAAGCATTGCGATCGAGTGTTGTTCATCAAGGACGGCGGTCTGCATGCAGACGGCCCGGCGCGCGAGGTATCCAACCTGTACCTGGACGAGCTGTTCGGGAAGTCGGGCAAGAGTGACGCTAAATCCGAAAAAGGGGGCGGCGAAGCGGTGCTCTCCTCAAGCGGGATTGAAGACCTTTTCCATACCCGGCGCGGCTACAACAAGGATGAACACCGTTGGGGGCACGGTGGGGCACGTATCATCGACTTCGCAGTGGTCGTCGACGGTGAGGCTTATCCTTCCCGTCTGAGTAGCGGCGATTCAGTTCAGTTCCAGATGAAGATCCACTTCGAGGAGGACGTGGAAAGCGCGGTTCCGGGCTTGCTGATCAAGACCCTTGATGGCGTTTTTCTCTACGGAACAAATGCATTCCTGGCAAGCAATGGCCAAAAGGTGCTTTCGCCCAAGGCCGGCGACGTAGTGATTGCAACCTTTAAGGTTCCCTTTGCAGTCAATGAAGGCCACTACATGGTGTCACTGGGTGTCTCCAGTGGCGACCCGTTGGGTGAGTTGGTGCCCCTGGATCGCCGTTACGATTCGATACTCGTGGATGTGAGTCGCCCCATGCAGTTCTGGGGCATTGTGGACTTGAATGCGGAATTTTCGGCTCAGGGCTGACCTCCGGTGTGGGCTGATAGCGACGGCATATAATGAATCAAAACATGAACAACAATGCGGAACGCGGTGAGAATGCGATTACTACTCTTGTAGCCGCATTGCCCGAGAAGTATCAGCCAATATTCGGGCACCCGGAGTTGTCGGACGGGAGTTCGCGCAGCTGCGTGGATCGATTGCAGATCATTACTGATGTCGTCCACCGGCTGCAGTCCCAGCTTGGGCGTCCGGTCCGAGTCCTCGATCTGGGGTGTGCCCAAGGGTTCTTTTCGCTCAGTTTGGCGGCGGATGGCTGCACTGTCGTCGGTGCGGATTATCTGCAGCAGAACGTTGAGGTCTGTAGAGCGCTGGCTGCTGAGAGCGGCGTTGGTGCCAGTTTTGTACACGGAAGTATTGAAGATCTGGTTTGTGAGTTGAAGGCCGGGCAGTACGACGTGGTATTGGGCTTGAGCGTGTTTCACCACCTCGTGCACATGCATGGACTCGCGTCGGTCACTGACATCATTGCCCACCTTGCAGCGGTAATACCTGTGGGCATCTACGAACTGGCGTTGCGCGAAGAGCCTGTTTACTGGGGGCCATCTCAGCCTGAGCGAGCCAGCGATCTGCTGGACTCGTACGCATTTGTCCGCTTCATGGGCAGCCAGCCGACGCATCTTTCTGGAATCGATCGGCCGCTTTATTACGCAAGCTCCCGATACTGGCATCTGGGTCGCGACTTCAGGCTCTTTGACGAGTACAAGGAAGTTTCACACGCGCACGCGATGGGCAGTCACCATGGAACGCGTCGCTATTTCTTTGCAAAAGGCCTGATGCTGAAGCGGATGTCACTGGAACATCCGGACCTGCTGCTTCCGAACGTCCAGGAGTACGAGCGTGAGGTGGCGTACTTGGGCGGCAGCGAAGTGCTTCCAGGTTCGCCGCGTCTTCTTGAGCACAGTCGTGATAAAGAAGCGCTCTGGTTGCTGCGCGAATTGCTGCCGGGTCAGCTCCTTTCAGTGATGATGGCGCGGCAGACTCCATACTCCAACGAGAGGGTGGTTGACTCCCTGTTGGATCAATTGGTCGCGCTGGAGCGCAGCGGACGGTATCACAACGATATCCGACCGTGGAACGTCATTGTCGATGATGCTGGAGATGCATCGTTCATCGACTACGGTGCGATTTCCGATCAATCTGAGGACTGCGTTTGGCCCGATCATCTGCTGCTGGCGTTCCTGATCACGGTGCGCGAGATCGTCATGGGGCAGGTCAGGGAGCCTTATCCCACCCGGCGCCCACTGCTGGATGTCAACATGCTGCCGATGCGCTATCGAAGCGCGTTCCTGACTGTGCTCTCCAAGCCGGAAGACCAGTGGACGTTCGCTGCCCTCAAAGCGGCCGTGGACCAGCCGGCGGTGGCCGCCTCGCATTCTTGGACGGTGGTAACTGCTCTGAATGAGCGCGCCCTGCTCAAGTACGAGGATGCGCTTGAGGCTAAGCAAGGGCGTCTGACACAAGTTGAGCGCGAGCTTCAGGAGTCTTTGGACAATGCGCACCGCTGGTTCCTGAAGGCGACCGAGCGGGAGCAGCAGGTGGCGCAGCTCAGCAATGAGAATCAGGCGCAGACACACGGTACCCAGCGCCTTGCAGGGCGGCTGGAACGGCTAGGGTCGAGCTACTCGCACATGCGTGAGGAGCTTGAGGCGGTCCGCAGGGAATTGTCCGGCGCTCACCAGAATGCGCACCAATGGTTCCTCCGTGCGACCCAGCTTGAGGGCGAGTTGCATGCCTTGCATCGAAGCCGCTCCTGGCGATGGACTCGACCGCTGCGGTTCTTCAGTCATCTCGTGCAGAGGCCGCGCTACGCGACCCGGCGCGTGCTTCTGGCATTGATGCGTCGCGTCATGGCGCGCCCAGCGTTGGCGCGCGCGCTCAACAGAGTGATCATGGTTTTCCCGGGGCTGCACGCCAAGCTGCGCTCGGTTGCGGTCAATCATGCGGTGGTCGATGCGGCGGCTCCGCACGTCGAGGTCGCCGGTCAAGTGCAGAGCTTCGCAGGTACAGATAATGCAGAGTTCATGCTCTCCATTCGTGGCAGGGCGATTCACCAGATGTTGATTGCGAAAGAACGCCGGGAGGGGCGGCAATGAAGATTCTGATGGACTTGCAGGGCGCGCAGTCGGAAAGCCGTTATCGCGGCATCGGGCGCTACTCGCTGTCACTTGCAGAAGCCGTGGTGCGCCGTAGTCGCGGTCATGAGGTGCATATCGCGTTGAATGGTGCATTCGTTGACACCATTCAGCCTATTCGCGAGCAGCTCGCCGCTCATGTGCCGCGCGAGAACATTCATGTATGGCATGTCCCGTTGCCTGTGATCGCCAAGGATTTGGTCAACAACGGACGCCGAGCCGCTGCCCAGGTAGTGCGCGAGGCCGCGCTCGCAGCGCTTGATCCCGACATCATCCATGTCTCAAGTCTGTTCGAGGGTTATGTCGACAACTCGGTCACCAGCGTGCCGTTGCGAGGCGAAGTGCCGACTGTCGTAACGCTGTACGACATGATCCCGCTGATGAATCCGCAGGTCTACTTGGATTCCGATCCCGGGTATCGCGACTTCTACATGGAGAAGCTGGAACATGTGAAAAAGGCGGACGCCGTGTTCGCAATCTCCGCAAGCTCCGGACTGGAGGCGCGGACACATGCGGGCGTTCCGGAGCAGGATGTCTTCGAGATATCTACAGGTTGCGATGCGGTATTTCGACCATTGGCTGCGGGTGATGCATCTAGGCAGCTCGTTCGTGCGAAGTTCGGCGTACACGGCGAGTTCCTGCTCTACACAGGTGGCTCGGACGACCGGAAGAACCTGGTGCGTCTGGTGCAAGCTTACGCGTCCGTCGATCCTGGCCTGCGGTCTGGGTTGAAGCTAGTATTCGCCGGTCGTACGCATGCACCCCATGTCGCGCAGTTGCGCGCTATCGGAGATGAGTTGGGCCTGGAGCGGGATGCACTTCAGTTCATTGGTTACGTCAGCGACGAAGAGCTGGTTGCGTTGTACAACGAGTGTCTCATGTTCGTCTTCCCCTCTTGGCATGAGGGATTCGGTCTGCCGGTTCTGGAGGCTATGGCCTGCGGGGCGGCGGTACTGGCGTCAGACGCATCGAGTATCCGTGAGATCGCCACCGAGCGCAGTGCTTTGTTCGATCCGATGGATGTGGCATCAATACGCTCGGTGCTGGAGCGGCATCTGGGTCGCCGTGACACCCTGCCCGCCCTGCGCGCATACTCCCTTGAACGCGCGAAAGTCTTTTCGTGGGATGTTGTCGCCGACCGGTTCCTCGACGCCTGCGAATCCGTTGGCGCTCGAGATCGAGGAGAGGTGGCAAAGGCCCCGATCCTGATCAAAGCAGTGGATGCCCTGACAGCTTCCGGGCCATTGGCTGGTCTTGACGCGCTGCAACTCGCAGATGCGTTGGACAGAAGCCTGCCGCCTCCACATCGGACGCTGCTGGTGGATGTAACCGAAATGGCCAATCACGACCTGCGGACTGGCATCCAACGGGTGACGCGCGAGGTGATTGCTGAATGGGGTCGGAATCCACCAGCGAACTATCGCATGCAGCTTGTTCGCATTGATCGTGAGAAGCGGGAGTACGTATGCGCCAACCGTTATGCTTCCGCGTTCTTCGGCACGGCTGATGAGGAGGATACGCCGCTGGTTTGCCACGCAGGAGACGTATTCCTGGGGCTCGATCTGGTGGGCGATGCGGTTTCCTACATTCCAGAGTGGTTCGCGCATATGCGCAGAACCGGGGTCAAGATTGCCTTCGTCATCTATGACATCCTCCCGATTCGCCATCCCGAGTGGTGGCCAGAGGGCGGGGGCTGGCACCACGAGCGCTGGCTGCGGGACGTCATCACGGTTTCGGATCAAGTCGTGTGCATCTCACGCGCCGTGGCCGATGACGTCGAGTCCTGGGTGTTGGAGCAGTCCCATCCCAGTCCGCCACAGGTCGACTGGTTCCACCTTGGTGCTGACCTGGACGCGACGGCTTTACAGACGGGTGTCCCGGATAGCGCGTCGGCGCTCATGGAGCGGCTGCGGCAATCGCCGTCCTTCTTGATGGTCGGTACGCTGGAGCCCCGGAAGGGTCATCTGCACGTACTCAACGCATTTGAGCAACTGTGGGCGTCCGGCCAGTATGTTGCGCTGGTGATCGTTGGAAAGAAGGGCTGGATGGTGGATGAGCTCTGCACGCGGCTGGAGGGCCATCCGGAGCAGGGACGCAACCTGTTCTGGCTGCCGAAGGCGGACGACGCCCTGCTGGAGGCGCTGTACGCCGGCTGCACGGCCCTGATCGCTGGTTCCGAAGGCGAGGGATTTGGGCTCCCGATCATCGAAGCCGCTCAGCGCGGACTGCCGATTATCGCGCGGGATATTCCCGTATTCAGGGAAGTGGCGGGACAGCATGCTCACTTCTTCGCTTCCTCGGCGGCCGAGGATCTGTCCCGCGAGATTGACGATTGGCTGAGCCTGTTCGAGCGCGGGCAGCATCCGCGCCCGGCTGGCTTGGAGTGGTTGACCTGGGCACGGAGCGCGGAGCGCCTGAAGGCGACGGTGCTCCACCCTGACGGCGCTGAAGGCCGGGAGACAGGGGGCGCGCCATTGGCGGGCCGGAAGGACCCGGCGGTAGGCTAATATGGCGGCTTGGTCGCCCCTGTGACCCGGAAGACCGGGCGCAGCTGCGGCATACTGCTGCACATTCTGGTTTGAACATCTACGAGAGAATCGATGAGTACTAAGAAGGCAATCATCACGGGCGTTACCGGGCAGGATGGGGCTTATCTCACCCAGCTTCTGCTTGAGAAGGGATATCAGGTATTCGGCACGTACCGCCGTACCAGCTCGGTGAACTTCTGGCGCCTTGATGAGCTCGGTGTTACCAATCACCCGCGTCTGAATCTGGTCGAGTACGACCTGACGGACCTCGGGACTTCATTGGCGATGGTGCAGAAGATCCAGCCTGACGAGATCTACAATCTCGCTGCTCAGAGCTTCGTCGGTGTCAGTTTCGACCAGCCCACCACCACTGCCCAGATCACCGGTGTTGGTGCGCTGAACCTGCTCGAGGCTATTCGTCTAGTCAACCCGAAGATCCGCTTTTACCAGGCATCCACCTCGGAAATGTTCGGGAAGGTGCAGGCTGTCCCGCAGGTGGAAGATACCCCGTTCTATCCGCGCAGCCCGTATGGTGTGGCCAAGCTCTACGCCCACTGGATTACGGTGAACTACCGTGAAAGCTACGATATCTTCGGTTCCAGCGGTATCCTGTTCAATCACGAAAGCCCGCTGCGTGGGCGCGAATTTGTGACCCGCAAGATCACCGACTCGGTTGCCAAGATCAAGCTCGGCCAGCTTGAGTGTCTGGAGCTGGGTAACCTCGATGCAAAGCGCGATTGGGGCTTTGCAAAGGAGTATGTTGAAGGCATGTGGCGGATGCTGCAGGCCGATCAGCCTGACACCTTTGTTTTGGCAACGAATCGAACCGAGACTGTGCGCGACTTCGTCGGTATGGCCTTCAAGGGTGCGGGAATAGATGTTGAGTTCCGTGGCAAGGATCTGGACGAAGTAGCCGTGGACGCCGCCAGCGGCAAGACGGTCATGCGGATCAATCCCAAGTTTCACCGCCCGGCCGAGGTCGACCTGTTGATTGGCAATCCGGAAAAGGCAGAGCGAATCCTTGGCTGGAAGCCGGAGACCACGCTGGAGCAGTTGTGCCAGATGATGGTTGAAGCAGACCTGCAGAGGAACGAGCGTGGTTTCTCCTTCTGACCTAGTCGGCAAGCGCGTCCTTGTCACGGGAGCGTCCGGTTTCACCGGACGCTACATGCTGAAGGAGCTCCAACAGCAGGGCTGCCATGTCATCGCCCTCGGTGCCGCTGGTGCGGCCACCGCGGCGCAGGAGCACGTATTTGCGGACCTCACGGATCGCGAGGCCGTGTTCACGGCAGTCGAGGCTGCTCGCGTCGACTTTGTCGTGCATCTGGCTGCGCTAGCATTTGTCGGGCATGGCCGTATAGAAGATTTCTACGCGGTCAACCTGCTGGGTACTAGAAACCTTTTGAATGCGCTTGAGAGGGCGTCGCACGCCCCGGCGTGCGTTCTGCTTGCCAGCAGCGCCAATATTTACGGCAACAGCTCCGAGGGAATGCTGGACGAGGGCACAGTGCCTGCGCCGGCAAATGACTACGCGGTGAGCAAGCTGGCAATGGAACATGTCGCCGGCTTGTGGCGGGACCGTCTGCCAATCGTCATTACCCGGCCCTTCAACTACACAGGCGTGGGGCAGGCCGCTCAATTCCTTGTACCCAAAATCGTGTCCCATTTCGCCAGAAGGGCGGACGTGATGGAGCTGGGTAACCTGGATGTATCCCGCGACTTCGGCGATGTCCGCGCCGTGGTGTCTGCCTACCGCCAGTTGCTGCAGCAGCCACAGGCTGTTGGCCAGGTAGTGAACGTGTGCACCGGTGTCGGTCGCACGCTGACTGAGATTGTCCGCATCTGTGCGGAGCTCACGGGTCACGAGCTTGAGGTTCGGGTCAATCCCGACTTTGTGCGACCAAACGAAGTCAAGATCTTGCTGGGTGACAATGGCCGGCTTAAATCCCTGATCCAAGAGTGGAATCCGCCGGATATGCGGCAGACTCTTGCATGGATGCTGGAGGCGGAAACTGCCAAGGTAGCGCCCGTGGCCAGCGACTGATCTGCCCGGAATTCGCTTACAATTGTATGAATGACTGTTGGGTGAGGGCGGTCATAGGTTGCCTCCTGCCCGCCCCGATATTAAGGACTGCATCGAACATGGCTGACGAACAAAAACGCGTTCTAGTGACTGGCGGTGCCGGCTTCCTCGGGTCCCACCTCTGCGACCGCCTGATCGAGGCAGGTCATGACGTGCTCTGCGTCGACAACTTTTACACCGGCAGTAAGGCCAATGTCGACGGATTGCTCAAGCATCCCCGATTCGAGCTGATGCGCCATGACGTGACCTTCCCGCTGTACGTTGAGGTCGACCGAATCTTCAACTTGGCCTGTCCCGCATCCCCCGTCCATTACCAGCACGATCCGGTGCAGACGACAAAAACCAGCGTGCATGGCGCGATCAACATGCTTGGCCTGGCCAAGCGCGTGGGTGCGCGCATCCTCCAGGCCAGCACCAGCGAAGTCTACGGCGATCCGGAGATTCACCCGCAGGTCGAGGGCTACTGGGGTCGCGTAAATCCCATCGGTATCCGCAGTTGCTATGACGAAGGCAAGCGCTGCGCAGAAACCCTGTTCTTTGATTACTGGCGCCAGCACCAGCTCGAAATCAAGGTGATGCGTATCTTCAATACGTATGGTCCGCGCATGCACCCCAACGATGGTCGCGTGGTCAGCAATTTCATCGTGCAGGCGTTGAAGGGCGACCCGATCACCATCTATGGCGATGGTCAGCAGACACGCAGCTTCTGCTATGTCGATGACCTGATCGAAGGCATGCTCCGCCTGATGAACTCGCCGGCTGATTTCACCGGTCCGGTCAATATTGGTAATCCGGGTGAGTTCACCATGCTGGAGCTCGCTGAAACCGTGCTACGCCTCGTTGGTGGTTCTTCCAAGATCGTTCATCGTCCGCTTCCTTCTGATGATCCGAAGCAGCGCCAGCCCGACATCAGCTTGGCCAAGGCCACCTTCGATTGGGAACCTAAGGTCTGTCTGGAAGATGGGCTGAAGGAAACCATCGCATACTTCCGCCATCGTCTGCAGGGTTGAATATGGTCACGCCGTCAAGGATCGTGGTGATGCCGGTGTATGAGGACGTGGAGGCGTCCACCCGGCTGTTCCAGGAACTCGCCCGTACCCAGGGTCCTGATATCTACGTGGTGGCTGTCGACGACGGATCAGTTCGCCAGCCGCTGCAGGTCCAGTCCATTGCGGACGCAGGTCTCGACGGCGTGGTCATCAAACTGCGTCGAAATGTTGGTCACCAGCGTGCCATCGCCATTGGACTGAGCTACGCCGCCGAGCACTTCGGCGACGAGGCAATCGTCGTCGTGATGGATTCAGATGGTGAGGATACGCCTGAGAGCATGACTGAGCTCGTCGCGGGCTTGTCTTCCGCTGATGTCGACGTGGTCGTGGCAACCCGGAAAAGCAGGGTGGAATCGATCAAATTCAAAGCTTTCTACTTGGTCTACAAGTTCCTGTTCTCCATGCTAAGCGGTCGCAAGATCAGCTTTGGCAACTTCATGGCAGCCAAAATGCCGGCGGTTCGCCGTTTGGCGGCAATGCAGGAGTTGTGGACACATGTGGCAGCCAGCGTTCTGAGTTCCAAGTTGCGTGTACAGAGCTGTCCGCTGGACCGCGGCCCGCGATATGCGGGGAAGAGCAAGATGAACTTTGTCGGCTTGGCGTTGCATGGCTTCAGGGCGCTGATGGTGTTCGCGGAAGACGTGCTCGTCCGTGTAGGTATCGCGTGTACGCTGGTTGCAGGCCTGTCGGTCTTGGGAGGAGTGGTAGCGCTCCTGCTCAAAGCTATGGGATTTGCGACGCCAGGTTGGTTCTCCTTGGCCTTCGGTATTCTGCTGCTTGTGTTCCTGCAGACGGCCGCGCTGACGCTCATCATCCTCATGCTGTCGGGCATGATCCGCAGTGGTGGCGTACTTGGCATTGGTAGTTATCGAGAGTTTGTTGACCATGTCTCCCATGCTCGCGAGCGCTAGGACGGCTCTCGGCGGACAATTTTTCCGCTATCTGATCAACGGGCTTGCCGCGACCGCCGTTCATTACGGTGTTCTACGCTTCAATATTGAAGTGCTTGAGATCCCGTCGGCAGGCGTAGCCAATGGGATCGCTGCTGTGTTCGGAATTCTCACGTCGTTCTTGGGTAGTCGCTACTTCGTGTTTCGGGCGGCCGATCGAAGCATCGTCCGTCAGGGTTCGATGTTCCTGGCGGTGTATGCCGTTATTGCCGTGTTTCACGGGCTTATTCTCTACGTTTGGACTGACCGGCTGGGATTCAATTACACCGTTGGTTTTCTGGTGGCCACCTTGATGCAGATGACCTGTAGCTTCCTCGCCAACAAGTTCATGGTGTTTCGATGAATCGTTACCTGCAGGCTTGCCTGGCTACGGTCGCATTTGTGCTGACGCTGTTTGTCATACATTTCCTGCACGTGCACTATTTCCGCGTCAACGTGGTGCTGTATGCCGCATTGATTGACGCGCTGATTGCCGTCGCAGTGACCGGAGGGTTGCTCTGGGCCGTGCGAGGTTTGGCCGTGTTCAGTGGTCTGGAGCGCGTTCTGCTGTTGTCTGTGTGGGCGCTGGCTGGCTATGCGTTCGCCATCAGCGTGCCGACGGTCGTCGATCGTTCGCTGTCGTTCTACATTCTGGAAAAGCTGCAGCAGCGAGGTGGCGGGATCCAGCAGGCGCGCATGGGCGATGTATTCGTCAATGAGTACATGGTCGAGCATCGGCTTGTTGACATCCGTCTGACTGAGCAGCTGCAGTCCGGGACCATTACCATAGAAGATGGCTGCGTTCGGCTGACCGACAAGGGGCAGCGCGTTGCCAGCCTGGGGCGCTTCTACAGAACGCACTTCTTGCCCAAGGAGCGATTGATCATGGGGCAATACACCGATGATCTCACCGATCCCTTCAGGCACAGTGCAGAAGGTGTGGATTACCAGTGTCGATGACTATGGTCGCTTCTCCTGGAACCCGGGCGCGTTGGACGCGGCTCGCAACCACTATCGGCGCGCTTCTGGTGGCGCTATTCGCCGCTTGGTGGGCGCGCAAGGTGCTGGGTCCTGGGCCGTTGGATGTTCACAATTTGCGTTGGGTTTGGGGTGACCTTGCTCAGGTGCACGTCGCTTGGAGCCAATATCTGTCTGACAAGTCGTCCAACTGGCTGACCACGTTGCGCGTCAGCTATCCAGAGCCGATCAGCATCTCTCTGTTCGATCCCATGCCGCTGCTTCTGCTGTTTGCCAAGCCATTCGCCAGTCTGGTGACGCCGGGCACACAGTACTTCGGCTACTACTTCATGGCATGTCTGGTGCTGCAGGGCGTGTTCGGCTACCTCGCGGCGCTGCGCACCTTGCGTCTTACTGGACAGGGCGACGAGCTTCTTTCGCGATTCGCCGCCGTCCTCATCGGCATCCTGTTTGCCAGTATTCCCTATACCTTCTATCGCTTCCAAGGCCACACCGCACTTTCCTCGCAATGGGTTCTGGTCGTCTCTATCTGGGTCGCCCTGTCCACCCTGGACTGGAAGGGGCGTGCATGGGTGCTCGCCAATGGAGCAGTCGTTGTACTGGCCACCGGCTTGAATCCGTATCTGGCGCTCCTGGTGCTGATCAGCAACGGAAGCCTTGTCATCATGTCCTGGTCAACGCTGGGCTGGCGGCAGGTTGCAGTTCGTCTGGGCAGCATGGCGGCGCTTGCGGCGTTCGGGCTTTGGGTGTTCGGGTTCATGGGAGGGACTACAGCGAGCACGAGCGGCTACGGCATCTACTCGATGAACTTGCTGGGTCCATTCGATTCCAACGGAAGCGCCGCGCTACTCCCGTTGGATGTACCTGATCCCACTGGCGGCCAGAGCTTCGAGGGCTACACCTACGTAGGTCTCGGGGTGCTCGCGCTGGGCGCAATCACGCTGCTGGTGTGTCTGAATTACCGGCTGCAACCCAGTCGATTCCCCTTCCTTTCGGCGCTTCTGGTCGTACTTCTGTGCACAATCGTCGCCGTGTCTACCACCATTACGCTTGCCGGACACACGCTGGAAGTTCCCGTTCCCGGAAGCATCAACTACCTGTTGTCGCGCTTCCGCGGCAGCGGTCGCCTGTTCTGGATGGCAGGATTCTGGTTGCTGTTGATCTTCCTTGCTGCCTGCTCTCTGCGCTTGGGGCTACGTAAGCTGGTACTGCTCTTGATCGCGGTTGTGGCCGTCCAGTTGCTGGACATCCGCACGATCGGACATCAAGTGCGGTTGAACATTGACTCGTTCCAGTCGTTGCGCCTGACGGACGTTCCACGCGGAAATTACACCGCGATCCTTGTGTACCCGGCATGGCAGTGCGACCACCAGACAACCCCAGGTGGTGTGCGCAACTATGAGTCGGTGGGACACCTTGCCGCCTCGATGGGAATTCCAACCAATAATTTCTATGCTGCTCGTACACCGGACAAGCAGACTGCGTATCACTGCGACTACGCAGCACGTCTCAAGACGATTGATCCAGGTGCTGTCTATCTGGTTTCGGGGGCGCTGCTCGAGCAGCATCGCTCGACATTGACGGCGGCACACGCGTGCACGCCAATGGCCAACAGCGAGGGTGCATGGAAATGCCTGCCCAAGCATTCCCGGTGACCGCTGACGGGTACGCACGCCGCGCTGGCGTGGGCTGGTTGATTGCGGTGGTGTGCCTTGCTGTGGTGACTTGGACCAGCATCGGCCTTGTCCAGTTCAACCCGACCGATCACGGTGCTTGGAAGGGTGATTGGCAGACTGCAAAAAACTGTATTGAACAGGCAGCCCGTCTGCCATGCGAAGGGGTGAGCAAGTTTCCCCTTGCGTATCTGGTCAATGCCGGCATGACAGAGACGTCCAGTGGTCACACCGCTGTCCGCTTGGCTACACTCAACCTGTTCTGTTTGTTGCTGCCGCTTGCGGCATTGTGGCTCACAAGGGGCTGGGCGCTGGTCGTCCGTGCCGGCTGGGCGTATGTGCTCGCGCTGGCCCTGAGTCCCCTGCCGATGTTCTACGTCCTTAGTGGCGCATTGGAGGTCCAAGCCGGTGTCTTCTGTGGGCTATACATCGCCGCGTTCGTTCAGGTGCTAACGGCACGGAACCTTCAGCCTGCCAGATCCACATGGTGGATGCTGGGCCTCGCAGGCTTCCTGTTTCCACTCTACAAAGACACATTGGCTTTGTTCATGGGAACGGCGATGGCATTACTGCTCCTCGTTGCCATTCGACCACTGCACGCGCTGTATCAACACCCAGCAGGCAGATCGCGTCTCCGGTGCGCGTTTGCGGTTGCCGTGGGACCTGTGCTGCTGTCGCAGGTTCTGGCGGCTGCATACAGTTGGTTCAAGTACGGCGTGCCGCTGCCCAGGGCCTACATGGCCGAGGCTGAACTGACCACTCCTGCGCTGGCAAAGAGTGCTGAATTCTTCTTCGGATCCATCTTCTCCCCAAATGGCGGCCTTCTTGTCTTCTGGGGCGGGGCGCTGCTCATGGGTTTGGTCGGTTGGCGGATCGTGGGCCTCGTTCCGCGCCGCCAGGCGTTGCTGGCAGCGCTGACCGTATTAATCCTGTCGGCCGTGGCATTTGCGCGCTGGTGGGCACCATTCGGCTGGGATGCCTGGGGCGATCGTCTCTTGTTGCCTGCTGCCTTGGCGTTGCTCATCAGTGCCATGTGCTGCCTCCGCATCCTGGAGCCGGAGCAGGCAAGCAACCGATCCTGGGTCGGCGCGGCGGTGGCGAGCATCCCCCTGCTGGTCTGCTCCAGCTATTACACGGCTGTCCCGTATCTGAGTCCAAAAGGGGAGGCCATGACCCGGTCGCTCTGGCCTGGCCCGGCTTGTGTGACAATGCGCGACGCGTTGGCGACCGAGGCCGCTGACCAAGGCCTTGCATTCTGGAAAGGCAATACCTACTACCAGTGCGCCCGGGAGCGCATGCTCCACGTACCCGCACCCTAGCAACGACGTATAGAGAGATATCCAATGAAGATCGCCATTGCAGGCACCGGCTATGTGGGCCTTTCCAACGGTGTGCTGTTGGCACGCCATCACGAAGTGGTCGCGCTTGACCTGATCGCAGACAAGGTGGAGAAGCTCAATCGGGGTGAGTCCCCGATTGTTGACGCTGAAATCCAGCAGGCGCTGCAGAGCGGTACGTTGAACTTCCGCGCCACGCTCGACCCGGTTGATGCCTATGCGGACGCGGCATACGTGATCATTGCCACGCCAACCGATTACGACCCCGAAACGAACTATTTCAACACCCGTTCGATTGAGTCCGTGATCAAGCAGGTTCTTGAGATCAACCCGGCCGCCACGATGGTGATCAAGTCCACCATTCCCGTGGGTTACACCCAAAGCGTGCGTGCTAAGTTTGGCGTGGATAACATATTGTTCTCGCCCGAGTTCCTGCGCGAGGGTCGCGCGCTTTACGACAATCTGCACCCGTCCCGTATCATCGTGGGCGGTAGTTCAGCTGAAGCCAAACAGTTTGCCCAGATGCTGGAACAGGGCGCGGAAAAGCAGGATGTGCCCGTCCTCCTTACGGACTCGACCGAGGCTGAGGCAATCAAGCTGTTCGCCAATACCTATCTGGCGATGCGCGTATCCTACTTCAATGAGCTCGACACCTATGCAATGACGCATGGCTTGGACAGCCGTCAGATCATTGAGGGGATCTGTCTCGACCCACGCATCGGGGGGGGCTACAACAATCCTTCTTTCGGATATGGCGGCTACTGCTTGCCGAAAGACACGAAGCAGTTGCTGGCGAACTACCAGAGTGTTCCACAGAACATCATCCGGGCAATCGTTGACTCCAATACAACCCGCAAGGATTTCATCGCGGGGGATATACTGCGTTTGAAACCCAAGGTAGTGGGCATCTATCGCTTGATCATGAAGAGTGGGTCGGACAACTTCCGCTCTTCCAGTATTCAGGGAATCATGAAGCGGATCAAAGCGAAGGGCGTCGAAGTCATCGTGCATGAGCCCGTATTGGGAGATGCAGAGTTCTTCAACTCGCGGGTGGTCAACGACCTCGAGGCATTCAAGCGCGAGGCTGACGTAATCATCAGCAACCGAATGTCCGAGAGCTTGGCCGACGTTGCAGAGAAGGTCTACACCCGGGATCTGTTTGGCGACAACTGACGGGATCTGCAGAGTTGATGTCAAGGCCGGGCGAGAGCCCGGCCTTGTTGCTTTAACGCCAGTGAGTCTGACAGACGGCTCAGCCGCCCTCATGAAGCGGGAAGGCTTCGATCAGGTCTGAAACCTGCTCGGGCTCAAAGGCGCAGACCAGCGTTTGATACCAGAACATGTTGATGTGACGGTGCATCACCGTATAACGACTGGATGGATCGCGCAGATCGCGATGGTGGTCTTGCTGTACCGCCAGCACGATTGGAAACAGCGCCACTAATGCATCCATGAAGTCGGGAATGCTTGTGCGCCGGAACGCGTTGAGACACCAGTGGTTCATTTCGAGTACCACGGCGGGCTTGTTCCGGGATAACGACTTACCGCCTCCTCGAAGCACCTGTAACTCGAAGCCCTCGACATCGATCTTGATCATATCGATCTTAGGCATGTGGCTGCGCCGTACGACCTCATCGAGGGTCTCGATTTGAATGCGCTCAATTGTATGCCCGACGCTTGCCTGGGTCTGGTCCGATACGAAAGCGCCGGAACGGTTCTGCGGAGCAAAGGTTAGCTCAAATGTGCCCGCCTGCTCACCCAGTCCAACATTATGCAAAGTGACGTTCTGGCGATCAGCGCGTTCCAGATTCTCCCTCAGAAGCTGAAATGTCGTTGGTGAAGGCTCGAAAGCGTGAACATGCTCGGCGATGCGGGAGTGCAAGAGAGTAGTGAGGCCAATGTTGGCACCCACATCCAGAATGACTCCGCGTGCCATGCACGCCAGAATCCTGGTCGTGTCTGGTTCGAAAATTCCCTCCATGTGGCTCATATACAAATCATCGGTGACAACCGTGTAGGGCTGTCCGTCAATCAGAATCTCGGACTCATGCTTCATGCCGTTCATTCCTCCTGAATTTCGGCTGATTCTGCCAGAGGAAATTGCCATTTGCCGCATTGGGCCAAAAAAATGCGCCCGCTGCAGGGCAGCGGGCGCGCGGGGTGAGACAGTAGCGAATTCAGGTTCGCGATCAGGCGCGTCCGTAGCTATCCTCAAAACGGACAATATCATCCTCGCCCAGATAGCTGCCCGACTGAACTTCGATTAGCTCCAGCGGCAGCTTGCCCGGGTTCTTCAAGCGATGGGTCACGCCCAGCGGAATATAAGTGCTCTGGTTCTCGGTGAGGAGGATCACGTCTTCACCTCGGGTCACCTCGGCGGTGCCGCTGACCACGATCCAGTGCTCGGCGCGGTGATGGTGCATCTGGAGGCTCAAGGTCGCGCCCGGCTTGACTGTGATGCGCTTGACCTGGAAGCGGCTGCCATTGTCGATGGAGTCATACGCACCCCAGGGCCGGTAGACCTTGCGATGCGCTGCTGCTTCGCTGCGACCTTCGCGTTTGATCTGCGCGACCACCGACTTGACGTCCTGGACTCGGTCCTTGTGGCCGACGAATACGGCGTCGTCGGTCTCCACCACTACCACATCCTCCAGACCCACCATCGCAATCAGGCGGGTGCCGTAGGCGTAGCTGTTGTGGCAGTCCACCGCGATGACATCGCCATGGCAGGCGTTCCCGTTCTCGTCCTTGTCCGAAACTTCCCAAAGTGCCGACCAGGAGCCGACGTCGTTCCATCCGGCGTCCAAGGGCACAACGGCGGCGTCCGCAGTTTTCTCCATCACGGCGTAGTCGATCGAGTCATTCGGACTGGCCGCGAATGCGTCCGCGTCCAGGCGGATGAAGTCGCTGTCACGAGCCGCATTGTCCAGCGCCTTGCGGCTGGCGGCCAGAATGGCCGGCTGCAGCGCTTCCAGCTCCTGCAGGTAGCGCGATGCCTTAAACAGGAACATGCCGCTGTTCCAGAAGTACTCGCCGGAGGCGACGTATTGCTCGGCGGTGGCCTGGTCGGGCTTCTCGACGAAGCGGTCAACGGCGCGCACCCCTTCGCCCTGGGCGGCCTTGATGTAGCCGTAGCCGGTTTCCGGGGCGGTGGGCACGATCCCGAAGGTCACCAGTTTGCCGGCCTCGGCAGCCACTGCGGCTTGCGCCACAGCCTGGTGGAAGGCCTTCTCATTGCGAACTACGTGGTCCGAAGGCAGTACCAGCAGCAGACCGTCGTTACCGGCCGCCAAGGCCTGCAATGCGGCGATTGCGATGGCCGGTGCGGTGTTACGGCCTACAGGTTCCAGAATCAGAGCCTGCGGCGTCGCGTCACATTCGCGCAGCTGCTCGGCGGCCATGAAGCGGTGCTCCTGGTTGGCCACCACAATAGGTGCCGCGCCGGCAATAGCGGCTACCCGCTTCCACGTGGCCTGCAGCATCGTGTCCTTGCCGACTAGCGGCAGGAACTGCTTCGGATACGCCTCGCGAGATACCGGCCACAGCCGGGTGCCGGAGCCACCGGAAAGAATGACGGGAATGATCGGCAACATAGTTACGTCCTGAATCAGTGTTGGGCCGCACTGCCACCAATAAGGGCGGTCAGTTCATCGGTTTTGGCGCGCAGCAGGGCAGCGTCGCCTCGGGTTTCAACGTTGAGCCGCAGCAACGGCTCGGTATTGGAGCTGCGCAGATTGAAACGCCACTCCGGGAACTCGGCGCTAACCCCGTCAGTGTGATCAAGCGAAGGATTCTGGTCCGCATAATGCGCCATCACGCGGGCCACCGTGGCCTTGGCGTCATCCACGCGGAAGTTGATCTCGCCGCTGCACGGGAAAGCCGCCATACGGTCGGCCACGAGCTCGCCCAGCGAGTTGCCGCTGCGCGAAACGAGATCGGCAATCAGCAGCCAAGGAATCATGCCCGAGTCGCAGTAGGCAAAGTCGCGGAAGTAGTGATGCGCGCTCATCTCGCCGCCATAGACAGCATCCTCCGCACGCATGCGCTCCTTGATGAAGGCGTGGCCGGTCTTGCTCATGATCGGCACGCCACCCGCTTGTTTCACCATCTCGATGGTGTTCCACGTCAGGCGCGGGTCGTGGATGATCTTGCCGCCGGGCTGACGCTTCAGCAGCGCAGTGGCGAGCAGGCCGACCAGGTAATAGCCTTCAATGAAGCTGCCTTCGGCGTCGAAGAAGAAGCAGCGGTCGAAATCGCCGTCCCATGCAATGCCGAAGTCTGCACCGTGCTCTCGCACCGCATTGGCGGTGGCATCGCGGTTTTCCGGCAGCAGCGGGTTGGGAATGCCGTTCGGGAAGTTGCCGTCCGGCTCATGCTGGATGCGGATGAATTCGAACGGCAGATGCGGAGCCAGCTGGTCGATGACCAGACCTGCGCCGCCATTGCCGGCATTGACCACGATCTTCAGCGGCTTCAGCGCGCTGCGATCCACGTAGCCCAGCAGATGCTCGATGTAGTCAGACTTGTCGGCGTCCTGGCGCTGCGTCCCTTCGCCCGAAGGCAAAGCCGTATCACCGGCGGCAAAGTCGCGGACATCGAACAGGCCGGTATCTCCACTGATGGGACGCGACTGCTCGCGGACCAGCTTCATGCCGTTGTAGTCCATCGGGTTGTGGCTGGCGGTCACCATCACGCCGCCGGCGGCTTGCCGATGGAAGGTCTGAAAATAGACCTCCTCTGTGCCACAAAGGCCAATGTCGATCACATCGCGACCGGCGGCACGGAAGCCAGCGGCCAGTGCCTCATGGAGCTCCGGGCTGCTAAGGCGGATGTCATACCCGAGCACCACCGGGCCGGGGCCCAATAGGCCGGCAGTGCCGACACCAATACGCTTGGCCAGCGGCGGGTTGAGCTCGTCGGGAACCCGGCCACGGATGTCATAGGCCTTGAAGCAGGGGAGCGTCATCAATCCAGTCCTTTCGGGGGGTGGTCCGCGATTATAGCGGTGCGTTCTGAACGTGGCGTCGTCCTCATTATGTATTGGCAGGCATTAAAAAAGCCGCGCCTCCGGGAAGGCGCGGCTGATTGAGCCAATTGCGGCTTAAAGCGCCGCTTCCAGCTCCGGCAGCAGGGTGAACAGATCCCCCACCAGACCGATATCGGCGATCTCGAAGATCGGCGAATCCGGGTCCTTGTTGATCGCCACAATGGTGCCGGCGTCCTTGATCCCGGTCAGGTGCTGGATCGCCCCGCTGATGCCCACGGCCACATACAGCTCAGGCGCGATGATCTTGCCGGTCTGGCCGACCTGCAGGTCGCTGGGCACGTAGCCGGCGTCCACCGCGGCGCGGGATGCACCCACGGCCGCGCCCAGCTTGTCAGCCAGCTGGAAGATGACCTTGAAGTTCTCTTCCGAGCCAACGCCTCGGCCACCGGAGACCACGCGCTTGGCGCTCTGCAGGTCCGGGCGGTCGCTGGCACCGGCGGCCAGGCCGATGAAGCGGGTGTGGGTCGGCAGGGCCGCGTCCACGCTGGCCGCTTCCACGGCGGCGCTGCCGCCCTGGGCCGCTTCCGGCCAGGAGGCCGCACGAACGGTGGCGACCACGATCTGGTCGGCCGGGACGTCGACGGTGATGATGGCGTTACCCGCGTAGATCGGGCGCTTGAAGCTGTGCGCGCCTTCCACGGTCATCAGGTCAGAGACCTGGTTGACGCCGAGGAGGGCGGCCACGCAGGGCATCAGGTCCTTGCCGAAGGTGGTCGAAGGGCCGAACACATGGGTGTAGCCCTTGGCCAGCTGCGCGATCTGCGGAGCCAGCACCTGGGCCAGCGCCTGTGCGTTGGCCGCATTTGCCACGGTCAGCACCTTGGTCACGCCGGCCAGCTGCGCGGCCTGGGTGGCCACGGCGGCCGGGTCGGCGGCCAGCACCACCACGTCGATGCTGGCACCGCTGATCGCGGCGGCGGCACTGACGGTCTTGGCGGTGGCCGGGTTGAGCTTGCCGTCGTGGTGTTCGGCAACAACAAGAATCTTGGTCATTACAGCAACCCCTTCTGCTTGAGTGCGGCCACCAGTTCGGCGGCGTCCTTTACCATCACGCCCTTGCTTCGCTTGCCCGGGGCCGCGTAGTGGGTGGTGTTGAAGGTATCGGCGGCTTCCACGCCCAGGTCGGCCAGCGGCAGGCTTTCCAGCGGCTTGGCCTTGGCCTTCATGATGTCGGGCAGCTTGATGAAGCGCGGCTCGTTGAGGCGCAGGTCGGTGGTGACCACGGCCGGCAGATCGACTTCCAGGGTTTCCAGGCCGGCGTCGACCTCGCGGGTCACCGTGGCCTTGCCGTCGGCGATCTCCAGCTTGCTGGCGAAGGTCGCCTGCGGGCGGCCCCACAGCGTGGCCAGCATCTGGCCGGTCTGGTTGGCGTCGTCGTCGATGGCCTGCTTGCCCAGGATCACCAGGTCCGGCTGTTCATTTTCGATCAGCTTCAGCAGGGTGCGGGCTGCGGTCAGCGGCTGGATCGCCTGGTCGGTGACCACGTGGATGGCGCGGTTCGCGCCCATGGCCAGACCGTTGCGGAGATGCGCCTGGGCGTCTGCCGGAGCGATGGTGGCGACCACGACTTCCGTGGCGACGCCCTTGTCGCGCAGGCGAAGGGCTTCTTCTAGGGCGATTTCATCAAAGGGGTTGGGGGACAGCTTGACGCCGTCGGTGACCACGCCGGAACCGTCCGGCTTGACCTGAATGCGGACGTTGTAGTCCACCACGCGCTTGTACGCGACGAGGATTTTCATCTGGTACTGGATCCTTCACTAACTGGGGAACGACCGGGGCCGGAAACGGCGGCCGGGGCGGGGGTGGGATCTGGATTCTAACTGTCCTCGCGTTACCATGCGAATGCGTATGGTTATGTTGCGGTGCGGCATTCCGGACCCCTCTAGCATCGCCTCATTCACAAAGCACATACCGGCGTGAAGAAGCTGGGATGTATGCTGTGCCGCTGAATTGGAGCGGCCTTCGCGCCGTACCAGAATCCACACGCAATCAGGAGTACAGGCTGTGCCTACTTGGCTCGTCACCGGCGGAGCCGGATTCATCGGCGGAAATTTCGTCCTGGAGGCTGTCGCCAAAGGCGTTCGCGTTATCAACTTGGACGCGCTGACCTACGCCGGAAACCTGAAGACTCTCGTTCCGATCGAGAGTAACCCGAACCACGTTTTCGTTCAGGGTGACATCGGCGACCAGTCGCTGGTGACCCGGCTGCTGGCCGAACACCAGCCCGACGCTGTGCTGAACTTTGCCGCTGAAAGCCACGTAGACCGCTCCATCGATGGCCCCGGCGCGTTCATCCAGACCAACGTCGTCGGCACCCTCGGCCTGCTCGAAGCCGTGCGCGACTACTGGAAGGCGCTGCCGGCCGACAAGGGCGCGGCGTTCCGCTTCCTGCACGTGTCCACCGACGAGGTGTACGGCACCCTTGGCGAGACCGGCAAGTTCAGCGAAACCACCCAGTACGCGCCAAATTCGCCGTACTCGGCCTCCAAGGCGGCCTCGGATCACCTGGTGCGGGCATTCCACCACACCTACGGGCTGCCGGTGCTGACCACCAACTGCTCCAACAACTACGGCCCGTACCACTTCCCGGAGAAGCTCATTCCGCTGGTGATCGCCAAGGCGCTGGCCGGCGAGCCGCTGCCGGTATATGGCGACGGCAAGCAGGTGCGTGACTGGTTGTTCGTGGCCGATCACTGCGAAGCCATCCGCACTGTGCTGGCCAAGGGCCAGGTGGGCGAAACCTACAACGTGGGCGGAAACTCGGAAAAGCAGAACATTGAAGTAGTGAAGGCCATCTGCACCCTGCTGGACGCGCGCCGCCCGCGCGAAGACGGCCAGCCGCGCAGCAGCCAGATCACCTACGTGGCTGACCGCCCGGGGCACGACCGCCGCTATGCGATCGACGCCAGCAAGCTGAAGAACCAGCTGGGCTGGGAACCGAAGTACACCTTCGAACAGGGCATCGCCTTCACCGTGGACTGGTACCTGGAAAACCAGGAATGGGTCAACGGCGTGCTGGACGGCAGCTACCGTCTGCAGCGCATCGGCACCAGCGCCTGAGGACATAAACATGACGCAACGCAAGGGCATCATTCTGGCCGGGGGTTCCGGCACGCGGCTGTATCCGATCACTAAGGGCGTCAGCAAGCAGCTGCTGCCGGTGTACGACAAGCCGATGATCTATTACCCGCTCAGCGTGCTGATGCTGGCGGGCATCCGCGACGTGCTGATCATCAACACCCCGCATGAGCAGGCGCTGTTCCAGCAGCTGCTGGGCGACGGCTCACAGTGGGGCATGAACATCGAATACGCCGTCCAGCCCAGCCCGGATGGACTGGCCCAGGCGTATCTGATCGGTCGCGACTTCGTCGGTGGCAAGCCCAGCTGTCTGGTACTGGGCGATAACATTTTCCACGGTCATGGCCTCAGCGAAATGCTGCGCAAGGCAGATTCCCGCGATGTTGGAGCCACGGTGTTCGGCTATTGGGTCAACGACCCAGAGCGCTATGGTGTTGCGGAATTCGATAAGGAAGGCAAGGTCGTAGATCTCGTAGAAAAGCCAGTTGCGCCACGCTCTAACTATGCGGTCACCGGCCTGTACTTCTACGATGGCAATGCCAGCGACTACGCGGCCGAACTGAAGCCGTCGCCACGCGGCGAACTGGAAATCACCGACCTCAACCAGCGCTACCTGCGCGAGGGCAACCTGCACCTGGAAGCGCTGGGTCGTGGCTACGCCTGGCTTGATACCGGTACCCACCAGTCGCTGCTGGAAGCGTCCAACTTTATTGAGACTATTCAGACCCGTCAGGGCCTGCAGGTGTGCTGCCCGGAAGAAATCGCATTTGGTAGGGGCTGGATCAACAGCGAGCAGTTGCTGGCGCTTGCTGCTCCGCTAAAGAAGAACGGATACGGCCAGTACTTGATGAAGATGGCCGAGCGAGGAATGGTGCCATGAGAGTGATTGAAACTGCCATGCCAGGCTGCGTGGTTATTGAACCGGCCGTCTTTGGCGACAATCGTGGCTTTTTCTTTGAGGCATGGAATGCGGCCCGCTTCGGTGAGGTGGGGTTGCCGACGCAGTTCGTACAGAGCAATGTCTCGTCATCTACCAAGGGCGTCCTACGCGGCCTGCACTATCAGTGGCCGCGCCCCCAAGGCAAGCTCGTCAGTGTGCTGGAAGGTGAGGTGTACGACGTGGCGGTCGATATTCGCCGCGGCTCACCGACGTTTGGTCAATGGGAGGCAGTTTTGCTGAGTGCGGACAACAAACGCCAGTTCTGGATTCCTGAAGGATTCGCTCATGGCTTCGCCGTACTTTCAGAACGCGCGATCTTCAACTACCTCTGCACCGAGGTTTATCTGAAGGAGTTTGATGCAGGCGTGCGATGGAATGATGCAGAGATCAGCGTGGATTGGCCGATCAGCGCTCCAAACCTCTCAGCCAAGGATGAAGTGGCCCCGTTTCTCAAGGACATCGCCGAAGATCGTCTGCCGGTTTACACCCCGTGACGCGGGTGCTGTTGTTTGCCGGCAACGGCCAGCTTGGCCAGGAACTGCTGCGTGCACTGAGCCCGCTGGATGGGGTGGTGGTCACCACCCGCAGTGGTCAGCTTGCTGACGGAACGCCGTGCGAAACCGCAGACTTCGACCAGCCTGAAAGCCTGGCTGCGTTGTTGGATCGCGTCAAGCCGGCATGGGTGGTCAATGCGGCCGCCTACACCGCTGTGGACCGCGCCGAGCAAGATCGCGAGGCTGCGTGGCGCGCCAACGCTGAAGCACCGGGCGTGATCGCGCGCTGGTGCGCGGCTGCGGGCGTGCCGCTGGTGCATTACTCGACAGACTACGTCTTCGACGGGCTGGGCACCCGTCCATACCGCGAAGATGATGCAACCGCGCCGCTGGGCGTATACGGGGCCAGCAAGCTGGCGGGCGAAGAGGCAATCCGCGATGCAGGTGGACGTCATCTAATCTTCCGGACGGCATGGGTATATGCGTCGCACAGTTCGAACTTCCTGCGCACCATGCTGCGCGTGGGCGCTGAGCGCGAAGTGCTGCGCGTGGTGGCGGACCAGGTCGGTACGCCAACGCCGGCGGCACTGATCGCCGACGTCACCGCGCAGGTGCTGCGGCATCCGGGCAGTCTGTCCGGTACCTGGCATCTGACCGCGAACGGCGAAACCAGCTGGCATGGTTTTGCCGAAGCCATCTTCGCCGCCGCCGTCGCGCAGGGTCTTCTGGCCCGCGCACCGCAGGTTGAGCCGATCACCTCGGCCGAGTACCCGACGCCGGCAAAACGCCCGGCGTATTCGCATCTGGATGTATCCAAGCTGGAGTGCGACTTCGGAATTTCGTTGCCGACCTGGCAGCAGGGTCTGGGGCGGGTGATCGCCGAGCTTCGGTGATCAACCGCCTTTTTTCCTGGCCACCGCCCCCGGCAAAGGAGCCAGCAACGCCTGCAGATCCTCATCGCTGAAGCGCGGCCCGGTGGCCCCGCCGCCATCGAGGATGGTTTCGGCAAGGGCCGCCTTGCGCTCCTGCATTTCGGCGATCCGTTCCTCGATGCTGCCCGCGGCAATCAGCTTGTAGACGAACACCGGCTGGTCCTGGCCGATGCGGTGGGCGCGGTCGGTGGCCTGGTTTTCCGCCGCCGGGTTCCACCAGGGGTCGAAGTGGATCACGGTGTCGGCCCGGGTCAGGTTCAGGCCGACGCCGCCGGCCTTCAGGCTGATCAGGAAGATCGGCACCTCACCCTGCATGAACCGCTCGACGGGGGTCTTGCGGTCGCGGGTCTCGCCGGTCAGCACCACATGGGCCAGGCCCAGCTCATCCAGCAGCTGGCCCAGCAGTTTCAACATGCCGGTGAACTGCGAGAACAGCAGGATGCGGCGGCCTTCCTCCACCATCTCCGGCAGCATCTCGCGCAGCAGCTCCAGCTTGGCCGAAGCGGCGGTCGCGGTGACGTGGCTGCCGGGCAGCAGGCGCGGGTCGCAGCACACCTGGCGCAGCTTGAGCAGCGCGTCCAGCACCACGATGTGGCTGCGCGCCAGGCCCTGCTGCGAAACAGCCTGGCGGACCTTTTCCTCCATCGTGGCGCGTACGGTTTCGTACATGTCGCGCTGCGCGCCCTCCAGCACCACGCTGCGCGTGATCAGCGTCTTTGGCGGCAGCTCGGTGGCGACCTCGTCCTTGCGCCGGCGCAGCATGAAGGGACGCATGCGCTGGGCCAGCCACTGCGCACGCTGGGCGTCGCCGTGGCGCTCGATGGGATGCCGCCATTGCTGGTTGAAAACCTTTTCGCTGCCCAGCAGGCCCGGCAGCAGGAAATCGAACTGGGTCCACAGCTCGCCCAGGTGGTTTTCCAGCGGGGTGCCGGTCAGGCACAGGCGGTGGTCGGCCTTCAGCGTGCGCAGGGTCATGGCGGCGCGCGAGCGGGGATTCTTGGCCTGCTGCGCCTCGTCCAGCACCAGCAGGTGCCAGCTGTGTCCGCGCAGCACCTCCTCGTCGCGCCACAGCAGCGGGTAGGTGGTCAGCACCAGGTCGTGCCGGGAGATCTGGTCGAAGCTCTCGGCCCGGGTCGGGCCGTGCAGCACCAGCACACGCAGGCCGGGGGTGAAGCGCTCCGCTTCGCTCTGCCAGTTGCTGAGCAGCGAGGTGGGCACCACCACCAGCACCGGCTGCTGCAGGCGGCCGGCTTCCTTCTCCAGCAGAATGTGCGCGAGCGTCTGCAGGGTCTTGCCCAGGCCCATGTCGTCCGCCAGCACGCCCCCGAGCGCGTTCTGGCGCAGATGCTGCAGCCAGCTCAGGCCTTCCATCTGGTAAGGGCGAAGCGTGGCCTGCAGCCCCTCAGGCACCGTGGCCGGCACCATGGCCGGGCCGTCGAGCAGGCGCTGCGCCACGGCACGCGCTGCGTCGTTGCCGCTGAACTGCAAACC
>NZ_RHPP01000038.1 GCF_003935715.1 Stenotrophomonas sp. 278 | reverse complement strand
TGGACGAAGTCAGTGCGCTGATGGAGCTGGCCGCGCGCGCGCCGGGCGCGGGGCGGGGGGGGGGCCCGGGGTGCGCGGTGGCGGGGGGGAGGGCCGGGCTGCCGGGCGGGGCGGCGCCGCGGCGGCGGCGGCGGCGGGCGGGGTATCCAGGAACTGCAGGCGAGCGACGCCGGCAGGCGCTTCCACCGGGGTGGGCACGGGTTCGCCGCGCAGCATCCACCACAGCGCGACACCTACATTGAGAATGGCCAGAACGACGATCAGGGCACGGGTCAGCATGCGCTCGATCCTACCGTGCCGCCGGTGGCTGATGCACGGCCCAGCGCGCGAGGCCGTCCAGCACCAGGGCGGGATGGAACTGCGCATCGGGCAGCAGCGGCATCAGCGTCGGGGCACCGCCGCCGTGGATGAGCAGCGCTGGGCGCGTGCCCAGCACCTCACCCGCCCGCTCGCGGCTGCGCTCAATCAGCGCCACGGCCGCACCATCGCAACCGGAGGCCAGCGCATCGGCAGTGTCGTTGGCGAATTCGGAATACTGCCCGCCGCTGGCCGGCAACTGCACCGCACGCGCGTGCAGGGCTTCGCGCATGGTGGTGGGCGAAGCGGCAACGCGTCCGCCGTGGTGCTGGCCGTGCGCGTCGAGCAGGTCAATGGTGAGCGCTGTGCCCACCCCCGCCACCACCACCGGTTCGCGGCGCTCGGCCACGGCCAGCAGGGCCAGGTAGCGGTCCACACCGAACTTGGCCGGGTCGGCATAGGCGATGCGCAGGCCGGCATACTCCGCTTCGGTACGGGCCACGCGGACCTGCTTGAAGCGCTGCCCCAACACCTCGAGCATGCTGACCGTGAGCGCGGGTGCTGCCACGCTGGCCACGTAGGCGATGTCGCCGGAAGGCAGGTTCTCGATCTCCTGCGCTGGCATGGCTTCAGCGCCGTGCGGCCACGCCTGCACGTCACCGGCGCGCACACCTTGGAGCGACGCGAATTTGAAACGGGAATTCCCCAGGTCGAACAACCAGTCGCTCATTGCGCCCTCACGCTGACTTCCCCGGCATGGAACACCCGTTCCACGCCCTCGATGCGCACCCGCAGCGCCCCGTCCTCGGCCAAACCCAGCGCCTGCCCTTCGTGCCAGGTGCCACCGTCCTCCACGCGTACGCTGCGCCCGGCCAGGCTGTCGAGCGCGGCGTAGCGGGTCAGGAACGGGGCCAGCCCGTCCTGCTCGAACAGCTCCAGCGCCGGCAGCAGGTGTGCCAGCAGCCCGGTGACGACGGCGTTGCGGCTGACCTCGCCGCCCATCAAGGTGGTCAGGTCGGTCCACGGCTGGGTGATCTGCGCGGCGAATGCCGGCGGCATGCGCACATTGATGCCCAGCCCGATCACCGCCCGCGCCGGACCTGCGAACTCGCCGCCGCCCTCGACCAGCAGGCCGCCGAGCTTGTGCCCGTTGACCACGATGTCGTTGGGCCACTTCAGGGCCACGTCTTTCACGCCCTGGGCCTGCAGCGCCTCGGCCACGGCCACCCCGGCGACCAGGCTCAGCCCGCCCAGGCGCGACAGGCCGCCGGCAAAGCCGCGCAGGACCGATAGGTAGATGTGGGCCGCCAATGGCGAGGCCCATTCGCGGCCGCGACGGCCGCGACCGCTGGTCTGGCGCTCGGCCAGCAGCACGGCCGAGCCGCGCTGCGGCGCGCTGCACCGCAACAATTCGGTATTGGTGGAGCCGACGTTCCAGGCAACCTGCAGATCGTTAAGCAGGGGGGTCAACGCAGCCGGCAGCCCGGCGGTGATGGCGGCCGCGTCCAGCAACTCGACAGGCTGCTGCAGCTGGTAGCCATCACCGGCGCGGCCGTCGATCTCGATGCCGGCGGCTCTAAGTCCTTGAATTCGCTTCCAGATTGCGGCGCGTGTCTGGCCCAGCTCGCGGGCCAGCGCGTCGCCGGACAAGCGCCCGGCACTCAGTTTGGCCAGCAGTTGGCGGTCGTCCACGGCGGTGTCCATCGGAGAAACGGGAAAATTATGCGGGAAAGCGCCGGGCCGCGCCTGCCGCGGGTTCCAAACCGGGACCAGAATCGGGCTAGAATCGAAAATTACCCCACCCGCCCCCACCGGATGTCGACGATGCGCCTGTTCGCCCATTGCCTGCTTCTGCTGACGGCCCCGATGGCCGCGCAGGCTTCCGATGCGCTGACCCACCAGGGCCGGGGCGGCTGCGCGTATGCGTCGGCCGAGGCGGAGCGCACCGCTCCGTCCAACCCACCGGCCAACAGCGCTCCTTCCAGCAACAAGCCCAGCGTCACCCCGGCCGGCAGCACTGGCGGCGGTGGCGATGACGACGTGCTGCCGCGCCTGCGCGCGCCGAAGTGGCACAGCTTCCTGCCGGGCATGTTCCGCTGATCCAGTCGTTGCTGCAGTGGTTGCGGCCAGGTCCGCGCCCCATTCCCAATGAACATTGGCAACACACCTGCCAGCGCACCGCGTGGCTGCGCGGGTTGTCAGCGGTTGAACGCGACCGCCTGCGCCACTTGAGCGCCGTGTTTCTGCACGGCAAGACGATTACCCCGGTCGGCGGGCTGATGCTCCAGGAGCGCGACGCGGTGCTGATTGCGGCATTGTGCTCCCTGCCCCTGCTGAAGCTCGGCGAAGTGGGTCTGCAGGGCTGGTCGCAGGTGCTGGTATACCCGGAAGGCTTCGTCGTGCCGCAGAGCGAGGTCGATGAGGACGGCGTCCTGCACGAGTGGGAAGAAGACGCTATCGGCCAGGTGTCGCACACCGGGCCGCTGCTGCTGTCCTGGCAGGACGTACAGGCCGAACTGGCCCACCCGCACGAGGGGGCCTGCGTGGTGGTGCATGAGATGGCGCATCGCATCGACATGCTGGATGGAGTGATGGACGGCACCCCGCCGCTGCCGCGCGAGTGGCAGCAGCAATGGGCGGCTGATTTCCAGGCGGCGTTTGATGCGCTGCGCGCGCAGGTGGATGCCGGGGAAGAGACCGTGATTGACCCGTATGGGGCGGAAGCGCCGGATGAGTTCTTCGCGGTGGTGACGGAGTATCACTTCTCCGCGCCGGATCTGCTGGAGCAGGAAATGCCGGCGGTGGCCGGGCATCTTCGGCGATTTTATGGGGAGCCGCCGGCGGTTCGGCTACCGACCAACGGTCGGTAGCTACCCTTTGCTTGTCGGGGCCGTTGCGGGTTGGGGCCGTTGCGGGTTGGTGCCGTGGCGGGTCGGTGCCGTGGCGGGTCGGTGCCGTGACACACCGGTAGGTACCGACCGTTGGTCGGTACGCTGCACGCTCTACGGCCCGGGCGGCAACTTCACTTCAAACCGTGCGCCGCCCAGTTCCGGCGAACGCTTCACCTGCAGTTCGCCGCGGTAATCCTTGATCAGGTCCTGCACGATCGACAGGCCGATGCCGTGGCCCTGCACGCGCTCATCGCCTCGCACACCCCGCTGCAGGACCTTGGCGATGTCCTCCGGTGCGATGCCCGGGCCGTCGTCATCCACCGACAGCAGCAACCCAGCACGACGCACACCCGGCGCGGTCAGCGACTTGGCGGTCAGCAGCACACGACGGTTGGCCCACTTGAAGGCGTTCTCCAGCAGATTGCCCAGCAGCTCCTGCAGGTCGCCGGGTTCGCCGTGGAAGCGTGCCGCTTCGTCGATGTCGAATTCGCACAGCACGCCCTTGCTGGCATAGACCTTCTCCAGCCCGCGCACGATCTCTTCCGCATTCGACTCGATCGGCAGCGGCGCCGAGAACAGCTTGTGACCGGAAGAAGCCGCGCGCGCCAGCTGGTAGGACACCAGGTTGTTCATGCGCCTCAGCTGTACGTCGAACTCGTCGCGCAGGTCCTGGTCCTGCGCACCGCTGTCCAGCTGCGTGCGCAGCACGGCCAGTGGCGTTTTCAGGCTGTGCGCGAGATCGGCCAGGGTATTTCGCTGGCGCTCAAGGTTTTCGCGTTCGCTTTCGATCAGCGCGTTGATGCTGTCAGTCAGCGGCTCAAGCTCGCGCGGATGGCGCTCGCTCATGCGCTCGGTTTCACCGCGCTGCACCTTGGTCAGCTCGGTGATCACGCGCCGCATCGGACGCAGGCTCCACTGCAGAATGACGGTCTGCAACAGCAGCAGGATCAAACCCGCACCGCCCATCCAGAACCAGACCCGGCCACGGAACACGCGCAGCTGCGCACCCAGCGCGCGCGAGTCTTCCATCACATAGATCGTGTACGGGAATTCGGTGGCTGGATCAGCATCTGCGTCCCAGACCAGGCCCAGGCCATAGCGGTACACCGAGCCTTCGCTGCCGTCGATCTGGATCATCGGCAGCGGGCCCTCGAAGACCTCCTGGCGCGGAGCCAGGATGCCGCCGCCCACGGTGGGCAGCATCGGTCCTTCGGCGGACATCGAGTTGCCCTTGCCGTCCGGCATCACCACCTGCAGGTACAGGCCGCTGCCGGGCACGTCAAAGCGCGGGTCCGGTGGCTGTTCGCGGATGTAGAGCGAGCGGTCGCGCGTGAAGTCGATACCCGCCGCATAGGCGGTGGCGTAGTTCTTCAACCGCTCGCGCAGATTGGCGCGGGCGGTGTCGGCGAAAGCGGCATCCAGCGCATAGCCGGCGATGGCCAGAAAGGCCAGCAGGCTCACACTGGCCGCCAGCAACTGACGTGCCTGCAGTGAGCGCGGCCGCCAGCGTTTAAAGAACCACAGACGGCCTGACATCATTCAATCGCCAACGCTGAAACTCAGCCCTCGTGGTTGCGCGGGATCGCGAAGCGATAGCCTCGGCCACGCACGGTTTCAATCGGCTTGAGCTCGCCATCGGCGTCCAGCTTCTTGCGCAGGCGGCCGATGAACACTTCCAGCACGTTCGAGTCGCGGTCGAAATCCTGCTGATAGATGTGTTCGGTGAGGTCGGCCTTGGAGACCAGTTCACCGGCATGCATCATCAGGTACTCCAGCACCTTGTACTCGTAGCTGGTGAGGTCCACGTTGCTGCCATTGACGCTGACCGTCTGCGCGGCAAGATCGAGTGCAACCGGGCCGCATTCCAGGGTCGGCTTGCTCCAGCCAGCGGCACGACGCAGCAGCGCGTTGACGCGGGCGAGGAGTTCTTCGACATGGAACGGCTTGACCAGGTAATCGTCGGCCCCCTGCTTGAGGCCTTCGACCTTGTCCTGCCAGCTGGAACGGGCGGTAAGGATCAGTACCGGGAACTTCTTGCCCTCGTCGCGCAGCGCCTTGATCAGTTCCATGCCCGACATCTTGGGCAGGCCCAGATCGATGATGCCGACGTCGAACGGCACTTCGCGGCCCATGTACAGACCTTCCTCACCGTCCTGCGCAGCATCGACGGCAAAGCCTTCGCGCTTGAGCCGGGCTGCCAGGGTTTCCCGCAGCGGGGCTTCGTCTTCGACCAGAAGGATACGCATGAACTCTCCCTAGTGTCCTGGGTGTGGCCTGGGGCCAGTGGATTTCGTTGTTGACGGCCAACTATCCCTGTTCAGGGGTTATCGCCGCGTAGTGATGACATATCCGACCGGGGCGTGCGGGGCTGTGAACGTGGCTGCGCCGGGTCGTCCATGTAGCGGACGCGACCGCGGTCATCCATGTACTTCACGCGGTTGATGTCCCGCCCGTCGAACGGCACCCGTTCCGCCCCCAGGATGTGACCGCCGGTGGTGCGCTGGACCCGACGCACCGCGTCGGACAGTGACCGTTCCTGCGGCGCACTGCGCGCGGCCCGCATGGCCTCGGCACGGGCCGGGTCCGGCGGCGGCATCTGGGCGCTGGCACTGCCAACAGCAGCGACGGCACCCGTTGCCAGCAGGGCGGCGACAGCAAGGCGGCGGTGGCGGGTCACGAAGAACATCGGTTCGATCCTAACGGACGGCGTCAAAACGTTCAAAAGTTGTGAATCGATCAGTGCCCGCCATCGGCCAGCACTTCACGAATCTTTTGCAAATTCTTGGTTTTACGCAGTGAATCCGGTCTGAACTTTTCCGGGTGCTCCGTGGCTACGTTCATCTAAGTGAACCATAGCGGGAAAACGCCAAAAGGATCAAGCGGCGGCCGTGACGGCGGTCACGGCTGTTCAGGTCAGGCCGCGACCCGTTCGGCCTGGGCACGGGTGATCTCCAGCGCCTGCTCGATCAGGCTCCAGTCCGCGCCTGGGCGGTGTGCGCCCTCGCTGAGCACCTGGCGGAACGCGCGTCCACCGGGCTGGCCGTGGAACAGGCCGAACAGGTGGCGGGTGATGTGCTTCAAGGCCAGGCCGCGTTCCAGCTGATCCTCGATGTAGGGGCGCATGGCCCGCAGCAGTGCCTCGCGCGGTTGCAGCGCCGCGCCGGTCTGGGCGGCCTCCAGCTGATGCAGCAGGTAGGGGTCGTGATAGGCCGCACGGCCCAGCATCACCCCGTCCAGCGCCGGCAGCTGGGCCTGGCAGGCCTCCACCGTGGCCAGCCCACCGTTGAGGACGATGGGCAGGTGCGGGCGGTCGGCCTTGAGCTGGTGCGCCCAGTCGTAGCGCAGCGGCGGGACTTCGCGGTTTTCCTTGGGCGACAAGCCCTTCAGCCAGGCATTGCGGGCATGCACGATGAACATCGCGCTGCCGGCGTTGGCCGACTGATCGACGAAATTCAGGAAGTTTTCGTAGCTGTTGTCGTCATCGACACCCAGGCGGCATTTCACCGTGACCGGGATGTCGACTGCCGCGACCATCGCCGCGACGCATTCAGCCACAAGGATGGGCTCTCGCATCAGGCAGGCCCCGAAGCGGCCGGCCTGGACGCGGTCGGACGGGCAGCCGCAGTTGAGGTTGACCTCGTCGTAGCCCCACTCCTGGGCAATGCGGGCGGCCTGCGCCAGCAGTTCCGGGTCGCTGCCACCCAGCTGCAGGGCCAGCGGGTGCTCGCTGCCGTCGTAGCCGAGCAGGCGTTCGCGGTCGCCGTGGATGACAGCGTTGGCGTGGACCATTTCCGTGTACAGCCGCGCGCCCGGGGCCAGCAGCCGGTGGAACACGCGGCAATGGCGGTCCGTCCAATCCATCATGGGGGCGACGGAAAGGCGGATGGAAGCGGCGTAGCGGTCCGCGGCGGTGGGGGCAGGCAGGGTCATGGGCAGGCGGGGCTGATGGGGGCGGGGTTTGCCCGCGCAATCAATAGTTTACCTGCCTGGGGTGAATGGTGGCTTTGGGGGGGTGTCTCCTTGCGCTGGGATCACTGCGGTTGTTGATTTGGTAGCGTCGGTCGACAGACGACGGCCGATCACGACAATCACTGCTGTAACGCCTGACCTTCGAACGGAGACGCGCTTCTGCGTTGATGATAACTCGTTACCGTGCTCATCGCCGCTATGGGCCGTCGTCTGTCGACCGACGCTACCCGCGCTGGCGCGCAATTGCGTCAATATGCAGCGTGAGAAAGCAGCTCCACCGTGGTGCCCTGCCCATCGCTGAGCATGCGCGTGCCATTGGCGTTCACCTGACCCTCGATCATCCGGGTTCCGGCCTCTTCGTCACCCTTCCACAGTGACACCTGCACGCCGCCCATTGCGGGCGCATCATCCCCCATCGGCGGGTTGACGGTGGTGACCAGGGTGTACATAGGACCTTCGTGATTGCTGATCGCTACTGACGCCGGTGCGCCGGCAGCTACCTGCAGCACAGGGGCCATGACTTCCTTGTCATGGGCCATCACTCTGAGCGAGAGAACGTGGGTGTCCTCCGTACTGTTGGCCAGCTCTAGCGCGGCCACCGGAGCTGCGACAGCGAAAATAGGACTCGATGCAAGCAGCAGCCTGCGGGTGAAACGGGGCATGCGTCACCTGTGCTATCGGAATGAACGCGAAACTCTAACGATCACCCGCACTGATTGACCTCGGAGATCTCTGATTCTTCGGTAGCGCAACTGCTCTCAACTTCATCCAGCACCTGGACACCGACCGGATCGATGCCGTGTGGGTAGCGAAGGTCGACCACGACTGCGAAGAGAGTGTCGGCACCCGCCGTTCATCACGGTCAAATCTGGCGACAGAATGTTGCAGATGGCGCTACACCGGATGAGCCTTGATAGATCGGCGAGTCGCAGAATGCGCGTACGATTTCCCGGCCGATGCGCCCTCGGCTCTCAAATTTTGCCAACCGCAGCAATGCGGAAGCGCCCTTACGTTCTGTGTCCTCGAGAAATTCAGACCTCGAGTCTGCTGGAAGCAGAAGGTTCAGGACGTTCGAGCGCGACTTCTTGGACAGCCCATCGCCATCCTCGGAGACGACCTCAACCTCCATGATAAACGCCACATCGCGCCCGCCTTCCAGTAGACCGCTACTCTCCGACTTCTTCAGGAGCGCTGCGGCACTCGAAGCGAAGCCGTGAAACGCTGATGCCTCACCCCATCCGTCAGCCCTGAGCGTGATCCAGACTTTAGGCGGATCGGATAGATCCATGTGGTGGATCGTCACGATGTTCTTGTCGAGTTTCTTGAGCTTCTTATCGCGCTCTGCTCGCTCATCCGCTGCCTTTTTCCCGGCAGTCTTTACTGGATCTTCGACGGGGCTCGATGCCTTGGCTGCCGCCGACGCGGGAGTTGAAGCACCCTGCTCCGGGACATCCGCTACCAGAGATGCCCCAACCAGCAAGCCAACGAATGCGGCGAGTCCCGCGCACAGGTTTCGCTTAAGGCCTGCCCAGCCTCTTCGCTTCAAAAGAGAGGCAACGCTCAACCAAAGGCCAACAACCACCAGCAGAACCAGGACGCCCTTCATTCACAGCTCCATCATTTGGAAAGGAAGCGGGGATGCTATTGATCTAGATAGTTGAGTAAAGGCTGAAATCGACATCTGGAAGAGTTTCCCGGCTGCTACTCAGTTGTTCGCTGTGAGTACGGGCCTCCTTGGGAAGAGAAGTGAACATAGGGTGCGTGACGCTTCTGGCCACTTCGCGAGGATTAACCAGATAGCGTCGGTCGATGGACGACGAAAATAACGGAAATCGCTACTGTTGCGCAGGGCGCTTGAACTGAGATGCGCTACTGCGCTGGTGATCACTCGTTACCGAGCCGATCGCCGTTATCGGCCGTCGTCTATCGACCGACGCTACCGACGCCCGAGTCGCGCCGATTGCGCCGATTGCGTCAATCGCATCGGTCGCGTCGGTCGCGTCGGCCGCGTCGGCCGCCGAATCGCTACTGCGCCGCAGCACTCCATAGAAGCCCTTCAGCTTCTCTGGCGCGGAGGCAGGAAGCCTACCGCCTTGGCGAGGTCTGGCCAGGGTGAAACGGTCTCGCCGCATACCTGCCAGCGACCAGCACTGTAGCGCAGGCGCAATTCGTATAGCGCCGGGTCGGCAGAAGCTCCCATGCGTCGGTACAGCACCGCGACTGCGGTGTCACCCTCCTGCTCCACATGCAGCACCCGTTTCTCCGTGGAGAGCGGTGGTTCACCCGCAGCACCACGTTCGCGGAATTCCTGGAACATATCGTCGCGCGACAGTCGTGTAATCCCGCCTTCCGGGGTCAGGACCAGGAATGCCAGGTCATCCGTATACAAAGCCTCCATCTCGTCCATGCGGTAGTGGCTGCCCGTTTCCGCCAGCACGTCGATGAAGTCCAGCAGTTCAGTATTTGATTGAGTCGTCATGGTGATGATCTCCAAAAGGTATCAAGACAGGAACATGCCGCCGTCAACGCGAAGTTCGGCACCGTTTACGAAACTGCTTTCACTTGAAGCGAGAAAGAGCGCGGCATTGGCGAGTTCCTCCATCACCCATGCGTCCCGCCGGGATCCGGTCGCTCATTGACTGAAGAAAGGCTGCGCGATCAGACTCGGGCACGCCCAGCTTCTCGACGATCGCAGCATCCACAGGGCCCGGGCTGAGCACATTGACGCGGATGCGACGGTCCTTCAGCTCAAGCGCCCAGCTACGCGCGAACGCTTCGATCGCCGCCTTTGCTCCGGCATAGGCGTGACCAGGCAGCACCCTTGCTGATGCCAGCGAACTGGTGACGATGATGCTCCCTCCCGCTCGCATCACCGGGACTGTCGCCTGCACGCCGAAAAAGACGCCGCGCGTGTTGATGGAGAACTGCTGATCGAACTCCTGGGGAGATACAGCGGCGGACTCATTGATGGTCAGCACACCGGCATTGACCACGTATGCGTCGAGGCCGCCAAACGTGTCCCGCACGTACGCGGCTGCCTGGGAATGATGCTCGAGATCGGCAACATCCCCGCGCAGTCCAACCGCGCCATGGCCAATGCGCTCAAGCGCCTCGTCCAGGATGCCTTGCCGGCGCCCGGTGATGACCACCTGCGCACCCTCACGGGTAAAGAGACAGGCCGTCGCCAGGCCGATGCCGCTATTGCCACCGGTGATGAGCGCGACCTTGTTTTCCATTCGATTCATAGCTGATATACCTTGCATCCTGGGGATGCACAGACCTTAGTCCTCACCCGTCCCGGCCGGAAGACGAGCTGTCGAACTTCAGTTGTTCCAAGGAGTCACAGATGAACCTGCTCAGCAACACGGCTACCTTGCTGGCGTTCGTGCGCTCTGTGGAAGCGGGGTCGTTCAGTGCAGCCTCGCGTGCCCTCGGCCAGACGCCTTCATCGGTGTCCAAGTCGATCACCAGGCTTGAAGCCGAGCTGGGTGCGAAACTCTTCCACCGATCCACACGGTATCTGCAGCCTACCGAGGAAGGGCTGGCCCTGTTCGAGCGCGTGACTCCGCTGCTGCGATGATTGGAGGATGCGGCCGATGCGATCCGCACCGACGGTGATGCGCGCGGCCTGCTCCGCGCCAGCATGCCGAGTGAAATCGGGCGACTGCTGTTGGAGCCTTTATCCACGCGCTTCCTGGACGCTCACCCTGGACTGCAGTTGGATCTGTCGCTGTCTGATCATCTTGTCGACGTCATTCGTGAGGGCTACGACGTCGCATTCCGAATCGGGCATCCCGCAGACAGCGAGCTGATGGCGCGCCCTATCGCCTCTTTGACAATGATCCTGGTGGCCTCCCCCGAGTTGCTTTCCCGCCACGGTACGCCCGGCACGCCAGATGACCTGCGCAGGATGCCAATGCTGCGATACCTGTACGAGGGTCGAACTGCCGCCCACATGTTCGCCGACGGAACCAGTGTGCAGCCAAGTGGCCGGGTGGGCCTGAATACCGGCGTTGCTCTCCGTGCGGCAGCGCTCGCCGGCGTGGGTGTGGCACACCTGACGCGTTGCACCGTGCAGCACGACCTCGACAGCGGCGCGCTGGTGCAAGTACTCCCATCGCTGCGCCTTCCCAGCCTTCCGTTGCAGTCCATCCATGCGTTTGGCCGCCTTCTGCCGGCGCGGGTTCGTCTGCTCACTGACTTCGTCGAAGCAGAGATGCGTCGGATCCTGGATGACCGACACTAACCAGCCGGGCCGACAGGGGCTGCTGTGCGCCCCTGTCGTAGAGGTTGCATCAGAAATCCCAGAACACCGGCACCCAGCGGAAGGTCTCGCCTTCCAGCGACACCCGGCCCACCGACGGGAACGGCAGATGCGTGGCCACCAGCATTTCGCCGGTGCCTGCCAGTTCCTGCAGCAGGGCGATGCGCACACGCGCCGATTCTTCCGGGTCGTGCTCGAAGCCGTTGTGCCAGTTCGGCTGGTCGAAGCCGACCGCGAACACCGCATCACCGGCGAAGGTCAGTGCCTCGCCGTCAGATGCCACCCTCACCACGCAATGGCCCGGGGTATGGCCGCCGGTCCGGCGGGCGGTCACGCCCGGCGCGATCTCCTGCTTGTCCTGGAACGTGTGCACAGAGCCACTGTACTCGGCCCAGAAGTGCCTGGCGGTGGCCCGCAGCGCATCGGGGAAGCCCTGCGGCATGTTGGTGCGGCTGAAATCCGGCGACTTCCAGAACTCCACCTCCGCGGCGGCGACGTGGATCTTCAGGTCCGGCCGCAGCCGTTCCTTCACGCCGTCAACCAGCAGGCCGCCGATGTGGTCCATGTGCATGTGGGTGATTACCACGTCGGTGATGTCAGCCAGGTCGATGCCGGCCGCGCCGAGGCGGCGGATCAGCTGGCCGGCGCGCGGCAACTGCAGGTCCGGATCCATGCCCAGCCCGGCGTCGAGCAGGATGGTGCGGTCGCCGCTGTGCACCACCATTGCATTCAAGGGCCAGTCCAAGGCTTCCTGAGGCAGGTACATCTCCTCCAACCATTCGGCGCGTTCCGACGTGGATGCGTTGTGACCAAGCATCTGCGTGGGCAGCGGCAGAACACCATCGCTGATCACCAGGACTTCGATATCACCCACCTTCAGGGCATAACGTGAGGGCACCAGCTCATCCAGAGCGGGGGCAACGGGCGCGGCGGCAGATTCAAGACTGAAACTGACGAGATCTCCACATGATTTGGCTGGCGGGAAGCGTTGCGGGCTTGCGTGGCACGGCAGGTGCCGTGTGGAGGCAGCTTAGGTAGCGCACGGCAATGGCGGTAGGCGCGTGGGCGGGCACGTTATGTTGCTCTTTGGGAACCAATCCCTGTAGTTCCGAAGGGGTAGCGTCGGTCGACAGACGACGGCCGACAACAGCAATCACTGCTGCAACGCATGGCCTTCGACCGGAGATGCGCTTCTGCGCTGATGTTCACTCGTTACCGTGCCGACCGCCGCTATCGGCCGTCGTCTGTCGACCGACGCTACCAACGCGGGTGGCACGGTGAGCGACCATTCTGCGCCGATTGCGTCATTCGGAATTTCCATGCGGACCGGCGGGCCGGAGAATTGCTTCAGTTTTTGGCGTCAGCTGTGGGCCTATGGGAGAACTGAAGATGCAGGGTGGGTGGACGCAGGATCTGATGATCGAGCGCTTCTGGAGCGCTGCGAACAAGGGTTTGGAGGGTGAGGTGATCAAGAACCACTCCATCGACCCCAAGCTTCTGGCGATTCGGCTGGTCGCTGTGCATGCTGCAGCAGAGCAGCTTGGCGTGGAGCTTCCACCGGTTTATCTGCTGCGGAAGGCGGTACGGCGGTGTCCGCGCTTTCTGCGGATTCGCTGGGTACGTGGACCGAAGGGCACCCGGGCCGTTAGTTGTTGGATTTTCAAGAGGTAGGTTGGGCTACTGGTACAGCATCGGCAGAAGATGCGTCGGCCGGTGGCCCGTTGCACGCCACCGGCCATTTGCAGCGCTTACATCCCGCGCGAGCGGTTCTGTTCCTGCTGCTGGTTCTGTTCCTGCTGCTGCGACTGGCCCTGCGCGTCGGCCTGACGGGTGCTGGCTTCGACGCTCTGCGTGGCGGCTTGGTTGTGATCAACCAGCACACGGCGTGATGCCGGGTCGCCCACAGTGCCCTGCACCGCGATCACGCCGGCCCCGTCCGGACGGGCAACCACGGAGTCGATCTGCTGCATGCCTGCGGCCTTGGTAGACACCACCATCTGGCCAGCCACACGCTCCAGCTGCTCTTTGTCCGCATAAAGCGGCTTCAGACAACCCTGGGCACGCTGCTGCTCCAGGCCCTGCAGCTTATCCACGGCTTGATTGAAGCGCACGTTATCCGCATGTGCGGCATCCCGCATGCTGGGTTCTTTCGGAGTCTGCTGCTTCTCTGCGGTGGCCGCATCCAGCGCACCAAGCGTCTTCTCGCCGGCTTTGCCGTCATCCTTCAGGCCATGGTCGCGCTGGAACTTCTGCACGGCGGCAAGAGTGTCATCACCGAAGTAACCGGTGTTGGACAGCGGCTTGCCGTCCTTGCCCTGGTACCCCAGCCCGGCCAGCTTTTCCTGCATCGCCTTGACGTCATCACCGCGCTCGGCCTTGGTGAGCATGCCGTCGGCCATGGCACCGTGCGACTGACCATCCTTATGCTGCGGCCCCTGCTTGTGCACCTCGCCGCCCAGGGTGATGCGGTCGTTGAGGATGTCGCCCATGTACTTGCGGAACTGATCAGGTTCCAGCTCAATGTGGGCGTGCACCGCACCCGGCTTGATTCCCGCGTCCGATTGCTTGATGAGCGGCGCGCCGTACTCGACGAAATCACCTGTCTTGTAGGGTGTACTTCCGCGCACGCCGTGCAGCACTTGACCCACCAGTTCGCGGTCGGGATGGCCAGCCGGATGGCTGTAGATGCTGATGGAATTCCACTTGTCCTGGTTGACCTGGACGTAGCCCTCAACAGGATTGGGAATCATCACATTGCGGCTGCCGGCCTCATTCGTGAGAATCAGGTCCTTGTGCACCAGCGGAATGCCATTCTTGTCCCCACGCGTGCGGACGGTTTCCAGCTCCCCTTCCACCATCTGAGACGGACGGTCGGCCTTACTGGCGTCGCCGGTTCGGACGGCTTCGCGGTTATCGTTCGGATGGTGAATATGCATTTCGCGGAAGGCGTCCTCACCAGAGGTACCGTGCGGAATTCTGCGATTCGCCTTGCCATCGTCGCTACCCATGGGCTCGATCAGGTGAATGCGCCCGCCACCGGGCGCGGGGGCGGGGGCCGGAGCCTGCTCCTGGGCCGGGGCCGCTTGGTCGCGGGCCGGTGCGGCCGGCTGTGCCGGTGCCTGCTGAGGGGCCTGGCCATTGATTGCGTCGAGGGTGTTCTTGCCGGCCTTGCCGTCCACCGACAGCCCGTGGTCGCGCTGGAACTCGCGCACGGCATGCTCGGTGTTGGGGCCGTAGTGCTTGTCGGCAGTCAGCGGTTGGCCGTCCTTACCGGTGTAGCCCGCCTGGATCAGCTTGTCCTGCAGCGCTCCTACTTCATCACCCCGCTCTCCCGGGGTCAGCATCCCGTCGGCCATCGGCGCAGCGCGGGTGCGGCCACGCGACTGCTGCGGCTCCGGCTCGCCGAAGGCCTGCTGGTAGTCCTTGCCTTGGTACTGCTCCGGGTGCTTGCTGACCTGGTCGTAGCGCGCCAGCCCGACCAACGAGGTCTTCTCGTTGAGCGCGCGGTTGGCCAGCGAATCCCACAGGTCCGGAGACTTGGAGAAGTGGGTCTTCACGTTATCGTGCTTGTAGTCCTGCACCGCACGGACAATCTGCTCGTCGCTGAGGTCGGAGAGCTTGTAGTCCTTACCGTAGGCGGTTTCCAGGCCCTTCTCGAACACCGAGCGGGTAATGCCGCGGTACTGCACCGAGGTGCTCCACAGCGCATCCTGCACCGCCGGGCCGCGATCGGACAGGTCGATGCCGATATCTTTCAGGCGCCCCATCTGCACGTCGTAGTACTTGGTCTGGATGAAGTCGTGCTGGTCCTGCGCGAACTCCTTCGGGTGCTCGGCGGCCACTTCCTTCCAGCGCGCGGTGAACTCAGGCGTGCCGGGCTTCAGGCCAGTAAACTCGCTCTTGTAGCGCGAGGCCGCCACGTATTCGGCGGCACCACCCACGTTGGTAGCGTACTGGTAGCTACCGTACGACACGCCGCCATGATCACCCTTACCAGTGGACACATGACCGGGACCACGACCACCGGTTTCATAATGGGCCGAGGTGGCACCACGGTGCCACTCGTCCATCTTCTGCTTTGCCTGGGTTACAACGTCCATTTCCTACACTCCATTGTGGGATGAATTACTTCGAGGTGAGTGCCTGCAGCGCGTCAGCACGGTTGGCGTAGCGGTTGATGCGGCACGACTGCGCGTCCAGCATCTGGCCTTGGCCGTCTTCGTCCGGGTTCCAGGTGCAGTTATTGTCGGTGTCTTCCAGATAAGCAGCCTGTTCGTCAGCCAGCTTGTCCTTCTCAACGCTATCCGGGCCGTCGGCGATCTTGCGCCACAAGGTCTCCAGGCGCTTCTCCTGCCACGCATATTCCTCGTCCTGGCAGGCTTGGATTTCCGGAGTTACGCCCTCGGTAGCTTTGATGCACTTGGCGTACTCGGGACGCAGGCTGGCCTTGCTATACGATTCGTCCAGCGGTGCGGGTTGCGCGTCATCGGCTGCGTCGGCGGTGGTAACCGCAGCTTCCTGTGAGGTTGTCGGGGTGGCCGGAACTTCCGCCGCCGTCTCAGGGGCGGCAGCCGGCACGTTCGCGGTTTGCGCTTCGGTGCCCGGACCCTGGCATGCTGCCAGCGCCATTACCAATGCAAGTACCGCGAGTGACCGCTTCATCGGCTGAGCGATGCGACGGTGAAGGGGGGTGTTCGTAGTCCGCATTGTCTCTCTCTCCTTTCAGGTGGATGCCTTGCTGGTGACAGCGTGATTCTTGTTTGGAGTCGTTGTTTCAATTCTTCTTCGCGTATACCTTGCCTGCCCTTCGAATCACTCTTTCCAGTGCGTCGGCACGGTTGGCGTGACGGTTGATGCGGCACGACTGCGCATCCAGCATATGACCCTGGCCTTGCGTCCTCCAGTCGTAGCGGCAGTAGAGGTCGGTGTCCCTCATGTAGGCATCCTGCTCATCCATCAGCCTGTCCTTGGCCACGCTGTCCGGCCCTGCAGCGATGACGTCCAGCGCTGCAATCATGCGCTTGCGCTGAAAGACATACTCCTCGTCGCCGCATTCCTGCAGCGACGGGGTCGATCCGTCGCTGGCGCGGATGCACTTGCCATACCGGGGGCGCAGATTGGCGCGGCTGTATGAGCTATCCGGTGCGTAGGGGTTTCCGTCTTCGTCAAGGATCGGCGCTTCCGGATCGACGTCGCCGGTCACAGTAGCCCGCTTCTGCGTGGTCGGCACGGGGGCCCACTCCTGCTCGTCCGCGATTGCCTGTTGCGCCCGACTCTCGGCCATATCAGCCAGCGCGCTCAACGCCGGGACGCGGTTGGCGGTTCGATTGATGCGACATGACTGCGCGTCCAGCATCTGGCCCTGACCGTCTTCTTCTGGATTGAACGCGCAGTGGCGATTGGTGTCGTGCATGTACGCCGCCTGCTCGTCCATCAACGCGTCCTTCTCCTGCCCGTCCGGCAGCGAGATGATCCTGAAGAATTGTTCCTCCAGCTTCCGCTCATGGAATGCCAGTTCTTCGTCGTTGCAGGCATACAGGTCCGGAGTGGTCGCGCCGGCTGCCTCAATGCACCGGTCATACTCCGGGCGGAGGTTTGCCTTGCGGTAGGAGTCGTCGGGTCGGCGCGATGCCAGGTCGTCGTCCGCCGGGGCCGATTCGGCGGCAGCGGGCGCGCTGGCCGATGGCGAAGCGACGGCGGCTGCAGCGGCAGGGGACGAGGCCGCCGGGGACGAGGCGATGGCTGCTTCCGGGGCAGAAGGTTTGCAGGCGGCCAGCGCAAGGCAGAGGGCCAACAACGCAGTTTGAGAGATTCCGTTCCCCATGTTGCTCACTTCCCCTTTGCGTAAGCCTTGTCGGCCATGTCGGCCAATCCTTCGAGCGCGCGCGCGCGATTGGCGTATCGGTTGATGCGGCATGATAGCCCCTCACCTGCCGGACCGCGCTCCTCCACGTTCGTGCAGTTGATTTTGGTGCTTTGCATGTAGACGTGCTGCCAGTTGCCGATTTCGTCCTTGAAGTAGCTGTCCGGACCGGCGTCGATCCGGGCCAGGGCGGCGCGCATGCGCCCGCGCTGGTAGACGAACTCCTGTTCCTGGCACGCCTGCACCTTTGGCATGACGGCGTCACTGGCATTGATACATGCCTTGTACTGCGGACGAAGGTCGGCGATGTTGAAGGAATCGTCCAGGCCCGGGTCCATGTCCTCGTCGCTGATCGTCTCTGCGGCGGGTGCCGAGGACGTCTGCGGAGCGGCAGCGGCAGCATTGGCGGCAACCAGTCCGAGGCAAAATACCAGCACCGCAGCACGGCGCGCGGCGGCGCTCAGCGCCAGATTCGAGGTATTCAAGTTCATGTTCCGCTTCTCCCTGCGTAATGCCTGGCCCTGTCCGGGCGCACGGCGATAGTTGAGCATCCATTCTGCACAGCGGATCGTTACCGCCCGGCGATACGGCTCCTGCGTCCGGCCGGCAACCGTCCCCACGGCTGCGCTGGGGCGATTGTACGGGATGGGCGTCAACTTGATGACGCTGGGCTGACATGCCGGTTGCTCCATCATTCAGATCAGGCACTTACGCGCGATCTTCATGGCCTGTCACGGGAGGTGTGCACAATGAGCCACGCCCATTCCCGCCCCCTGCACCATGCGCAGCACCCGACCGTCCCGCTTCGATCCCACCACCGAACAGGGCGTGCTGAGCCTGTCGATTGCGGCCTCATTTGCGATGGCGGCCGCCGCCGTGGCCTTCGGGCTGCTGGCCAACTCGTCGCTGATCATCTTCGATGGCATCTATGGGCTGATCGACGTGGTGATGACCTGGCTGTCACTGCTGGTGGTGCGGTTGATCAGCCTGTCCACCAATGTGGATGCGCTGCAGTCCCGCTTGAACCAGCGCTTCACCATGGGCTTCTGGCACCTCGAGCCGATCGTGCTGGGGGTCAGCGGCACGCTGATGATCGGCGCGGCGCTGTATGCGGCGGTCAATGCGGTGGACGCGCTGATGTCGGGCGGACGCCATATCGCGCTGGGGCCGGCGATTGTGTTCGCGGTGCTGTCGATCATTGCCGAGAGTGCCCTTGCGATCTTCGTGCGGCGGGCGAACCGGCGCATCGGCTCGGAGTTCGTGGGGCTGGATGCGAAGAACTGGATGGTGGCTGCCGCGATGTCCGGGGCCTACCTGCTGGCCTTTGGCGGTGGATGGCTGCTGCGCGGAACTTCGTGGGCCTGGGTGGTGCCGTATATCGATCCGGCCATTCTGCTGGTGGTGTGCGCGTTCGTGGTGCTGGCCCCGCTGGGCACGGTGCGGCGGGCGCTATCGGACATCCTGCTGATCACGCCGTTGGCCCTGCAGGCGCATGTGGACGAGGTGGCGCGGGCGGTGGTGGCCAAACATGGCTTCATTGAGCACCGCAGCTATGTGGCCAAGGTTGGGCGCGGCGATCAGATCGAGCTGTTCTTTGTGGTGCCGGAGAATGATCCGCCGCGTGCGTTGGTGGAATGGGACCGGCTGCGCGATGAGATCGGTGAGGCGCTGGGGGAGGAATCGCCTGATCGCTGGCTGACGATCATGTTTACGACGGATCGGGAGTGGACCATTTGAGGGTGTGCGCGGGATCGGATCAGGTTTGGGCCTACCCGAATGCAGGACGCAACTTGTTGCATTCGGCATGATGCAAGGCTGCACTAGCTTCGATGTGGCGCAATGAATCCACATCGCGCTTGATCAAGGGAGTGAATGCTATGAGGTTGATCGTCTCAGCAGCACTTGCACTGGTACTGGCAGCCAGCGCCACCAGCGTAGCGGTGGCGAAAGCGCCATCGAGCGCTACCGTCGTCGTCAACCACACCTGGGCAGCGGACCAGGGCGAGGGGCAGAAAGTACTCGCATGGGTCTCGAAGCATGCGCCCCGGTTTCCACCGCTGACCGGCGCAGGCGTGGTGTCCGTGGAGAGGATCCAGCACTTCCCTCTCACCCAGCGAAACACCCCGGCGCCGCCCGGCGGGCTGCCGGACTCAGGCTACCCGGGTGAGGTCTACAGCGTTGAGAACACGCTGCCAGACGGCACGATGCAGTCATGGACATTCCAGTGGACCGAACCTTCCACTGGTCACGGTGGACACTGGGTAATGACCGGCTACGCGTACAAGAAGGGCGACGATCCGCTCAACATCCAGTAGCACGTCAAAGGCTGGGCGCGGCGATCACTCCGATCGCCGCGATTGACCTCCCCACGCGTGGAACGGCTCAGTCATCTCGCTCAGGTAACGTTCGTCTTCCTGACGGATATGGAATGCACCGCCCCAAATGGTTTCGGGGTTCTCCAGCATCTGTCGGTTCAATTGCACCAACGCCTGGGGCGAACGCTGAGAAGCATCGCCCATGGCCGCGATGGCATCCTTCGGTGAGAACCAGCGCAGCTCGTCGAAACCCTGCGGTGCCTTGGGCGCTCCGCCCGCAAGCCGTGCGGAGTAGTGCGATCGCGTGGACATCGCCGGCGTGTAGGTATACCGATAGGTAAAGAGCCCTGCCAGCCGCAGGTCGGTGATCTTGACACCATAGCGCCCCGCCAGCTGATGCAGTCCCTCTGTGAGCGTGACCCGGTCGTCGTAACGCCAGCCCGGCGTGCTCCAGCCCATGAAGTTGCGTTGCAGCAGCACCTGCCCCTGTTCGTTGTAGATGATCAGGTTCTGGGTGGTGTAGTTCGGTTCGCTGACCGGCTCGGCTTCGGCCTGTGCGATGAAGCTGGCTGCCAGCAGTACGGCAGAGAGAAGCGGCCTGTAGGCATGACGCATACGAAGAACGTGCATCGAACGATCTCCCGGAAGGTGGACCTGCCGGGCCATGCTAACGGGGTGATGGCGTCGCCACCCGTGCCCAAAGTCGTGGTCAGTGGATCACGCCGTGCCCGTCACACCCTGCTTCCACTGCCGCGGCGACTGCCCGGTCTGCGCCTTGAACGCGCGCGACAGCGCCGCCTCGCTGCCATAGCCCACATCCATCGCGATGCGCTTGAGCGGCTGCCCTTTGCGCAGCGCCTGCTGCACCAGGCGGGTGCGCCAGCCCTGCAGATAATGGCCGGGCGTGCTGCCAATAGTGTCGCGGAAACTGTCGGCGAAGGCGCTGCGCGACATGCCCGCACGTTGGGCGAGACTTTCCAGCGTCCACTCTTCGGCTGGCGCTTCGTGCATGGCGACAAGTGCGTGGCGCAGGCGGGGATGCGCCATGCCCGCGAGCAGCCCAACGCGCAGCTGGCCGTTCTCCATCAGCACACGCAGCACCTGGATCAGGACGATTTCGAACAGGCGGTCCAGCAGGGCCTGCCGACCGCAGCGCTGGGCAAACGCTTCTTCGAACAGCACCTCCAGAATCGGCGCGCCGCCGTACAGCTCTTTCAGCGGCAGGCAGATCACCGGCGGCAAGGCGTTGACGATGGGGTTGTTGATGCCGCCTTCGAACTGCACGTGGGCGCAAGCGGTTCCCGCGCCGGTGCTGGGGTCTACGACCAGGCGATGTGCGTGCGCGCGGGGATAGAGCAGGATGCTGGGCTGGTCGATGTCCAGCACCGAACCGTCCTGATGCCGCACCTGGATACGCCCGTCGCGGATGAGATGCAGCTGGCCGCGCTCGCCGTCGCCGGGCAGGTCGTTGGTGCCGGTCAGCCCGCCCGTGTGGAAGACCTCGGCACGGACCGCGAAACGGCTGAGCAGGGATTGCAGACGGTCGACCATGGCGGACTCCAGATCAAGTTTTCTGGACGCCATGTTGCCACACGTCCACCCTTTGCGGGCAAAGTACACCTCAACAACGGTTCACCCCTTTACAGCCAGGAGATATCCCATGTCGATTGAAAAGGTTCTGTACACCGCCCAGGCCACCGCAACCGGCGGTCGCGAAGGTCGCGCCGTCTCGTCGGACAACGCGCTGGACGTGCAGCTGTCCACCCCGCGCGAACTGGGCGGTGCCGGCGGCAATGGCACCAACCCGGAACAGCTGTTCGCCGCCGGCTATTCGGCCTGCTTCCTCGGCGCGCTGAAGTTCGTGGCGGGTCAGGCCAAGGTCGCACTGCCGGCCGAGACGCAGATCACGGGCCGCGTGGGTATTGGTCAGATTCCGACCGGCTTCGGTATTGAAGCGGAACTGCAGATCAGCGTGCCGGGCCTGCCGCGTGAGCAGGTGGAAGAGCTGGTGCAGAAGGCGCATATCGTCTGCCCGTACTCGAATGCCACCCGTGGCAACATCGATGTGACGCTGACGATTGTTTGATGCATAAAAATGGGCGGCTGCCTGGCTTCAAGTGCTTGGCAGCCGCCCATCCCACCGCGGTGGATCCCGGGTTGCGGGATGCATTTGGGTTGTTCGTTTCACGACCAACGGTCGTGACCCACCGGTGAGTCGTGCGCCACCGGTGAGTCGTGCGCCACCGGCGTGATGGCGATTGTTATTTTTCGTTGGCGATCAGCTGGACGACGCTGCTGAAGTCGAGCTTGCCGCGGCCGGCCTGGTGGTTCATGGAGTACAGATTGCGGGCCAGTTCGCCGAGCGGGATGGAGGCACCTACGCTCATCGCGGCCTCTACGGCCAGGCCCATGTCCTTGAGCATGAGGTCGCTGCCAAAACCGCCGCTGTAGCCACGCGAGGCGGGCGCATTTTCCAGCACGCCCGGCCACGGGTTGCACACTTCGGTGGCCCAGCTGCGGCCGGTGCTGACCGCCATCATCTGCGAAAGCACCTTCGGGTCCAGGCCGTGGGCGACGCCCAGGGCGATGGACTCACCGGTCACGGCCATGATCACGCCCAGCGCCATGTTGTTGCACAGCTTGGCGACCTGGCCGGCACCGCTGGCACCGACGTGGAAGATGTTCTTGCCCATGGCCTGCAGCAGCGGGCGGGCGCGTTCCAGCGCATCGGCTTCGCCACCGACAATGAAGGTCAGCGTGCCGGCGGCCGCACCGGCAGTGCCGCCGGAGACCGGGGCGTCCAGCATCTGCAGGCCACGTGCGGCGGCGGCTTCGGAGACCTTGCGCGCGGTGGCCGGCGCAATCGTGCTGCAGTCGATCACCAGCGCACCGCCGGGAATGTCGGCCAGCAGGCCGTCTTCGCCGAGGTACACGCCTTCCACATGGCGGCTGGCGGGCAGCATGCTGATCACGACTTCGGCGTCGGTCAGCGTGTCCAGCGCCGAGGTGGCGGCAGTGGCACCGGCGTCGACGGCCGCCTGCACGGCGGCGGGCACCAGGTCGAACACGCGCACGGCATGGCCGGCCTTGGCCAGGTTGGCGGCCATCGGCCCGCCCATGTTGCCCAGCCCAATGAATGCAATACGGCTCATGCAAGGCTCCTTTCAGTAACGGTGGCGCCGAGGTCGGCCAGCGGATGCGTGGCGTCGTCCCACGGCGAAACGAAGAAGGTCTGCGCCCAGGCCGGGGTGGCCTCGGCGAGAGCGGCAGGCTGCCATTTCGGACTGCGGTCCTTGTCGATCAGCAGCGCGCGGATACCCTCGGCGAAGTCGCCATGGGCAGCGCAATGCAGTGCGGCGACGTACTCGAAACGATACACGTCGGCCAGCGAAGCACCTTCGGCGCGCTTCTGCAGTTCCCAGGCCAGGCGTGCCGAACCGGGGGCACCGGCGGCCAGGGTGGCCTGTGCGGTCTGCAACCAAGGATCTTCGGTCCTCAGCGCGCTGATGGCAGCAACGACGTCGGCGACATCGGCACCTTCGCACAGCGCGTCGATGCCGGCCGCGTTGCGCAGCAGCGGCCCGGTGGCGGCATCGCTGGCGTGCTGCTGCAGCAGGGCAGTGAGCTGGGCGTGGTTGCGCTGGGCGTCATCGCTCCAATACACACCGGCCAGCGCCTCGAACACGGTCGGGCGGTCGGCTTCGGCGATGTGGATGTCGGCCAATCCGGCATAGATGGCATCGCCGGCATTAAGGGTGGCACCGGTGAGGGCAAGGAACAGTCCGCCCTTGCCCGGCACACGCGGCAGCAACCAGCTGCCGCCGACATCCGGGAACAGACCGACCGTGATCTCCGGGAACGCCAGCTTGCTGCGCTCGCTGACCACACGGTGGCTGGCACCGGACATCAGGCCGATGCCACCGCCCATGACAATGCCATGTCCCCAGCACAGAATCGGCTTGGGATAGGTGTGGATGGCGTAGTCGACGCGGTATTCGACGTCGAAGAACTCCGCGGCGTAGGCGTTGTCGCGCACGTCGGTGCTGCCGTCGGCGCGATACGCCTGCATGCTCTTGTACAGGCTGTGCAGGTCACCACCGGCACAGAAGGCTTTCTCGCCCGCGCCCTGCAACACCACCAGCGCGATACCGGCATCGTCAGCCCAGGCCTGCAGGCGTTCCAGCAACAGGTGCGCCATCGGCAGCGAGAAACCGTTGAGGGTGCGCGGTGCATTCAACGTGGCGATGCCGATGCGCATGCCATTGGCGGCAGTGCGCTCTTCGAACAGCACCGGGGCCTCGTCCATCGACGGCGTGCTGCTCATGCGTTCTTCCACTGCGGTGCGCGCTTTTCAAGGAAGGCGTTCACGCCTTCGGCCTGGTCGGCGCTGTCAAACAGATCCACGAACGCCTCACGCTCGGCCACCAGTGCAGCGGCGTGCGAACCGGTGCGGGTGAACTGCACCAGGGTCTTGCAGGCGGCGATGCTGGTCGGGCTCTGCTTCTCGGCCTTGTGTGCCCACTCCAGCGCCAGCGCCTTGGCTTCGCCCTTGCCGACCTTTTCTTCGGCCAGGCCGATGCGCAGTGCGGTGTCCGCATCAATGCGCTCGCCCAGCAGGATCATGCGCTTGGCCCAGCCCTCGCCGACCAGGCGGGTCAGGTTCTGGGTGCCACCGGCGCACGGCAGCAGGCCGACGGTGGCCTCCGGCAGCGCCACCTGCGCGTGTTCTTCGATGATACGCAGGTCGCAGGCCAGCGCGCACTCCAGGCCGCCGCCCATGGCGTAGCCATTGATCGCAGCGATGGAGACGCCGCGGAAGCCGGACAGCGCTTCGAAGGCTTCGCCGAAACGGCGTGCGGCTTCGCGTGCGGCAGCCTTGTCGCCGGAGGCGAACTGCTTGAGGTCGGCACCGGCGGAGAAGAATTTCTCACCGCCACCCGTGATCACCAGGGCGTAGATGTCCTTGTCGGCATTCAGCGCGCCGACCAGGTCACGCAGCGCGGACAGGCTGTGCACGGTCCAGGTGTGCGCGGGCGGATTGTCCAGCGTCACGACGGCCACGTGGCCATCGGCCTCGACCTTCAGGCCGGTATGTTCGTGCTTGCGCCAATCCATCATCGCAGTTCCTCTTCGGTGTTGAGCAGGTGGCGGGCCACGATCACACGCATGATCTCGTTGGTGCCCTCCAGAATCTGATGCACGCGGCTGTCGCGCAGCAGGCGTTCAATCGGGTATTCGCGAATGTAACCGTAACCGCCGTGGATCTGCAGGGCTTCGTTGCAGATCTGGAAGCCGGCGTCCGTGGCAAAGCGCTTGGCCATGGCACACCACACGTTGGCGTCGCTGGCACCGGCGTCGAGCTTGCGTGCGGCGCTGTGCACCATCTGGCGTGCGGCAACCAGCTGGGTGACCATGTCGGCGAGCTTGAATTGCAGCGCCTGGAAGTCGGCCAGGGTCTTGCCGAACTGGCGGCGCTCGCCCATGTAGCGACGTGCAGCATCCAGCGCGCCCTGCGCCGCACCCAGCGAGCAGGCGGCGATGTTGATGCGACCGCCGTCCAGGCCCTTCATGGCCAGCTTGAAGCCGCTGCCCTCTTCGCCCAGCAGGTGGTCGACCGGCACGCGTACGTTTTCGAAGGTGATGCCACGGGTGGGCTGGCTGTTCCAGCCCATCTTCTCTTCCTTGCGGCCGAAACTGATGCCCGGCAGATCGGCCGGCACCGCGATGGCGCTGATCCCGCCTGCACCCGCTCCCCCGGTACGTGCCATCACCACCAGCAGTTCGGTGGCACCGGCACCTGAGATGAAGGCCTTGGAGCCGTTCAGCACGAAGTGGTCACCGTCCCTCACAGCGGTGGTCTTCAGCGAAGCGGCGTCCGAGCCCGCGCCGGGTTCGGTCAGGCAGTACGAGGCCAGCCTGGTACCGGCCGACAGGTCGGTGCACCACTGCGCGCGCAGCCCTTCCTGCCCCCAGCGCGCGACCATCCACGAGGCCATGTTGTGGATGCTGATATACGCCGCGGTGGACGGGTCCACGTTGGCGAGCTCCTCGATGACGACGGCGGCGTCCAGACGGCTCAAGCCGCTGCCACCGACCTCGGGGTCCATGTACAGGCCACAGAACCCGAGTTCCCCTGCCTTGGCGATCGCCTCGCGCGGAAAGATGCCCTCCGCATCCCATCGCGCGGCGTGCGGTGCCAGTTCGGCCTGGGCGAAGTCACGCGCCGCCTCCCTATAGGCCTGCTGCGCTTCTTCGAGTTCCGTCGTCATCGAGTGGCTCATGGTGAAACTCCGTATTACTTCAGGCTGATCGTGGTGTTGACGCCGTGACCCAGGGTCTCGTCGTCGAACCAGCGCGACGTGATCGTCTTGGTCTGGGTGTAGAACATCACCACCTGCTTGCCGTACGGGCCCAGGTCCCCCAGCTTGGAGGCGCGCGAACCGGTGAACGAGAACAGCGGCACCGGCACCGGGATCGGCACGTTGATGCCGACCTGGCCGACGTCGATGTCTTCCTGGAACTTGCGTGCGGCCGCACCGGACTGGGTGAACACGGCGGTGCCGTTGCCGTTCGGGTTGGCGTTGATCAGTTCGATGGCATCTTCCAGCGTGTCCACTTCGAGGATGACCAGCACCGGCCCGAAGATTTCCTCGTCATAGATGCGCATGCCCGGCTTAACGCCGGAGAAGATGGTCGGACCGACGAAGTTGCCCTTCTCGAAGCCGTCGACCTGCGGGTTGCGGCCGTCCAGCACCAGCTTTGCGCCCTGCTCCACGCCGGAGGCGATCAGGCCTTCGACGCGCTCACGGGCGGCCCAGGAAATCACCGGACCCACGTCGGTACCGGCGACGGTGCCGGCGCTGACCTTCAGGGTCTTGGCCTTGGCGACCAGATCCGACACCCACTCACGGGCTTCGCCGACCAGCACCAGGGTGGACGCGGCCATGCAGCGCTGGCCGGCGGCACCGAAGGCGGCACCGACCATGGCATTGAGGCTCTGTTCCTTGTTCGCGTCCGGCAGGACCACGGCGTGGTTCTTCGCCCCCATCATGCACTGCACGCGCTTGCCGGCCAGCGAGGCGCGGTTGTACACGTGGGTGCCGACGCGGGTGGAGCCCACGAACGAGACCGCCTTGATGTCCGGGTGGTCGCAGATGGCGTTGACCACTTCTTCGCCACCGTGCACGACGTTGAGCACGCCCTTGGGAATGCCGGCTTCCAGCGCCAGTTCAACCAGGCGCATGGTGACCATCGGGTCCTGTTCGGACGGCTTGAGGATGAAGGTGTTGCCGGTGGCGATGGCCATCGGGAACATCCACAGCGGAATCATCGCCGGGAAATTGAACGGGGTAATGCCGGCGCACACGCCCAGCGGCTGCAGCAGGGTGTAGGTGTCCACGCCGTTGGCCACGTTGTTGGCCAGCTCGCCCAGCTGCAGGTTGCCGATGGCGGCGGCGTGCTCGACCACTTCCAGGCCGCGGAACACATCGCCTTCGGCGTCCGGCAGGGTCTTGCCCTGTTCGGCGCTGAGAATGTGGGCCAGCTCGCTCATGTGTTCGCGGATCAGCTGCTGGTACTTCAGGAAGATGCGGGCACGGGTGCCGATCGGGGTCTTGCGCCAGGTCTTGAAAGCTTCCTTGGCGGCGGCGACGGCGGCGTCCACCTCGCTCACAGTGGCGAACGGCACCTGCGCCAGGACGTCCTGGGTGGCCGGATTGACCACGTTCTGCCAGTTGGAGCTGGCCGATTCGACGAACTGGCCGTCGATCAACATGCGGATACGGGGCGCTGCAACAGTCATGACAATCCCGGCGGATGCGAAAAGGTGATTGGCATTATTCACAGCCCGTTACTCGATTTCCGGGCTGTCTGCGCTTAATCTGGCCAACGCCCGCTACGATTCTTGTGAATTCTGTGAATAGCCAGCCTCCCCTCCGCCAGATCGGCCTGCGCCTGCTCAAGCTGCGCGAGCAGCGCGGCTTCAGCCAGGCCGACCTGGCCCGGGCGCTGGGGCTGTCGGCCAGCTACCTGAACCAGATCGAGCGCAACAAGCGGCCGCTGACGCCGGCGGTGCAGCAGAAGCTGGGCGAGGTGCTGGGCGACGTCGGCGCGCTGTTCGAGGACGACGAGCCGGCGGCGCTGCAGGAGGCGCTGGGACAGACCCTGCGCGATCTAGGCCTGGACACTGTCAGCAGCACCGAACTGCGCGCCATGGCCGGCAACCTGCCGCAGATCAGCCATGCCCTGCTCGACCTGCACCGCCGTCACCTGCTGCTGCGCGAGCACGCGGCGGCACTGGAGTTCCAGCTCGGTGACCCGCCGGCCGGACAGGCGCTGCCGGCCGGTGACCAGGTGCGTGATTTCTTCAACCGAATGCACAACCACATTCCCGAGCTGGACGACCTGGCCGAGCAGCTGTTCGCCGAATGGGGGCTGGTGGCCGGGCACGTCGCGCCGCGCCTGCGCCAGTTGCTGGCCGACCGCCACGGCGTGCTGGTGGAAGTGGCTCCACTGCAGGCCGGGCGCGAGAAGCGGGTGTATGACGGGGGCAGCCGCACGCTGTGGCTGCCTGATTACCTGGAGCCGGGCCAGCAGGCGTTCCAGATGGCGGCCGAGTTGGGGCTGCTCGGCTATGCCGCGCAGATTGATGCGGTGATCGCACGCGCTGGCTTCCGCGAGCCGGAGCAGATCGCACAGGCACGCATCGGCATGAGCAACTACTTCGCCGGTGCACTGGTCATGCCGTATGCGCAGTTCCTGCGTGCGGCCGAGCAGTGCGCGTATGACATCGACGCGCTGGCACACCGTTTCGGTGTGGGCTTCGAAGCGGTGTGCCACCGCCTGAGCACGCTGGCGCGGCGCAGCGCCCCGGGGCTCCCCTTCTTCTTCATTCGCGTGGACCGTGCCGGCAACGTGTCCAAGCGCCATTCGGCGACCGACTTCCACTTCTCGCAGGTGGGTGGCTCATGCCCGCTGTGGATCGTGTACGAAGCCTTCAACCAGCCGGGGCGGGTACTGACCCAGACCGCGCGCATGCCGGATGGCCGTCGCCATTTCTGGCTGGCCAGGCAGGTCAGCAGCGGCCCGATCGGGCATGGGCAGCCACGCAAGACCTTTGCGGTGGCATTGGGCTGCGACCTGCAGCATGCCGAACGGCTGATCTACACGCGCGGGCTGGATATCCAGAGTCCGGGCAACTCGGTGTCGATCGGACCGGGCTGCCGGGTGTGTCCGCGCGAAGACTGCATGCAGCGCGCGTTCGCGCAGCTGCCGGGCCGCGGCTAAACCCTGCTCCCGTAACCCGCATCCAACCGGTTCCAGCCCTGGAAGGAACCGGATCGATGAAATCCCTGTTCGTTGGCGCGGCGCTGCTTCTCAGCATGCATGCACTGCCAGCACACGCCACATTCTCCATCGCGGCCTGCGATGACGACGGCAGCTGCGGAGTGGCCGTGGCAACGCACAATCTGGCGGTGGGTGGGTCGGGCGTGGCCTGGGCGCAGGCTGACGTGGGTGCGGTGGCCAGCCAGTTCGAGACCAACCCGCATTACGGGCCTGAAGGGCTGCGTCTGCTGGCGGCCGGGACATCGCCAGAGCAGGCGCTGAAGCAGCTGCTGGCCGGAGATGGCGGCTACGACGACACCACGGTGGCCGAGCGCCAAGTGGGGCTGGTGGACGCGCGGGGACGACAGGCGCAGTACACCGGGGCGACAGCGCTGGCGTCGACATGGGCTGGGGCGATGGGTGGCCGAGGTTTCAGCGTGCAGGGCAACGGGCTGGCCGGAGCTGCGGTGCTGGATGCGATGCGGGATGCCTATCTGGCAGCGAAGGGTCCGTTGGCCGAACGGCTGCTGCTCGCGCTGGAAGCCGGTGACGCCGCCGGTGGACAACGCAGCGGCCGGATGTCGGCCGCACTGCTGGTACGGACGCCGGAAGGCGACTGGCGCGATACCGATCTTCGCGTGGACAGTGCGGCGCAGCCGATTGCCGGACTGCGGGTGATGCTGGAGCAGCGGCAGGCGCATGCGGTGATGATTCGCGCCGAGCAGCTGTTGCGGCAAGGACGGGAAGTAGACGCGGATGCGGCGCTGGCACAAGCCTTGTCGCTGGCGCATGGGTGGGACCGGATCTGGGCACGTGCCGCGCGGCTGGCGATGGCGCGCGGAGATGCGACGCGGGCGCGGGAGTATCTGGGGGTGTTGTGGTCGATCAATCCGGTGATGGTGAGGATGGAGCTGGAGGGGGACCGGTATGCCGGGTTGAAGGGGGATCCCATAGTCGAGAGATGGCGGTAGCGCGCGACCGTTGGTCGTGCGACGACGCAACGCGGCGCGCGCTTTGCATCACCATCGTTCGTGCCCACCAACGGTGGGCACCTACCGGTCAATAGCTCGGGGTCACCTTCATCTGCGGCAGGGGCCGTGGTGCACCATCGGTCAGATCCGGACCCAGGTCTTCCCACGCTTCCCCCTGCTCCACCATCATCCGCCACAGCTGCTGCGACTCACGCCGCTTCTCTTCCGAGCTGAGCCGGTACGATGGCTCCAACGGCTCGCCGATGGCCACCGTCTCGTAGGCCGGTGCCCATGCCGCCACACGCTGCAGCGGATCATCGGTGCGCGCGATCTCAAGCGTATAGCGCTGATAGGCCGAGGCGAGATTGCGCCAGCGGATCCAGTAGTGATTCGCAAACGAGAAATCACAGAAACGTTCACCCGCCACACTGCCCTTCGCGGCGATGCGGCTGAGCACGGCCTGCGGCATGTCCAGGTTCATGCCGCCTTCGTCACCCTGCAGCGACACGTGCACGATGCGGTCGCGGTAGCCAGGCGCACGCGCCTGCAACACGTCGCGCCAGTTCTGCATGGTGGAAACGATGGAGAACAGGAAGCCACTCATCTCCGCGGCCGCCAGCGGGCGCGCGATGGCGTGGTAGCTGCGCTGCCAGCCGTGCCGGTTCTCGGTGGGCAGGAACACGGCTGCATTGATCGCATCCGGCGAATCCGGCGACAGACGCTTCGGCTCGGCATGGGGTGGGTAGACGAGGTTGATGCCGAAGGTCGGCCAGCGTGGCAGCGCGGCATCGAACAGATGGATCGGAAAGTTGCTGCTGATGCCGCCATCGGAGAACCAGCACACCCGAAATGCGGTGATCACCGGGCCGCAGCCATGGCCTCCGCTGGTGAGGCCTTCCATGCTGTCGGCAACATTGGTGTTGTCGCGGGGCGGTGCCGGATCTGCCACCGGTTCGCAGCGGCGCTCACGGCGGGCCGGCTCATGCAGCGGCACCGCGCTGATCAGCAGCGGAAAGCTCAGGCTCATGCGCGTGGCCACGAGCACCGGCAGGTGTTCGCTTTCCGGCAGCCGGTAGTAGTCGACACCGTCAACGGACTGCGGCGTACCTGCTCGCTCCACCAACCAATGCACCACACTGGCCGGGAACAGCCGTTCAAATTCCTCGCGGCGGAACCAGAACTGCGAGGCGGTGAACGGCAGTGTGCGCGGTTCGGTGTGCGACACGCAGGTGGTGATCATCTGCAGGCTGATTGCATGCGCGCCGACCGGTTCGCCCACATAGCGCGGCGCGTTGTGCAGGTCGCCGAACGTAAGCGGCTGCTCCAATGGCTTGCCGGAAAGCGCCTGCAACTGCGTGTGCAGCCAATCGGTCAGCGCCGGTGCCCCGGAATCAGGTTGGCTGGCACCGGAGCACAGCCCCAGCAGGTTGCGTCGCGCCACACGCGCCACACGCAGCGCCGAGGCCAGCACACCGGCACCGTAGGCGCATAACAGCGAGGGCAGCAGCGTGGCCCACACGCCGGCCATGCCGCCGGCCAGCCAGCCTATGCCAAGCAGGCCCACCAGTGCAGCCAGCAGCTCCAGCGGCGCAATCGCGAACACCGCCGCCAGCAGGCACAGCACCTTGCGCGGCACGCTGGCCTTGCCGGCCAGCATCACCAGCAGGCGATAGGCGGTGCGTGCGCCATATACGGGCTGGAACAGGCTGTAGATGAAACCGCGCCGCGACAGCTGGGTGCTGACGTCGGCCAGACCGGCAAAGCCGGCGTTCGGCCCCAGCGCTTCACCGGCCCTGCAGCGCCGGTCGCCCATCGCGGC
>NZ_RHPP01000037.1 GCF_003935715.1 Stenotrophomonas sp. 278 | reverse complement strand
TGCTCAGACAGGAACGCACGAATGTCGCGAACACTCATCCCGCGCGCGTACATGGCCACAATTTTGTCGTCAAAGCCGGTAAAGCGCCGTTCGTGCTTGGGAATCAGGATGGGCCGAAAGCTGCCCTCCCGGTCTCGAGGAACGTCCAGTTGCAGGGGGCCATCCTCCGTCAGGACGGTCTTGCTGGATGTTCCGTTTCGCTGATTGCGGGTCGACTCCGGCCGCTCGCTTCCGGGTGGGTACCCCAGGTGATGGCCCAGCTCGCCCTTTAGTGCTCGCTCAATCAAGGCCTTCTTCAGGGCCGTGGTGATGTCCAGAATCTCGCCTGCGGTCGTCGCTCCGTTGGCAAGCTGCTCAACGAGCTCGGCAGGCAGGGTGGGCAGCTGACGGGCAGCGGCCTTGGCGGTCTTCTTCTTGGGTGGCATACATGATCCTTTTCAACATGTTATGCCCGAACACAAAATTCCTGACAGTCCCGGTTGCTACGCCGACAGCAAGACCTGCAACAAATCTGAAAGCACGAGCAACAGTGATCCCCCACGCTGACGGGAATTCATTGTTTCCCTGATTCCTGATGGTCACAGCCACGTACACTCCTCCTTCCTGCCGGGACGTTCCGAAATCCTTCGTGCCAGGGGTGAGACGAACCGCCACTCCTCCGACTACCTCTCTGGTGATGCCCTCAACGGTCTCCAATTGCCCGTCCGCGACGCTGCCACCGCGCTGCATCGTGTCCAGCGAGGCCGCCGGTCACGCTGAAGCACTTGCTCACACCGAAACTCGGACTGCAGATGGCTCGACATTCACTCGTCTCAACCCTCCGCAACCGCAGGACATTTTCAATCCCCCATTGAGTGAAGATGCGCAGCAACTTCTGATGCGCATTTCAGGCAACGAGGGCAAATCACAATCCGCTGCGGTGGCATCACCGCATTCGCTGACCGTTCTTTCCAGTACCGCATTTGCCCAATCGATTGAGGACATCCATGACCTCAATGAGTACACCGCGTTCGCTCTGGCGCAAGCCGGGGGAATGCCGCCAGGACTTTTTGAAGGCGGCCTTGCATCCGCACTGGATTCCATGGACGCGCAGCAGAAGCTCCAGATCGCCTTCTGACTCGTATCCGGCGGCACAGACTACCGCACCGCGATCCGGTACCTCCACGTGCCCGCTGGTGAGCCTACACTCCAGCTGGAACGGCAGGTCCTCCACGCGCTTGGCCTACCCATGGTCCGGGAGGGTGCCACGTGCTACGACGCGTATGAGCGCCTTGGTATCTGGAACGGCCCTTCGATGCGCGAGTTCGAGCTGGCCATACTTACAGAGATCGCCATACCGCGGGTACACGCTGGAGAGCCCTACAACAAGGTCCGACAGGATCTCGGCGTGCTTCCCGGCAAGGAGGCCACCGAGGTTGCCAGACAGCTGCTGATAGAGTTGTGCCTGCCTCGCGTCCACGCCGGTGAACGCTGCGGCCCCCTCGCAGCGAGCATCGGCATCTTCGACCGCGAGGCCATTTCTGCGTTCTACACTACCGTGCTCCAGGATATCGGCCTGCCGCGTGTCCGCCAGGGAATACCTTGCCCGCAGGTTCTGGGCGACCTTGGCATCAGCCGTGGGCCCGCGCGAGCGGAGTTCCTGCGAATGGCGATGGAGATCGATGATGTGGGAGGCGGGCACGTCGCCGATCGTGCGTGAAGCCGCCTCTGCGCTGAGGATCATGCCCTAAAGCACCCATCAACGTTATCGGCGGTCGACTGTCGTGCGACCCTACCGCCCCCCTCCCGGGGGATTTCGTCGGCGGCTCCATTCGTCAATAGGCAAACGGCCCGCAACTGCGGGCCTTTTGTCGTTCAATCATTCTTCGATGCGATTCCGCCTGACCCGCCTTGCCACTTCACTACTGATCGCAATAAACGCGGTCAGTGCGGCCATCGACAGGAACTGCACACGGGTCACCTCTTCCGACAGGAGCAGCCCGAAGATCAGCACCAGGATGCCCAGCGCGCCCACGGTGAGGTACGGATACCCCGCCATGCGGAACGGCAACCGGGTGCCTGCACGGTTCGCCCGGTGCCGCAGGATCAGCTGCGACAGCAGCGACATGGTCCACACCAGCAGGCAGGTGGAACCCACGATGTTCAGCAGCACCGGCAGCACCTTACCCGGGAACAGCAGCTCCATGACGGTGGCGGCGAAGCCAAACAGCACGCTGGCCAGCACAGCGATGATCGGCACCTGGCGGGGGTCGGTCCAGCCCAGCACGGCAGGCGCTTCGCGGCGCTGGGCCAGCGAATAGATCATGCGCGAGGCACCATACAGGTTGGCATTCAACGCCGACAGCAGCGCAATCACCGCAATCAGGGTGATGGCGGTGGCTGCACCCGGAATGTTGGCCACTTCCAGCACCGCAGCGAACGGGCTCTTCAGCGCCTCGCTGTTCCACGGGACCACGGCAATGATCACGCTGAGCGAACCGATGTAGAACACCAGAATGCGCCATGCGACGGTGCGGATGGCACGGGCGATGCTGCGCTCGGGGTCTTCGGTTTCCGCGGCGGCCACAGCCACGATTTCAGTGCCGCCGAACGCGAACACCACCACCAGCAACGCCGCGCCAATGCCGGCCAGCCCGTTGGGAGCGAAGCCACCGTGCTGGGTGAAGTTGCTCGGGCCCGGCGAGGTCACGTCCGGCAGCCAGCCCATGAGCAGGGCCACGCCGATCAGGATGAAGCCGATGATCGCCACCACCTTGAGGATCGCGAACCAGAACTCGAACTCGCCGAAGTTGCGCACGCCCAGCAGGTTGATGGCGGTAAAGAACAGCATGAAGGCCAGCGCCGCCATGGGTACGGGAACGGCCGGCCATACGGTGGCCAGCAGCCCCGCCGCGCCTACCGCCTCGGCGGCGATGACGATGACCAGCTGTACCCACCACAGCCAGCCCACCGTGGCACCGGCGGTAGCCCCCATGGCATCGGCGGCATAGACCGAGAACGCGCCGCTGGTCGGCTTGGCCGCAGCCATTTCGCCCAGCGCGTTCATGACGATGATGACCAGGGTGCCGGCCAGCAGGTAGGACAGCAGCACCGCCGGGCCGGCGGCGGCCACGCCCACGCCCGACCCCAGGAACAGGCCGGCACCGATGGCGCTGCCCAGTCCCATCATGATCAGCTGGCGGGGTTTGAGCGCGTGGCCCAGGCGGGCGTTGGACGAAGCAGGTGCAGCCGGAATCTGGGATGCGGGCATCGGAAGTCGAAGGCGGGCAACAGGTGCGACACGATACCGTGGATGCGCTGTCGCAGGTATCCCGCTTAGGTCATGGAGAATGCAGGCGCGCCGTGAGAAGCGCCGGGTGCCTCACTACGTGACCTGTGCCCGGTAGGCCCGGGGCGAAAGCCCCACTTCGGCCTTGAACTTGCGGGTGAACGCGCTCTGGTCGGTAAAACCGCAGGCCTGACCGACGCTGGCGATGCTTTCGCTGCCATGCAGCAAATGCATCGCCATCTGGATCCGCAGACGGGTCAGCACCTGCTGCGGGGTCATCTGGAACACCTTGCGAAAGCTGCGCTCCAGCTTGGACAGCGAGAACCCGGTGATGTCCAGCAGGGTCTGCATGCGGACGTTTTCGGCGTAATGCGCGTTCAAGTGCGCCAGCGCCAGTCGCAACTGCTCGTACTGAGTACCCAGGCTGTCCTTCTGGCCCAGGTCGCGCGAGATGCCGATCACCCCCTCGATGCGCCCGTCCACGCGCAGCGGTCGCTTGCAGGTCAGGCACCAGCCGGGCTCCCGGTTGGCGAACAGGTGCAGCTCCATCAGGTTCTCGATCACCTGACCCGCCAGCACCTGCGCGTCCTGGGTGGCGTAGTCGGCGCTGAGTCCGGTCGGGTAGATCTCGGCGGCGGTCCGCCCGATGATTTCCTTGCGCGAGCGCAGTCCCAGCCGGCGCAGCATGGTCTGGTTGATGTGGGTGTAGCGCCCATCGCGGTCCTTCATGAAGAACAGCACGTCGGGAATGGCGTCAAACAGGGCTTCGAGGTCGGCAGGTTCGACGCGCATGCGGCAGCGGGCGGCGGAGACGGGACCAAAAGGATACCGCCGATGTCGCTTGTCACCCAGCGCCGTGCTCCCGATGTGAAGCACAGGTGCAAGCAACCGCGCAATCGCCGACCTGCGATTAACGCACGTGCCGCGAAGGTGAAGCGATTCCCCCCGCCAGCCCGGAGTGCCCCATGGCCGCCAGCAAGCCCCGTCGCCCTTCCCGCCCCACCGCCCCCTCCGCCAGCGCCGATGTCCGCGGCAGCGGTGACGAACTGCATCAGCGCGCCGGTGGCAGCCATCCGGTACTGACCACCAACCAGGGCATTCCGGTCGGGGACAACCAGAACTCGCTGCGCCCCACCCCGCGCGGGCCGACCCTGCTGGAAGACTTCATCCTGCGCGAGAAGATCACCCACTTCGACCATGAGCGCATTCCAGAACGTATCGTCCACGCGCGCGGCAGTGCCGCCCACGGCTACTTCGAGCTGACCCGTTCGCTGCAGGAATACACCCGCGCCCGCGTGCTCACCGAAGTGGGCGTACGCACCCCCGTGTTCACCCGGTTCTCCACCGTCGCCGGCGGAGCCGGTTCGGTGGACACCCCGCGCGACGTGCGCGGCTTCGCGGTGAAGTTCTACACCCCGGAGGGCAACTGGGACCTGGTGGGTAATAACATTCCGGTGTTCTTCATCCAGGACGCCATGAAGTTCCCCGACCTGGTGCATTCGGTGAAGATGGAGCCGGACCGCGCGTTCCCGCAGGCGGCCAGTGCGCATGACACTTTCTGGGACTTCATCTCGCTGATGCCCGAGTCCATGCACATGATCATGTGGGCGATGAGCGATCGTGGCATTCCGCGCTCGTTGCGGATGATCGAGGGTTTTGGCGTGCACAGCTTCCGGCTGATCAACGACACGGGCGAGTCGACCTTCGTCAAATTCCACTGGCGGCCCAAGTTGGGCATCCAGTCCACGGTGTGGGACGAGGCGCTGAAGCTGCAGGCCGCCGACAACGACTTCCACCGCCGCGACCTGTTTGAGGCGATCACCGCGGGCGATTTCCCGGAATGGGAGCTGGCCGTGCAGCTGTTCAGCGAGGAAGATGCGGAAAAATTCCCGTTCGACCACCTGGACCCGACCAAGATCATTCCCGAATCGCTGGTGCCGCTGACCGTGATCGGCCGGATGGTGCTGGACCGCTGGCCGGACAACTTCTTCGCCGAGACCGAGCAGGTCGCCTACTGCCCCGCCAACGTGCCGCCAGGCATCGACTTCAGCAACGACCCACTGCTGCAGGGCCGCCTGTTCTCCTATCTGGACACCCAGCTGATCCGCCTGGGCGGCCCGAACTTCCACCAGATTCCGGTCAATGCCCCGAAGTGCCCGTTCGCCAACCACCAGCGCGACGGCCATATGCAGATGCGCGTTCCCAAGGGTCGGGTGGCCTACGATCCCAGCTCGCTGGAAGACGACAGCCCCCGTGAAAGCGCCGAAGGGTTCCCCAGCCACGCCACGCCGGCCGACGACGGCGTCAAGGGGCGCGTGCGGGCTGAGAGCTTTGCCGACCACTACACCCAGGCGCGACTGTTTTTCCGCAGCCTGGAAGCACCCGAGCAGGCACACCTGGCCTCGGCGCTCGTGTTCGAGCTGTCCAAGGTGGAGACACCGAAAGTCCGCGAGCGTACCGTCAGCCACCTGCGTAACATCGACGAAAGCCTGGCCAAGCGCGTGGCCGATGGCCTGGGCCTGACCGCCCTGCCCGATCCGGCCCCGACCGCCACCCCGGCGAAGGACATGCCGAAGGCCCCCGAAGTGCGCATCATCGGCCGCACCAAAGACACGCTGAAGGGCCGTTGCATTGGCATTCTGTTCGACGAAGGGTCCGATGCTGGCCTGATCAACAACCTGCGCAAGGCGGCCGAGAAGGCCGGTGCCCAGGTGAAGCTGGTCGCCCCCAAGGTGGGCGGCGGCACCTTGAGCGACGGCAGGCGCCAGGCTGCCGACGGCCAGTTGGCCGGCACGCCCTCGGTGGTGTTCGACGCCGTGGCAGTAGTGTTGAGCGCCGAGGCTGGCAAGCGCCTGAGCCGGGAAGCGGCCGCCATTGATTTCGTCAGCTTCGCGTGGGCGCATCTGAAAGCCATCGCCGCCGACGAAGGCGGCCAGGCCCTGCTCAAGGCCGCACGTGTAGGCAATGACCCCGGCGTGGTGGAAGCCGAAGATGCAAAAGGCTTCCTGGCCGCCGCCGCCACCCGCCAGTGGGCGCGTGAACCCAAGCTGCGCACCCTGGCGTAACCGAGGAGACAGAACATGCCCCGTGGAGATAAATCCAGCTATACCGACAAGCAGAAGCGCCAGGCCGAGCACATCGAAGAAAGCGAAAAGGAGCAAGGCCGCAGCGACGGAGCGGCCGCCCGCATCGCCTGGGCGACAGTGAACAAGCAGGACGGCGGCGGGAAGAAGAAGCCGGCGAAGAAGGCCACGAAGAAGGCTACGAAGAAGGCCACCAAGAAGACTGCAAAGAAGGCTGCAAAGAAGGCCCCAGCGAAAAAGACCAGCACGAAGAAGGCGGCCAAGAAGGCAACCAAGAAGGCCGCGAAGAAATCCACCCGGAAGGCTGCAAAGAAGGCCCCGGCGAAAAAAACAGCCACAAAGAAGGCCGCCACCAAAAAAACAGCGAAGAAAGCGACCAAAAAAACCGCTGCAAAAAAGGCGTCGAAGAAGAGAACCCGGTAGGGTCGGTCGCAAGACGACCGCCGACAACACCGCAACATTCTTTAACGCATGACCCAAAAACCGGAACCAAACCACGGGGTGCCAAACGACCCGGCACCCCGTGGGCCGGCCAACGGCCGGCGCTACCGGCTGACATTCCTTGAGCTTGGTGGCCTTATCCACCATCACATGGAGTCAGGGCAGCTGGACTGTCGGAGGAGGTAACCAGCGCTTCAATCTGCCACGCAGGGCGTGGCTCTACGAATGCTGCGCGATGGCTTTGTGGGTGACATGGCCGCGCAGCCAATCCGTAATGACACCTGCGGCAGCATCGGCGCGGGCCTGCAGCAGCAGGTGCGGGCCATCCAGCGTCACCCAGCGCGCCTGTGGTGCGAGCCGTTGCAGCGCCTGTACGCTGATCGGCCAGAGCAGGCGGTCATGGCGTGCCAGCAAGCCGAGCAGCGGCACCTGCAGGCTGCGCAACGGCCTGCGTGCATCCACACGCAGTGTGGCCGCGGCACGCTGGCGCAGCACATTGGCGGGCACTTCATTCAAGGCGTTTTCCAGTGCCTGGCGGGTTTCGCCGGTGCACCAGCGGCCCAGCAACAGCGGCACCAGTACCGCCAGGGGTGGCAGCGGCCAGGCCGGTGCGAGCAGATTGGCGAAGGCGGCGGGAACCGGTACGGGACGATGTGCGAAGGTCGTGGACAGCACCACGCCGCGCAGCGCGGGCGGGGCCTGTGCGGCCAGCAATACGGCCAAGGGACCAGCGAAGGATTCACCGAGCAGCACGAATGGTGTTTCCGGCAGCTGCAGACGTACGCGCGCGACCAACGTGGCGTAGTCCTGCGGGCCCTCCTGCGGATAGCGAAGCACCTGCGCGGGCACACCACGCGCAGCCAGCGCGTCCAATAACGGGGTGGTCAGCAGGCCAGTGCCGTCCAGACCGGGCAGCACCACCAGGGTGGGTTGAGCGTCCATGCAGGCAGCCACTACAGCGGGGGTAGCGGCATGGTGGCATGTCACCCGTGGGCGGTTCAATGAAATGGCCAGGAGGTTGCGGTCACGACCAACGGTCGTGACCTACCGGGTGCCCTGGCCAAGGGTGGATCACGACCGTTGGCCGTGATTCACGTATCCGTCAAGCCGCGCGCAGCGTGCTGTGCTCCCTGCCCTGCGGCTCCAGCCTGAACACCGCCACCGCCTCATTCAGGGACTGCGCCTGCTCTTCCAGCGCGCGGCTGGCGGCGGTGGCTTCTTCCACCAGCGCAGCGTTCTGCTGGGTGACCTGGTCCATCTGCACGACCACCTGGTTGACCTGCTCGATACCGGCGGCCTGTTCCTTGGTGGCAGCGGCAATGTCGCTCATCAACTGATTGGTACGGGAGCTGGCCTGGGTCAGCCGGGCGATGGCGGCTTCCGATTCGACGGTGACGCTCAGGCCGGTCTTTACCTTGTCGCTGGCGACGTCGATGAGGTCCTTGATCTCCTTGGCGGCGGTACCGGCGCGTTGGGCCAGGGTACGTACTTCGCTGGCAACCACGGCAAAGCCGCGGCCATTCTCACCCGCGCGCGCTGCTTCGACGGCGGCGTTGAGCGCGAGAATGTTGGTCTGGAACGCAATGCCGTCGATGACCGAGGAGATTTCAGAAATGCGTGCGGACGACTGATTGATCTCGCCCATCACTGCGGCCATCTGCGCGATGGCCTGCTCGGTGGCACGCACGGCGGCACCGGCGGCGTGCGCTTCCTGGTCCGCCTGATTAGCCAGCTCGGCGTTCTGGCGCACGGTAGAGGTGAGTTCCTCCATCGAGGCGGCGGCCTCTTCCAGGTTGGCTGCCTGCTGTTCGGTGCGGCGGGAAAGATCGCTGTGGCCAGCAGCCAGTTCCTGCGCGGCATTGTTGATGCTGCCAGCGGCACCCTGGATCTGCTGCACGATGCCGGTCAGCTGCGCAGCGGTGACATTGGCGTCGTCGCGCATCTGCGCGAACACACCCTGGTACTGGCCGCTCATGCGCTCGGTGAGGTCGCCGGTGGAGATGGCGCGCAGCACGGTGGAGAGATCGGCAATGCTGGACTGCGAAGCGGCCATCATGCCGTTGAGGTTGGCAACCATGGCCTGGAACTGGAACTGAAACGCGGCTTCGTCACCACGCACGCTGAAGTCGCCGGCGCGGGCGGCCGCGGCCAGGGTGTCGATGCTGTGGTTGATGGCGGTCAGGTTGGCCTTGACCTTGGCCATGGTGCGGGTGAGCACGGCCTTCTCGCCGGGGTAGCTGTCGAGGTCGCGACGCAGGTCACCGATGGCGTAGTCCTGCATCACGTCGACCATGTGGTTCTGCACGGCCACGTGCGAGCCAACCAGTTCATTGGTGGCATGCAGCATGCGGCCGTAGTCGCCCGGCAGCGCGTCGGCATCCATGCGGTAGCTGATCGCGCCCGCTTCGTGCTCGCGCGCCATGTCCAGCTGCGCGGTGATCGCAGCCTGCACGTTGCGGCGCACGCTGCCCATGGCCTCGCCGAGGCGGGTCAGCTCGTCACGGCCGCCGAGATTGAAGTTCTGGTCGAGCTCACCCTTGGCCATGCGATCGGCCAAGGTGACGGCGCGGCCGAGCGGAGCGGTGAAACTGCGGCCAATCAGGACCGAGGCGGCAATGCCGACCAGCAGTGCGATACCGCCCAGCACCAGCAACTGCAGCTGGGTGCGCTCGCCGACGCGGATGGCTTCGGCGGCGGCCTTGCGGCTCTCGCCTTCTTCATAGGCGACGCCGTCGGCCAGGGCCTTGTTCCAGCCGTTGGCGGCCTGCTGCACTTCGCTCAGGGTGAAAGCCACGGCACCGGCGAAGTCGCCCTCGGCCATCATCTGCCCGGACTGCTTGTTGAGCGGACGGGCAATGGCGCGCTTGGCGGTGATGTTGTCGATCACCCGCTGGCCTTCGGCGTCGTGCGGCAGCGCCTGGTAGGCGGCCCAGCTGGCCTCGTAGCGGGTCACCAGATCGGCGATGCGCTTTTCGTCGGCTTCGCGCTCCTGGCCCTGACGGATCAGCATTTCGCGGCGGACCACCAGCATCTGGTTGTTGGCGTCGAGCAGGTCGGAGAGCAGGTGGACCTTGGCCACCCCTTCGTCGACCACCTTCTGCATGGCGTGTTTCTGGACGGTGGCGCCGACTGCGCCGGTGGCGACGACGGCTACTACCAGTACCAGCAGGAGGCCAAAGCCAAGGCCAAGACGCCAGACGACGCTGACGTTGCGTAACAGATCCATGAGTGATCCACGAATGTAGGGGGAGAGACCGTTTATCGGCCGGCCTTCACAGTTTCTTTACATTGTGGTTCGATGCGTGTCATCGGGATGCCGGACCGGCCGCGAAAAGCAGAAGCCCCGCTTTCGCGGGGCTTCTTTGCCGGGCAGAGCCCGGCACTACGTTGGGCACCCGTTTCTACGGGGGCCCAGCGGATCAGGCGAACGGGTCCTGCAGGACCATGGTGTGGTCGCGGTCCGGGCCGGTGGAGACGATGCTGATCGGGCAGCCGGCCAGTTCTTCCAGCGAACGCAGGTAGGCGCGGGCGGCGGGCGGCAGGTCGTCCCAGTTGGTGATGCCGTGGGTGTTTTCGCTCCAGCCCGGGAACTCCAGGTACACCGGGGTGCAGTCTTCCCAGCCCTGGGCGTCCAGCGGGGCGTATTCGGTGCGCTTGCCGTTGTATTCATAGGCAATGCAGACCTTCAGCTTTTCCATGCCGTCCAGCACGTCGAGCTTGGTGATGCACAGGCCGCTGATGCCGTTGATGGCCACGGCACGCTTCAGCGCGACGATATCCATCCAGCCGCAACGACGCGGACGACCGGTGGAGGCACCGTACTCGGCACCGCGGTCGCGGATGCCCTGGCCGATTTCATCGTCCAGCTCGGTCGGGAATGGACCGCCGCCGACGCGGGTGGCGTAGGCCTTGGCAATGCCCAGCACGTAGTCGATGGAATCCGCGCCGACGCCGGTGCCGGCCAGTGCGCCGCCGACGGTGGTGTTGGAGCTGGTGACGTACGGGTAGGTGCCGTGGTCGATGTCCAGCAGTGCGCCCTGTGCGCCTTCGAACAGCACGCGCTTACCCTGCTTGCGCAGGTCGTGCAGGATGCCGGCGACATCGGACTTCATCGGCTGCACGTATTCGCCGAAGGCCAGCGCTTCGTCGTAGGTTTTCTGGAAGTCGACCGCTTCGGTGCCCAGGTACTTGGTCAGCACGAAGTTGTGGTAATCCAGCGCGGTGCGCAGCAGTTCTTCCAGCTGCCTGGGGTAATGCAGGTCGGCGATGCGGATGCCGCGACGCGCCACCTTGTCTTCATAGGCCGGGCCTATGCCGCGGCCGGTGGTTCCGATCGCCTTGCCGCCGGCAGCGCGCTCGCGCGCCTGGTCCAGGGCAATGTGATACGGCATGATCAGCGGAGCCGCCGGGGAAATCTTCAGGCGCGAACGCACTTCCACGCCGGAATTTTCCAGTTCGGCGATTTCCTTCTGCAGGGCCGCCGGGGAGATCACCACGCCGTTGCCGATCAGGCACAGCGCGTCGTCACGCAGGATGCCCGACGGAATCAGGTGCAGCACGGTCTTCTTGCCATTGATCACCAGGGTGTGACCGGCGTTGTGGCCGCCCTGGAAACGCACCACCGCACCGATTTCCTCGGTCAGCAGATCGACGATCTTGCCCTTGCCTTCATCGCCCCACTGGGCACCCAACACTACGACAGACTGACCCATGACGGGCTCCTCGAATAGTTGCGGCCATCGGGGCCGCGAGAGAGTAAACCGTGGCCATGCCGGCCAGCGCGTGAAGGCGGCTCCAACGGGGAGCGGCCGGCGATGGAAGGCCCAGACACAGAAAAAGCCGAACGGGAGGGCCCGTCCGGCTTTTGTGCATTATCCGGGTTTCCGGGGTCCACCGCCACCCCGGGGGGCAGCGGCTTCATCAGCCGGTCAGCGGTCGCTCTTGAGGTACTGCAGGAACGGGTCGTTCTTGTCCAGCACGATCACGCCATTGCCGTCGGTCATGGAGCCGCGGTAGGCCTCCAGGCTGCGGTAGAAGGCATAGAACGAGGGGTCGGCGTTGCCGGCCTTGCCGTAGATGCGGGCGGCTTCGGCGTCGCCGGCACCGCGCAGCTGCTGGGCATCGCGTTCAGCTTCGGCCACGATCACGGTGGCTTCGCGGTCGGCCTGGGCGCGGATGGTCAGCGACTGCTCCTCACCCTCGGCGCGCAGCTTGGCGGCCTCCTGCTTGCGCTGGGCGCGCATGCGTTCGTACACATCACTGATCACCTGGCTGTCGGTGGGCAGGTCGATCTGCTTGATGCGCAGGTCGACGATTTCCATACCCAGGCCCTTCACCGCTTCGTTGATGCCGGTGAGCTGGTTCGCGATCAGCTCGCTGCGGTCGCCGGAAACCAGTTGCTGCAGGGTGCGCGAGTTGATCTGGTTACGCAGCGAGTCGGTGATGATCGGGGCCAGGCGCTGGCCAGCCTGCTTGGCGTCGCCGCCGGTGGCACGGTAATAGGCGCGGGTGTCCTTGATGTAGCCGATGGCGAAGAAGTCGACGCTGACGTCTTTCTGCTCGGCGGTGAAGTAACGCGCCGGGGCGGTATCGAGCACCTGGAAGCGGCGGTCGAACACGCGCACGGTTTCCACCAGCGGCAGCTTGAAGTGCAGGCCGGGCTTGACGTCGGCGCGCACCACCTTGCCCAGGTTCAGGACCATGGCGGTCTGGTCCTCACGGACCACGTACACCGACCCCAGCAGGGCCAGCAGGGCGGCCACGGCCAGGCCAATCCACAGGGGACTCTTCATCGGTTGGCTCCTTCACGACCGGTCGGTCGCGTGGTCGGGCGTTCGGTATTGCGTACACCACCGTCAACCGGCGTGCTGGCCGGCAGCGAAGGCATCATCACCTCGGAGGTGATGCCGGGCAGCGTGGGGCTGGCCGGGGCCGCCGGGGCGCGGTTGTCGGGCATCGGCACGTAGATCAGCTGGCGACCGTCGCCGCCGATGACCTTGCGGTTCTCCGACAGCACCTGCTGCACGGTTTCCAGCCACAGACGCTTGCGGGTGACTTCCGGCGCGTCCTTGTACTGGGCCTGCAACTGGGTGAAGCGCTCGGCGTCACCAGTGGCCTTGGCCACGGCGGCCTGCTTGTAACCCTCGGCGGTGGTACGGGCACGCGAGGCCTGGCCACGGGCTTCAGGCACGATCTTCGCAGCGTAGGCCTGGGCTTCGTTGATCAGGCGTTCCTTGACCTGCTGGGCGGCGTTGACGTCGTCGAAGGCCGGCTTGACCTCTTCCGGCGGACGCGCATCGGGCAGGGTCAGGCCAGTGACGCTCAGACCGGTGCGGTAGCTTTTCAGCGAAGCCTGCAGGCGTTCTTCCGCCGCTGCCGCCAGCGGGCCGCGGTTGTTGAGCACGGTGTTGAGGTCGGCACGGCCGACCTGCTCGCGCACGGCGCTCTGCGCGGACTGCTCGAGCATCTGGTCGGCGTCGAAGGTGCCGAACAGGTAAAGCTGCGGGTCGTCCACGCGGTACTGCACGTTCAGCGAGACCCGCACGATGTTTTCATCGCGGGTCAGCACCGGCACGTCGCTGCTGAAGGTCTTGATCTGGGTCGCATTGACCTTGGTGACCGACTCGATCGGCCACGGCAGCTTGAAGTTCGGGCCGGGCTGCAGGATGCGCGAGAACTGGCCGAAACGCAGCACCACGCCGCGCTGCTGTTCGCCGATCAGCTGGAAGCTGGAGAACAGCACCAGCAGCACCACTGCCACGGCCACCCAACGCAGGATGCCCCCATCGAACAGGTCCTTGAGCGGACCGGGCAAACCGCCCCACCCGCCGCCACCGCCACCGCCGCCGCGCGGGCCGAACGGTCCGCGTCGATTCTCGTCGGGGCCTTGTCCGCCCTTGTTGCCGCCGGGTGTATTCCAGGCCATGCACGCTCCATCAGTAATAGGTTGCCTGCGGGCCACTCCCGCACCGTCAACCGGTCATTGCGTCCCGATTCTACAAGATGGGGCGAACCGGCAGGATTGGAAGGGGGGCGCAGGCTGAAAGGGCGATTCATCAGCGGGTCGGACTGGGACCGGCGTCGTGCCCCCGACGGACCGGACGGGGTAAGGTGAGGGCCCCTGCCCTCCAATCTGGCCCATTGATGACGCTTCCAGCAACGTTCAACACCTTCCGCATCCACCAGGACTATAACGGCCACCGCAGCGGCATCGAGACGGTCGGCCTGGACCAGCTCGATCCGGGCGAAGTGGTGATCCGCGCGCAGTGGTCGTCGGTGAACTACAAGGACGCCTTGGCCGGGACCGGCAAAGGTCGCATCCTGAGGCGGTTCCCGCTGGTGGGCGGGATCGACGTGGCCGGGACCGTGGTCGCCTCCACCGACCCGGCCTGGCGCGAAGGCGACACCGTGCTGGCGACCGGCTGCGGACTCAGCGAGACCCGGGACGGCGGCTACAGCCAGTATGTACGGCTGGAATCGAGTGCGGTGATCGCGCTGCCAGCAGGACTGGGCGCCCGCGAGGCAATGATCATCGGTACCGCCGGGTTCACCGCCGCACTGGCCCTGCTGCGCATGGTCGACAACCGGCAGACGCCGGCCCACGGGCCGCTGGCGGTCACCGGGGCCACCGGTGGGGTGGGCGCGCTGGCGGTGGACATCTTCAGCCAGGCCGGCTTCGAGGTGCATGCGGTCAGCGGCAAGGCGGACCAGGCCGGATTCCTGCGCGAACTCGGTGCGACCGAGGTGCTGCCGCGTGAGGTGCTGTCCACTACCCGGCCGATGGAGTCGGCCCGCTTCGGCGGCGGCCTGGACAACGCGGGCGGGCCGATGCTGGCGAGCCTGCTGGCGCAGACCGTGCCATACGGCAGCGTGGTCAGTGCCGGACTTGCGGCGAATCCCGCGCTGGACATGACGGTGATGCCTTTCATCATCCGCGGCGTCTCGTTGCTGGGGGTTTCTTCTTCTTCGGCACCACGCGGGCTGCGCGAACAGGTCTGGCACCGACTCGGCAACGAATGGAAACCGCGCCATCTGGCCGCGATCTGCACGCGCGAAATCACCCTGGACCAGCTGCAGGACGTGTTCGAGGGCATGCTGGCCGGCCATTCACTGGGTCGCACCGTGGTGCGAATCGACTGAGCGTTGCAGCTGGGCGACAGACGGCGCATCCGGTCCTTCACGCTGACACAGGCCGGGCCTACACTGCTGGCATTACCTGGGGAACAACATGGCACGCATTCTGATCGTCGACGATTCACCGTCGCAGCAGCTGGGCATCCGGCGCATCGTCGAAAAGCTGGGGCATGAAATCCTGACCGCCGACGACGGCGCGGCCGGCGTGGAAGTGGCCAAGGCCGAGCTGCCCGACCTGGTGCTGATGGATGTGGTGATGCCCAACCTCAATGGCTTCCAGGCCACCCGCACGCTGGCGCGTGAAGCGACCACCAAGCACATTCCGGTGATCCTGGTCACCACCAAGGACCAGGACACCGACCGCATGTGGGGCATGCGCCAGGGCGCGAAGGCCTACATCACCAAGCCGTTCTCGGAAAGCGAGCTGTCCGAGGTGCTGGAGCGCGTGTTCAACAGCAAGGAATCGCCAGCGGGTTGACCGCGTGCCGACCAACGGTCGGCACCTACCGGGGTTGCCAACACGACGGTAGGTACCGACCGTTGGTCGGTACACAAACCTCAGACGGTTTCGCCGAAGGCCTTGGCCAGGTTCCGGTAGGCCTTCTTCTGCGCGTCATCGGTGGGCACCGGGGCGACGATCTCGATTTCCACGATCTGATCGCCATCCGGATTGCCCGGTAGACCGCGTCCGCGCAGGCGAAGCTTGCGGCCGGCGTCGGAGCCGGCCGGCACCTTCAGTTCCACCGCGCCACCGAGGGTCGGCACGCTGATGCTGGTGCCCAGCGCGGCCTGCCACGGCGTGACATCCAGCGTGTAAAGAATGTTGCGGCCGTCGACCTCGAACTGCGGGTGCGCGGCATATTCCACTTCCAGCAGCAGGTTGCCGCCATTGGTGCCCTGCCCGCCCAGGCGGATCACCTGACCGGGACGGATGCCCTTGGGCACGCGCACGTCCAGCTGCTTGCCGTTGACGGTGATGCGCAGGCTGTCACCGTTGTAAGCGGCTTCCAGTGGCACCGAGAGTTTGGCGCGGGTGTCGCGGGTCGGCTGCGGGCCAGCGCCGGCACCGCCAAAGCCACTGGCACGGCCGCCACCGCCGCGCTGGCGCGCGAACAGGCTTTCGAAGAAGTCGCTGAAGCCGCCGCCACCGGCACCGCCACCAAACACCTCCTCGAAGTCGAAGCCTTGCCCGCCGCCATAGCCCGGCGGCGTGTGGAACTCTTCACCGGGACGGTAGCCCTGGGCCTTGAGCTGGTCGTAGGCGGCGCGCTTCTGGGGGTCACGCAGAGCCTCGTAGGCCTCGTTGACGGCCTTGAACTTCTCTTCCGCACCGGCCTCTTTGCTGACATCGGGATGGTATTTGCGCGCCAGCCGGCGGTAGGCGGTCTTGATTTCGGCATCGCCTGCGCTGGGTTCCACCCCGAGCGTGGCGTAGTAGTCCTTGAATTCCATTGAAAAACACCTCGAATAGGGTCGGCCGCCCGCGCCGGCGGGGGCTGTTCAGGCAATTCTAGCGGGTGCAGGCGTGCGCGCCGTGATCGAAACTTGACCCAGCGCCATGCGGCGGGGATATGCATGGGCTAGGCTGGCGATGTGACCTGCCCTGACCGTGTTACTGGAGACCCCCATGACCATCCACGTTGGCGAGCCGATCCCTGAAGTGACCCTCAAGCGCATCCGTGAGGGCATGGAAACCCTGGACACCCGCGCGTTGTTCGACGGACGCAAGGCGGTATTGTTCGGCGTACCCGGTGCCTTCACCCCAACCTGTTCGGCCCGTCATCTGCCCGGCTTTGTCGAGCAGTTCGAACAGTTCCGCGCGCGCGGCATCGACGTGTTCTGCATGGCGGTGAATGACCCGTTCGTGATGAAGGCATGGGGCGAAAGCCAGCACGTGCCCGACGGACTGCAGTTGCTGTCTGACGGCAATGGCGACTTCACCCGGGCACTGGGGCTGGAGATGGATGCCAGCGCTTCGGGGATGGGCGTACGCTCGCGGCGCTTTGCGCTGTATGTGGACAACGGCGTGGTGCGGGACGCATGGATCGAGGAGCCCGGCAAGTTCGAGGTATCGTCGGCGGAGCATGTGTTGGCGCACCTGCCAGCATGATCGCGCGGTGACATGTCCGTACCGACCAACGGTCGGTACCTACCGTAGAATCCGGAACCGTACCTGGGTCCACGCGCCATCAGCAGCCAAGGCAGTAAGCGTGTGCTCGCCGGCTTCGTCGAAATCCCGCTGCAGCAATCGCGCGCCTTCCGTGCGTGCGATCCAGCGGTCGTCCAGCAGCCAGTCCACCGGCTGTTCGGTACCGAGCGCGCGCAGTTGCAGACGCACGCCGTGTTCGGCATTCGGCGCGCGCGCCAGCGTGGCGCGGTCATTGAGGCCCTCAATGTGCAGGGTGCCCGCGCCCGCCGCCTCCTCGTCGCGACAATCCGGCGACAGCGCCGGCAGCTGCGAAGCCCGGCGCAGGGCCAGCGGAAGCCACGGCGACACCCGCCCCGGCCAACGCGCGATCTCGCGGCTTTCCGCCTCGTGCGGCAGCGTGCACTCCGGCGACAGGCGCAGGCCGCTGCGCGCATCCACCTGGAAACGCTGGCGACCGGCCTGCCACAACCGCGCATCGCGTTCGGCGAAGGTAGGTGGCACCGCGCCGTCCAGCACATAGGCGTCCAGGCGTCGTTGGCAGAGCGCGGGCGATACATCCTGTTCGCGCTCGCCGGTGGGCCAGCAGATGGTCTCGCTGCTGACGCTGCCGGGCAGCGGCGCGGCGCTGGCATCGCCGGGCTGGCGCGGCAGGCTGTCCACCACTTCGAACATCAGCGGCAGCGCGGTCACCGCGCCGTACTGACCGGGAAGCGGCGTGCCATCCGGCCGCCCCACCCACACGCCCACGGTGTAGTGGCGGGTGCTGCCGATCGCCCAGGCATCGCGGTAACCGAAGCTGGTGCCGGTTTTCCAGGCCACGCGCGGGCGCCCGGTGACATCGAAGGTGCCGCTGCCGTAGCCGGGCCGCGGATTGGACTCGAGTACCTCGCGGATGATCCAGGCCGCACCCGGCGACATCAGCCGCCGCTCGATCACCGCATCGTCCGGGCGATAACGCACGCGACCGGCAATGCCGTTGCGGTTGAAGGCGGCGAAACTACCGACCAGGTCCTCCAGGCGGGCACCGGTGCCACCGAGAATGAGGGACAGATTGGGCGCACTGCCGTGTGGGAAGCGCAGATTGATGCCGGCGTGCGAGAGCCGCGCGGCAAAGCGCGCAGACCCGACCCGATCGAGCAGATCCACCGCCGGCACGTTCAGCGACAACCGCAGCGCGGTGGCGGCGCTGACCGGGCCGTTGAACGCGGCGTCGAAGTTACCGGGACGGTAGCCGCCAAAGCTCTGCGGTGCGTCCACCATCAGGCTTTCGGAATGGATCAGGCCATCGTCCAGGGCTATCCCGTAGAGGAAAGGCTTGAGCGTGGAGCCGGGCGAACGCCACGCCTGCACCATGTCGACGTGACCAAGTCGCTGCTTGTCACCGAAGGCCACCGAGCCGACATAGGCACGCGCTTCCAGGGTGCGGTTGTCGACGACCAGCAGCGCAGCCGAGGTGCGGCCGGGCAGCTGTGAAAAATAGGAACTGACCCGTTCTTCCAGCGTACGCTGCAGGCCGATATCGAGTGTGCTTTCAATGCGCGCGGCACGCGGCTCGCCCGCACGCAGGCGCTGGGCGAGCAGCGCGGCATGCAACGGCGGCTGCAGCGCACGGGTGACCACGCCCTCCATGCGCGCATCGTCGACATCTTCGCGCGACCACACGCCGAGCGCGACCATGCGTTCAAGCACCTTGTCGCGCGCCCGCTGCGCCGCTTCCGGGTGACGGTCCGGGCGCAGTCGGCTGGGCGATTGCGGCAGCACCGCCAGCAAGGCTGCCTCAGCATGCGACAGCTGCGCGGCGGGCTTACCGAGGTAGGCCCAGCTGGCCGCCTCCACGCCCTCGATGGTGCCCCCATAGGGCGCACGCTCCAGGTACAGCGCCAGGATCTGTGCCTTGCTCAGGTGAAGCTCCAGCTGCACCGCGCGCAGCAGCTGCTTGACCTTGCCCCACGGCGTGCGTGTGTGCGGGTCGAGAATGCGCGCGACCTGCATGGTCAGCGTGGAGCCACCGGATACGATGCGGCCACTGCCCAGCCACTGCTTGCCGGCGCGCAGCAGTGCCCAGGGGTTGACCCCCGGATGCCGCCGGAACCAACGGTCTTCGTAGTTCAGCAGCGCCTGCAGGTAGAGCGGCGAGACGCTTTGGATGGAGGCCGGATAGCGCCACACGCCATCGGCGTCGGCAAAGGCGCGCAACGGGGTCCCGTCGCGCGCCACCACCAGGGTGCTGGTATCGCGCTGCTTCGGCAGCGGCGGCGGGAACGCCAGGTCCAGCACCAGCAGCACCGCCAGCAAGGTGGCGGTGCCCCAGCGCAGGCCCCGCCACAGCCAGCGGTTCCGGCTCAATCAGGGCTCCACCACGGTGATCGTGGTCGGATTGCTGCGGCCCACTCCGCGCAGGTCGGGACGGTACATGTCCTCCACCAGCGGCGGCGGCACGGTGTAGGTGCCCGGGGTGACCGCGCGCACCAGGTAGAACACCTTGGCCGTGCTGCCACGCGACAGCTTCAGCGCTGCCACGTAGCGGTCGTCGCGGAACTCCTCGTGGCGCAGGGTGGCCGCTTCACCGCGTTCGTTGATGCGCAGCCCGTCCACCACCACGTCCGCCCATTGCTTGGCATCGCCCAGATTGAGATTCTCGATTTCCAGGCCGGCCGGCAGCAGGTCGGTCAGCAGCGCGTCGGGCATGTCCAGGTTGGGAGTGATGTTGACCCGCACGATCAGGGTTTCGCCTTCCTTCAGCGGACGCGGGCTCCACGGCTTGCCGTCGGTGGTGTACCAGCTGCGCTCCACGCCCAGGTGGCGGCTGTCCGGCTCCGGCGCGGTGCGCGGAATGCCGGCCACCTCCAGGCTGGCGAACATCGGCGGCTCGCCCTGCGGGGTGAAGCGCACGCCCTTGGCCAGCGCGGCGTAGTCGAACCCGCGACCAAACAGACGGCGCGCGGCGATCGCTTCCACCTCTCCGCCAATGGCCAGCTCGCCCGAGACCTGCTTCTTCTGGTTGGCGGCCAGCGCCTTGCCCAGCCGTGCCAGTGCCACCTGCTCCTGGGTGCTGAGCCACATCCAGCCGTTGTTGCGGCGCGCATCCAGGGCACGGCCCAGGTCCACCGCACGGGCATCGTAGGCCGGCTTGGCCAGCTTGCGCTCATGCAGCAGCGCGATCATCAGGGCGTCGTCGCGCACCGCGCTGCCGTAGTCACCGAAGTACTGCGGGCGCTCACTGCTGGGCTTGGCAAAGCCGGCGGCGATGGCGGCGTCGCCGCGTTTATGGTCGCCCTGCAGCGACAAGGCGATGCCCAGATGCACCAGCGACAGACCGGTAATCGCCTTGCTGCGTTCGTTGTCGTACAGCGCCCGCAGGGTACCCAGCGGGGCGCGGTTGACCCGAGCCAGCACGTAGCCCGAATACGCCTGGTTGGCGAATTTGAGGTTCTCGCGACGGTCTTCGCCGTAGAACTGGTTACCACCGGCCAGCAGGTCCTCGCTGAGGCGGTTCAGTGCCTTCTGCAGCACCGCATCGGGCACGGCGAAGCCGGCGTCCTTGGCGTCGAGCAGGAACTCGGCGATGTAAGGGGTGAGCGCTGGATTGACGTAACCGTCGTCGCCCCACATCGAGAAGTTGCCATTGGCGACCTGCATCGAGGCCAACCGGCCGAACGCGCCCTCCATGCGTTCGCGGCGCTGCCTGGCATCCAGACCACCGGCCCCGAGCAGGGTGGCGGTGGCTTCATCCAGCATCAGTGCGGCGTAGCCCTTGCTGGTGGTCTGCTCGGCACAGCCGTACGGATAGCGCAAGGCTCCTTCCAGCGCACTGGCGAATGGAATCGGCGGCAAGGCACTGACCAGCATGCGGGCACTCACCGAATCCTGCATCAGGCCGTCGGCCAGCGCGGCGTCCATGCTGACCGCCGCCAGCGGGTCGAGCGTACGGGTCTGCGCGCGCAGTACCTGCGGCCAGGCGGCGCGCACCGGCAGGTCGTAGCGGCGGTCCACCTTGAAGCCGTTGCCGTCCACCCGTACGCGCACCTGGGCGACGGTGTAGCCTTCGCGCGCACCCAGCGGGAAACTCAGGGTCTGCTTGGCGTCGGCGTTCAACTTCAGCGTGCGGTTGCCCTCGCCCAGCGTGATCGGGCCGACACCTTCAACCTGCACTTTGAACTCACCCGGCTTGCCGGTGAAATTCTGCACGTCCAGTGTGACCGTGCTGCGGTCGCCCGGGGCCAGCACGCGCGGCATGCTGGCTTCGGCCAGGATCGGCGCACGCACCACCGTTTCCATGTCCCGCTTGCCGTACTGGTCGTCCGAATACACCACTGCGGAAACACGCAGGGTGCCGTTGAAATCGGGCACCTTGAGATTGACCCGGGCATTGCCCTTGGCGTCGAGCTTCACCGGACCGGCAAACAGGTCCACGGTCTGCACGCGGGCGGTGGGACGTTTGGCCTGTGGCAGCGCGGCCAGGGCCATGTCGCCACCGAACTTGAGCTTGCCACTGCTGCCGTCGAAACTTTCAATCACGCGGCTGTAGATGTCATAGGCATCCACGCCCAGCCGGCGCTGCGCGAAGAAGTGCGCCGCCGGATCCGGCACCGGGAAGCGGGTGATGTTGAGGATGCCCACATCCACCGCCGATACGGTGACATGCGCCACCTTGCCGGCCAGCTGCGGCGCGCTCACCGTCACCGGCAGGGTCTGCTCGGGGCGCATCTGCTTCGGTGCCGACAGGCCCACGGCCACGCTGCGCGCCTTGCGGTCCATCGGCACGTGCACCACGCCCACGGCACGCGCCGGGGTGATCTTGCTGGGCGCACTGCCGCCGCGGAACACCAGCGCGGTGATGTAGACGTCGTGGCGTTCCCACTCGGCGGTGACCGGCAGGTCGAATGTGCTGCCCGGCTTGGCGTCGATCTCCTGCACGTAGAGCATCTTGTCGCTCTCGACCATGATCACGCCCTTGCCGGCATGCGGCGGGGTGACGGTGACGCGCACGGTATCGCCGGCCTTGTAGCCGGTCTTGTCCAGGCTCAGCTTGACCTTGTCAGGGCGGGCATCCAGACCGCGATTGTCATCGTTCCAGCTCCAGCCCGCATGGAAGGGATACCGGCTGGTCAGTCCGGTGCCGGGGTCTAACACCTCCAGGCGGTACTCGCCCCACTCCACCGGGAAGTCGATGCCGACGGCCGCCGTACCTGCATCGAGGGTGCGGGTTTCCTTGTTCTCGAAGCGGCGGGTGAAGTCGTAGTCCCAGCGGTTTTCGTTGAAGGTCCAGTGGTAATCGCGCAGCTCGCGCACCAGGGTCACTTTCAGGCCCTTGGCCGGGTGGGCCTTGCCCGCCGCATCCACGCGCATGATCTCAAAGCGGGCGTTGCTGTTGGCGTCGGCCCCGTCATCGGGATCGAAAAGCGGGCGCACGCCGACCAGCACCGGGGCCGGCCACATGACCCGCTTCAAGGTGCGGCTGACGGTGCGGCCACCGGTCTCGTAAACGCTGCCGGACACCACGAGTGCGACCGGTGCGGTGGCCTTGACCTCGCCGGGCAGCGCTACGTCCTGGCGCAGCTTGCCGTCGGCCGGGAATTCGGTGTCGATCACGTCGCGCGCGTCGCGCGGCAGTTCAAGCGTGGGGTCGCCGAAGAAGTAACCCGGCAGCGATTCGACCGGGGACATCTCGGCGGCCACCGCCAGACGCGCGGTGAAGCGGTTGCCGTCGGCCGGCGCACCGTACAGATAGGCCGCGTCGGCCTGCAGCTTGAGCGGTTCGCCGGGCTTGAGGGTCTTCTGCGGACTGTCCAGGTCCAGCTTCATGCGCTCGGGCAGGAACTCCTCGATGCGCAGGGTCATGCCCTGGATGGCTTCCTTGCTGGCCGGATTGCTGCGGAACTCCACCTGCCAACGGCCGGTGGGGGCATCGACCGGGATGGTCTGCTCGAAGCTCAGGTAACCCTGCTCGCCGGGTTGCAGGCGGGTTTCACGGAAGGTCTTGCCGTCCGGCTGCTTCAGCCGCAGATAGACCGGCTGGGGCTTGACCGGCTTGCCGTCGTTGTCGCGCAGAAGCGCGGATACGCGCACCGTTTCCCCGGGACGGTAAAGATCACGCCCCGACCAGGCGAACACGTCGAACCAGGCATTGTCACGGCCCGCCACGGCGAACTCACTCAGGTCGAGCGCCGGCTGGTTGAACGGCAGGAAGGTCGTGTCCGCGCCGCTGCTGGCGATCAGCACGTGGCCGGCATCCAGGGTGTACCTGAGCAGTGCGTTGCCGTTGCCGTCGGTGCTGCCCCTGAGCACCACCTCGCCCTTGGCATCGAGAATGCGCAGATCGATCTTCTTCAGTGACGCGCCGCTCTGCAATGAAGCGGTATGGACGAACAGGGTGTCTTTGTAAGCGCGCGTGTGCAGGCCGATGTCGCTGACGGTGAAGAAGGCGGTGTCAAACTCGCTGTCGAACGAACCGGTGCGCTTCATCACCGCGAAGTACAGGCCCGGCTCCTGCAGTTCCTTGATGTCCTGGGTGGGCAGGTAGGTGAGCACGCGCTCGTTCTGCTTGCCGCCGATCACGAAGCGGTTCACATAGACCGGCTCGGCCAGCTGCGACATCGGGGTCTTGTCCCCGTACTCGCTGTCCAGCTCCCAGCTGCCACGACGGCCACCGCGCTGGTACTGGCTGAAGAACTGGGGCAGCTGCTTTTCGCGTACGCGGAGGAACTCCACGTCCACCTCGGGCACATTGACCGAGACCACCGGCAAGCCGCGGCTGTCGCGTGCCGGCAGCACGCTGCCCTGGGAGGCGAAGCCGGCCGCCGGCTTGAGTTCGCCGGTGAACACCTTCTGCTTCAGTTCCTTGCCGATGCGGCTGCCATCGGCGGCCAGCAGATCGGGCGACACGACCAGGGTGTAGTCCTTGGCCGCTTCCACGAACGGGTAGCGCAGCGTGGTGCCGTCGTCGGAGAGCGTCCAGCTGCTGTCCTCCGTGCCGACCTTCTCTTCGAAGCGGACGAGCTTGTCGAAGTCCTGGGTACCGACCAGCGGGCGCGAGAATTCCAGCGCCAGCGACAGTCCATCGCCCTTCTGGTCAGGGTAGGCACGCAGCAGGGTGAACTCAGTGACCGCCTCGGCTTTGGCCGCGATCGGCTTGCCGGAGGCCTCGGGCAGCTGGCCACTTTCGTTGCGTTTGCAGCCGCTGATGCCGAACGCCAGGCCGGCGGCGAGCGCCAGCGCGATGATTCCTTTCCACTTGCCCTGCCCGACCATGACGTCACTCCCTGAACGATGCCACCAGTATACGGTGGTGATCCGGAGCACCCAAGGACGCGCATGGCGCGTCCCTACGGGTCGCCTGGCCAACCAAACCCGGGCGCCCCCCAACCCGGGCGACCAAGGATCGTAGTGACACGCCATGCGTGTCAAAGCCATGATCCTGTGCGCGTTACAAGGCCCCCGCCGGCACCCGCACCGCGCCTTCCATCAGCACGCGGGCGCTGCGGCTCATCAGCGCCTTGGTGACCACCCACTCGCCCTCCACCTGGGCCGCCTGCGCCCCAACCCGCAGGGTGCCGGAGGGATGCCCAAAGGTCACCGCGTCACGGGTGCCGCCACCGGCGGCCAGATTGACCAGGGTGCCCGGGATGGCAGCGGCGGTCCCGATGGCCACCGCTGCGGTGCCCATCATGGCGTGGTGCAGCTTGCCCATCGAAAGCGCACGCGCGTGCAGATCGATGTCGCCCGCCTTGATCTGCTTGCCGCTGGAGGACACGTAGTCCTGCGCCGGGGCGACGAAGGCGACCTTGGGTGTGTGCTGGCGGGTGGCCGCCTGATCAATATGTTCGATCAGACCCATGCGCACCGCGCCGTGCGCGCGGATCGCCTCGAAGCGGGCCAGCGCGCCCTTGTCCTCATTGATGGCCGGCTGCAGCTCGGTGCCGGTGTAGCCCAGGTCGGCGGCGTTGAGGAAGATGGTGGGAATGCCGGCGGTGATCATGGTCACCGTGAAGCTGCCCACCCCAGGCACGTCCAGCGTGTCGGTCAGGTTGCCGGTGGGGAACATGGTGCCGCCATCGGCGTCGTCGGACGGGTCGATGAACTCCAGCGCTATCTCGGCGGCCGGGAAGGTCACCCCATCCAGCTCGAAGTCACCGTCTTCCTGCACCTGGCCATCGACAATCGGCACATGCGCAAGGATGGTCTTGCCGATGTTGGCCTGCCAGATGCGCACGGTGCAGGTGCCGTTGTGCGGAATCCGCGCCGGGTCAATGAAGCCGTTGCTGATCGCGAATGGCCCCACGGCAGTGCTGAGATTGCCGCAGTTGCCGCTCCAGTCCACGAAGGCGGTGTCGATGGAGACCTGGCCGTACAGATAGTCGACATCGTGATCGGGTACCGATGCGCCGGAGATGATCACGCACTTGCTGGTGCTGGACGTCGCGCCGCCCATGCCGTCGGTGTGCTTGCTGTAGGGGTCGGGCGAGCCGATCACGCGCATCAGCAGCGCATCACGCGCAGGGCCCGGCACCTGGGCGGCAACGGGCAGGTCCTGCAGGCGGAAGAACACGCCTTTGCTGGTGCCGCCGCGCATGTAGGTGGCGGGAATGCGGAGTTGGGGTAGATAGCTCATTACGACTCCAGTAAGGCATACAGGCCACGGCGCGCGTTCCAGACGCGCAGCACCTGCAGATGCGTGGGAAGCTCGATGTAATAGATGAGATAGTCGTCGAACCGGCGGATGGGCATGAACCGGAGCGGCGCGGCGAGACCTTCCATAAGACCGTCATGCCGGGGCGAGCCTGCACCGGGCGTCACCTCCAGGAGGCTTACGGCTGCTTGCAATGCGTCAATTAAGGCCAATTCCAGCGACTCTCCTCCTTGCCCTGCATACCACTCGGCTGCCTCATCGGCATCCTGCAGAGCCCGGTCATGCCAGCGCGCATGCTTCATTCCTTCGCCCGCTGCCGAGCACGTTCCCGCATGCGATCAAAGTGATCTGGCTCCAACGGCTTGGCCGGCCCAGAGGCCAGACCTTCGGCGATGAGTTGCCTCAGCAGGTCTTCGGCCTTGCGCCGCTGGCGCTGCCGGATCAGGTCGCGCACGTAGTCGGAGGTGCTCGAATAGCCACCTTCGCTGACTTCTTCGTCGACGAACTGCTTGAGCGGGTCGCTGAGGGAGATGTTCATGGTGGCCATGGGGGAACCTCGGAATGGCAATAATTGCCATTGATGGTGCGCCGTCAAGGGGCTGGGTGCAAGGTTTCGGGGTTCATGATTGGGGGGCGAGCGTTGGCCTTGTCCGGGAAAGCCACGCAGGGCGTGGCTCTACGGGGGTTGGGTCAGGCGGCCTGGGTGGATTCCAGGAAGTCCTGGGCGAAGCGCTGGAGGACGCCGCCGGCTTCGTAAATGGCCACTTCCTCGTCGCTGTCCAGACGGCAGGTGACCGGTACAACGAGGTCCTGACCATCGCGACGGTGGATGACCAGGCTGAGGTCTGCACGCGGGGTGCGTGCACCGACCACGTCGAAGGTCTCGGTGCCGTCGATGCCCAGGGTCAGACGGGTGGTGCCCGGCTTGAACTCCAGCGGCAGCACACCCATGCCGATCAGGTTGGTGCGGTGGATGCGCTCGAAGCCCTCCGCGACGATGGCCTCGACGCCGGCCAGGCGCACGCCCTTGGCCGCCCAGTCGCGCGAACTGCCCTGCCCATAATCCGCACCCGCAATGATGATCAGCGGCTGCTTGCGCTCCATGTAGGTTTCAATCGCCTCCCACATGCGCATGACCTTGCCTTCCGGCTCGACCCGGGCCAGCGAGCCCTGCTTCACGCTGCCGTCCTCGTTGCGGACCATTTCGTTGAACAGCTTGGGGTTGGCGAAGGTGGCGCGCTGCGCGGTGAGGTGGTCGCCGCGATGGGTGGCGTAGGAATTGAAGTCCTCTTCGGGCAGGCCCATTTTTGCGAGGTACTCACCGGCGGCACTGGAGGCCAGAATCGCGTTGGACGGCGACAGGTGGTCGGTGGTGATGTTGTCCGGCAGCACGGCCAGCGCACGCATGCCTGCCAGGGTGCGTTCGCCTGCCAGCGCACCTTCCCAATAGGGCGGGCGGCGGATGTAGGTGCTCTGCGGACGCCAGTCGTACAGCGGGCTGACGGTGGGCGCGGCGTGTTCCACGCGGATGTTGAACATCGGGTTGTAGACGCTGCGGAACTGCTCCGGCTTCACCGCCGCCTTCACGACGGCGTCGATCTCGGCATCGGTCGGCCAGATGTCCTTCAGGCGCACCTCGTTGCCCTGCGCATCCAGGCCCAGCACATCCTTTTCAATGTCGAAGCGCACGGTGCCGGCGATGGCATAGGCGATCACCAGCGGCGGCGAGGCCAGGAACGCCTGCTTGGCATACGGGTGGATGCGCCCGTCGAAGTTGCGGTTGCCCGAAAGTACTGCGGTGGCGTACAGGTCGCGGTCAATGATTTCCTGCTGGATCGACGGATCCAGCGCGCCACTCATGCCGTTGCAGGTGGTGCAGGCAAACGCGACGATGCCAAAGCCCAGCTTTTCCAGGTCCGGCAACAATCCGGCTTCCTGCAGGTACAGCTGCACGGCCTTGGAGCCTGGTGCCAGCGAGGATTTCACCCACGGCTTGCGCAGCAGGCCGCGCTCGTTGGCCTTGCGTGCCAGCAGGCCGGCAGCGATCACGTTGCGCGGGTTGGAGGTGTTGGTGCAGCTGGTAATGGCGGCGATGATCACCGCGCCGTCCGGCATCAGGCCCTGGGCCTGCTCGGCCCTGCCCGCTTCCAGCTTGGCGGCGTCGGCGATACCCCGTTCAACCAGGGCAGATACGGGCAGGCGACGGTGCGGGTTGCTCGGGCCGGCCATGTTGCGGACCACGCTGGAGAGGTCGAAACGCAGCACGCGCGGATACTGCGCGGTGACCAGGTCATCGGCCCACAGGCCGGTGGCGCGGGCGTAGGTCTCCACCAGCGCCACCTGGGCTTCCTCGCGCCCGGTCAGGCGCAGGTAGTCGGTGGTCTGGCTGTCGATGTAGAACATCGCCGCCGTTGCGCCGTATTCGGGGCACATGTTGGAAATGGTGGCGCGGTCGCCGATGGTCAGCGCGGCGGCACCTTCGCCGAAGAACTCCAGCCACGCCCCCACCACGCGTTCGGCGCGCAAAAATTCGGTGAGGGCCAGCACCACGTCGGTGGCGGTGATGCCGGGCTGCGGCTTGCCGGTCAGCTCCACGCCGACGATGTCCGGAAGGCGCATCCACGACGCACGGCCGAGCATCACGTTTTCGGCCTCAAGACCGCCTACGCCGATGGCTATCACACCCAGCGCATCCACGTGCGGGGTATGGCTGTCGGTGCCGACGCAGGTGTCGGGAAATGCCACGCCGTCCTTCACGTAGATCACCGGCGACATCTTCTCCAGATTGATCTGGTGCATGATGCCGTTGCCCGGCGGAATCACGTCCACGTTCTGGAAGGCGAGCTTGGTCCAGTCGATGAAGTGGAAACGGTCTTCATTGCGACGATCCTCGATCGCGCGGTTCTTCTCGAACGCCTGCGGGTCGTAGCCGCCGCACTCAACCGCCAGCGAATGGTCGACGATCAGCTGCACCGGCACCACCGGATTGACCTTGGCCGGGTCGCCGCCGCCGTCGGCGATGGCGTCGCGCAGGCCGGCCAGGTCGACCAGTGCGGTCTGGCCCAGAATGTCGTGGCAGACCACGCGCGCGGGGAACCAGGGGAAATCCAGGTCCTGGCGGCGCTCGATCAGCTGGGTAAGTGACGCAGTGAGGGTGGCCGGGTCGCAGCGGCGCACCAGGTTTTCGGCCAGCACGCGCGATACATAGGGCAGCGTGGCATAAGCTCCCGGCGCGATCGCGTCGACGGCGGCACGGGCATCGAAATAGTCCAGCGACGTGCCGGGAAGGGTCTTGCGGAAATCAGTATTCATGGCTGGCGATAGCTGCGAATTGGCGGGCCGGGGCTTGGATTGCGTGGGCCGGCCAACGGCCGGCGCTACCGGTGATCGTTGGCGGGCCGATGCGAGGGGCGACGTATCGCCGCCCCTTCCATGGCGTTACTGACGCTCGGACAGCGGCACGAAGACCTGGTCTTCCGGGCCGGTGTAGTTGGCGCTGGGGCGGATGATCTTGCCGTCGATGCGCTGTTCGATGACGTGCGCGCTCCAGCCGGAGGTGCGGGCGATGACGAACAGCGGGGTGAACATCGCGGTAGGCACACCCATCATGTGGTAGCTGACCGCGCTGAACCAGTCGAGGTTCGGGAACATTTTCTTGATGTCCCACATCACCGACTCCAGGCGCTCGGCGATGTCGTACATCTTCAGATTGCCCTGCTCGGCCGACAGCTCACGGGCAACGTCCTTGATCACCTTGTTGCGCGGGTCGCTGACGGTGTACACCGGATGGCCGAAACCGATCACCACTTCCTTGCGTTCCACGCGGGCCTTGATGTCAGCCTCGGCATCGTCCGGGCTGTCGTAGCGCTTCTGCACCTCGAAGGCCACTTCGTTGGCACCGCCGTGCTTGGGACCGCGCAGCGCGCCGATACCGCCGGCAATGCAGCTGTACATGTCGCTTCCGGTACCCGCAATGACGCGACAGGTGAAGGTGGAGGCGTTGAACTCATGTTCGGCGTACAGGATCAGCGAGGTGTGCATGGCGCGCACCCACGAGTCCTGTGGCTTTTCGCCGTGCAGCAGGTGCAGGAAGTGGCCGCCGATGGAGTCATCGTCGGTTTCCACGTCGATGGCCCGGCCGTTGTGGCTCCAGTGGTACCAGTACAGCAGCATCGAGCCCAGACAGGCCATCAGCTTGTCGGCGATGTCGCGTGCACCCGGATGGTTGTGGTCGTCCTTTTCCGGCGACACGCAGCCCAGCACGGAAACACCGGTGCGCATGACATCCATTGGGTGCGCCGACGGCGGCAGCTCTTCCAGCGCAGCCTTGACTGCAGCGGGAATGCCGCGCAGCGACTTCAACTTGGCCTTGTAGGCGGTCAGTTCGGCGCGGGTCGGCAGCTTGCCGTGTACCAGCAGATGGGCGATTTCCTCGAACTCACTGGTGTTGGCCAGGTCCAGGATGTCGTAGCCACGGTAGTGCAGGTCGTTGCCGCTGCGGCCGACGGTGCACAGCGCGGTATTGCCGGCGGCGGTGCCGGACAGGGCGACGGACTTCTTCGGCTTGAAGCCGGGGGCGGTGGTTGCTTCGCTCATGATCCCTCCAGAAAACAATGGTTCAGCGTTACTTCTTGGCGGCAAACAGCGCGTCGAGTTGCTGCTCGAACGCGTGGTAGCCGATACGGTCGTAGAGTTCCTCGCGCGTCTGCATGGTATCGACCACGTTGCGCTGGTGGCCATCGCGACGGATGGTCGCATACACATTCTCGGCCGCCTTGTTGGCAGCACGGAAGGCGGACAACGGGAACAGCTGGATGGCCACGCCGGCCGACGCAAGTTCGTCGCGGCTGAACAGCGGGGTCTTGCCGAACTCCGTGATGTTGGCCAGCACCGGCACCTTGACCGCATCGACGAAGCGGCGATAGGTGTCCAGATCGTAGGCGGCCTCGGCGAAGATGCCGTCTGCACCGGCTTCGACGCAGGCGATGGCGCGTTCGATGGCCGCATCCACCCCGTCCACCTGGATGGCGTCGGTACGGGCGATCAGGAAGAAGTCGGGATCGGTTTTGGCATCGGCGGCGGCTTTGACGCGGTCGACCATCTCGCCCTGCGAGACGATTTCCTTGCCGGGCCGGTGACCGCAGCGCTTGGCCCCCACCTGGTCTTCGATGTGACAGGCGGCGGCCCCTGCCTTGATCAACGACTTGACCGTGCGGGCGATGTTGAACGCGCTGGGCCCGAAGCCGGTGTCGATGTCGACCATCAGCGGCAGGTCGCACACGTCGGTGATCCGGCGCACGTCGATCAGGACATCTTCCAGCGTATTGATGCCCAGGTCCGGCAGTCCCAGCGAGCCGGCGGCGACGCCGCCACCGGACAGATAGAGGGCGCGGTAGCCGGCGCGCTGCGCCAGCAGCGCATGGTTGGCATTGATCGCACCGATCACCTGCAGCGGGGACTCGGCGGCCAGGGCGACGCGGAAGCGCGCGCCGGCGGAGGAAACAGAAGCGGTCATTCGGCTGTCCATCGTGGGTAACTGACGGGTGGGCGCAAGGGGCATGCCAATACCCAAGCCGTTGATTTTATTGACATCAAACGTTTCATCTCGCGTTTCATCATGAAACATGCAACGCGGTGTAACATGAGCACCACTGAAACGTCGCGGATCATCATGTCGCTGCACCTGCCTCGCCATCGGCTGCCTGACCCTGACCCGGGCTACCTGCCGGTGATCTGGACCGTCAGTGTGTCCCGACTCACCGGCCTGCTGGGAGACGTGATTCCCGAGTTCGACCGCCGCGCCCGGATTGTGCCGATCAACCTCGGCTTTGAGGAAGCGGTGGACGTGATCGGCCAGCGGTTGCGGCGCGAGCACTGCGATGTGGTGATTGCCGGTGGCTCGAACGCGGCCTACCTGCGCAGCCGGCTGGACGTGCCGCTGGTGCCGATCCAGGCCAATGGCTTCGATCTGATGGAAGCGCTGGCGCGCGCACGGCGTATCGCCTCACGGATCGGGCTGGTCACCCATGCCACCGACGTGCCCACCTTTGGCAGTTTCCAGCACAGCTTCGGGCTGGATATCGAACACCGCCGTTTTGTCACCCGCGAGGATGCACGTGACTGCATCGCCGACCTGCGCGCCAACGGCATCGAAGTGATCGTGGGTACCGGCATGGCCATCGACCACGCCGAGCAGCTGGGGCTACCCGGGGTGTTGCTGTACTCGGCCGACTCGGTGCGCCAGGCATTCGAGCATGCGCTGGAACTGACCCAGACCCTGGCGCGCTCCGGTGCCGCGCCGGTCCGCCGCCGGGTGGC
>NZ_RHPP01000036.1 GCF_003935715.1 Stenotrophomonas sp. 278 | reverse complement strand
TGCTCAGACAGGAACGCACGAATGTCGCGAACACTCATCCCGCGCGCGTACATGGCCACGATCTTGTCGTCAAAGCCAGTAAAGCGCCGCTCGTGCTTCGGAATCAGAATGGGCTGGAAGCTACCGTCCCGGTCCCGCGGAACGTCCAGTCGCAGGGGGCCGTCCTCAGTCAGCACGGTCTTGCTGGACGTTCCGTTTCTCTGGTTGCCGGTCGATTCCGGTCGCTCACTTCCGGGCGGGTACCCCAGGTGATGGCCCAGTTCCCCCTTCAGTGCCCGCTCAATCAAGGCCTTCTTCAGGGCTGTGGTGATGTCCAGGATCTCGCCAGCGGTCGTAGCTCCGTTGGCGAGCTGCTCAACGAGCTCGGCAGGCAGGGTGGGCAGCTGACGGGCAGCGGCCTTGGCGGTCTTCTTCTTGGGTGGCATACATGATCCTTTTCAACATGTTATGCCCGAACACAAAATTCCTGACAGTCCCCTCAAGGCTGCCGGGAACAGTCCGTTGAGTGGCCTCTGGGTGGATGACTGCAATGCGTCCGATCATGGTTGAGCTCGTCAAATTACCAACCTGTCTCAACGCCGACCCATAGGCTACCCTTCCAGGCATCTCCTCCCAGCGAGTAGTTAATGGACATGCTTCGCAATGGATGCCATATCCCCGTCGCAGTGCTGGTCGGCGTGGTAGCGCTTGCGGTCTCCGCTTGCGCCCAGCCATCAAAGAACAAGAAGGAAGAAGCTTTGCAGGACGCAGTATCCGCTGAGATCCGGCGTGAACAGGACAAGGCTGCCGCGATTTCGGATTCCCTTGTGCCGGAAGGGGCGAGCACGCCTTCTGAGTGGAAGGGCTTCCCGGCGCTCAAGCCCGGACCGGAGCTGAGCTTGGCCGAGCTCGTTGCACAGGTTCACGGCCTTGCCAAAGACCTGCGCACCTATGCCGACGCCGATCCAGAGAATGTGGCGCGAGTTCTCGGATTCGCGTTGCCCTCCGACGCTGAAGATCGTAGGCGCGGTGTGTCGGGCAAGGTTGGAAGCAGCACTTACGAATGGGCGGTATGGAAGAGGTCGCCTTCCGCTGCTGGCCACTCTGTACAGTTGGTGCTCAGTCCAGCTGAGGCGTGCCTGAGCTTCGATGCTCTGAGCAAGCCGTTGCTTGCTGATGGCTTCAGGATGTATGTGCCGACGTACGGTGATGATCGCCGGATTACGTTCGACAAGTTGGTCGATTCAGGGTTGACGCTGTATGTGGCCGCTACTGTTGACCGCCGTGATGCCCCGACTTGCGCCCGGGTCGTTATGCTCGAGCTGGAACCAAGTGATGAATCGCTCGGGTGAGCAACTCGATCTGAAAAATCGCGGAGGATGCTTGTCGATGAGAAGCAGTAAGAGGGGCCGCAACCCACGCTACGTGGCCATCGGGTCAGCGCTCATCCTCGCGCTGTCTGCCTGTGCCAAGCCGGCACCTGGCCATCAGGAGAACAACATGCAGGATGCGATGGTGACCGATATGCGGGCTGCGCAGGATCAGGCAGCTGCGTTCTCAGATGCTTCAATCCCTACTCATTCCGCGACCGTGCCGGACCTGGGTGACTACCCCGCGCTGGCTAAGGGGCCGGAGCTCACCGTAAGCAGTGTAGTGGAGCAGGTGCACGATCTTGCGAACGCACTGAAATCCCAACACGACTTTTCTGTTGATCAGGTTCAGAAGGTGCTGGCAATCGATTTGCCCCCCGATGCGTCTGCCCGACGCCGAGGGGTGCAGGGTGCGATTGGTGCAGGGTCGTACGCCTGGGCAGTTTGGAAGCCCGTTGCCACCCAGGACAGCCATCGGATTGCATTGACGCTGGTCCCGGTGGACGCTTGCTTGAGCTTGGACGCCGTTACCCATCCGCTACTGGCGGAGGGCTTCCAACTGTACACGCCGACCTCGGGAGATGATCGCCGCATTACTGTTCATAAGACTGTTGCATCCGGCGACTTGCTCTTCCTGTCGATTACGGTGGATGATCGAAACGCGCCAACCTGTGCCAGCCGTGTGACGTTCGAGATGGAGCCTCGGGATCCTCTCGTGTCCCCATGATTCATCAACGCAGGGAGTTCCGGATGCAAAGAATGGATACGAAATTCAGTGCGATGTGGTTGGCCTTGTTCGTCTGCGTCGTCGCTGGATGGATCTACGTCGATATCTTCAGCCCAGAGGCACGACAGCAGAGAGGGGAAAGACAGCAGGCACGGGAACTGCTGGATGAAGTCGTGGCCTCGGGCAAGCCCACCGGGTTCGACAAGATCGACGTGGGTGACATGCTGATCGCACGCTTTCCTGTTGGTACCCGCAAGGAAGTGGTGTTGCGGGCGTTCGAGGGGCTGAGGGGTGTATCGATCCATGACGATACCCCAGGCCAGCTTGTGGTCAGATACGACAGGGGTAGGGCGATGTTCGATGTGGACCCCAGAACCATCCGGGCGACGTTTTCCTTCGACGATAACGCTACGCTGGTTTCGGTGCGGGCCGTTCACATGAAAAACCAGTGAGAACGCGTCCGTTCCCGTCGATACACTGCGTGCTTTGATCGAAGAGGCACCCTCGATGAGCGGTGAAACGGAATGAGCAACGTCACATCGTTGTTGCCGGTGCGTCCAGGCACGTTCCTGGTAGAGAAGTACATGGTGCCGATGGGCATCTCGATCGATGAGCTGGCAACGGATCTCAGGGTGTCGCCCGCGCTTGTCGCGGACATCATTGCGGGCCGCAAGGGTGTCAGTGCTGAGACCGCCATGCGGCTTGGGCGCTACTTCCGCACTACGTATCAGTTCTGGTTCCAGATGCAGCTTGATTACGACATGCACGATGCGCGCATCAAGTACGCGGATTCGGTCGATCGGATTGAGCCGATGGAGGGGCGGAAGGTTCCACCATCTGCGGACGTACTTCGCTTCCGTCGTTAGGTCCGTTCAGGCGGGCCCGGGAGGCGTTTGGTTGTTCGCGGCAACAGCAGCCGGGCAAGCCCGGCTCTACGGGTGAGCGCGCGACGCTGCTTCAACGGCCGCATCAGCCGCAGCCGCTGCCTTGTCAGCTTCACGTTCGATCTCTTCGTTCAGCGCCTTGAACAACGCGGTTTCCTCGGGCACCTGCCGCTTGCTGTGCAGGCAGCCGCGTCCGCCGCCCACGTCGACATAGAAGTCGAACTGCCGACGCAGACCGTAACCCAGCTTCCAGGAGATCGGGTACACCATGCCCGGCTGGTCAACCAGTTGGGTGGGTACGTTGACCGTGGCACCGTTGAAGGTGACCGGTGCGGTCGCCTCTGCATAGGTGACCTGGTTGACGCCGTGCATGGTGAGTCGTTGCTTCTCGACCAGGGCGCTCTTGGGATAGTCCGCAAGGCTCACGCCCGACATCTCCAGTGGCAGGTCGGTACCGGTATCCAGCAGGACCAGTTCATCGCGCTTGCCAATGCGCATTGGCACGCGCAGCGAGTTCTGGGTGCCCCACAGCGAAGAGGTAAACGAGGCGGGCTGCTGGCAGACCGTCCGCGGAACGCTGGCAAGGGTTTCCAGGTGCCCATCTTTCAGCACAAACGGGCCCAACCGCTGAAGCAGGTCGAGTCCGAGGATGACGAACGGAACGTCATCGGTCACGGTGAAGGAAACGTCGCGCAGCAGAACATCGCCCAGCCGGACGTCCACAGGAGCGGCCAGACCGATCAGGACCGGATGGTCCGGCTTGGTGGTGTCATACCCGAAGCCGTCCGTAACGCTCAGGCCCATGGCCTGCGCGGCCTTGCGGCTGATGTGGGAGCGCGATGCGCCTGTGTCGACGATGAAGTCGGTATCAATGTTGCGCTTCCTGCCGTCGGTACCGCCTTCCAGTTTCCCGGCAATCACAGGAACCCCCGCGCGATCGGAGACCGGGAAGCGCGTGCCAGCGGCGACGGGCTCTGCCAGAACTCCCGACTCCGGAACGGTCAGGAATCGCTCGAAGGCCGGCCGGCTCAGCGTCTCCACGTCGTCGCCCGGAGGCAACGTCGGAGCGATGTGTTTCCGGAAGATGTCCCGCACCAGCAGCATCTCCTTCGCCCACCCTGCCACATCTCCGGCGAGCAGGCGGTTGCCGGCTCGCAGGCTGCGACAGAGATACATCACGCCCTGAGTCGGCACAGCCTTCACCGCAGGGTCGGCGATGCAGGTGTCGGCCCATTTATCGGACTGCTGCAGGTCGCCGCGAACCCGGTAATACCCGGCACGCGCCGCGAGGCGGGCGGGTCCCTTGGTCTTGCCCACGCGTTCCAATGCGTCGAGGTTACCTTGCATCACCGCAAGGGTAATGCCGTCGCTGTCCTCGGCCACGACATCCCGCGCGGCCGCCGGGGCGGAGATCGATGAGGCGACCATGGCGGTAATCAGCCATGGGGCCAGGAACAGTGCAGGTGATTTCATCTGAAGTCCTTTCACATCACGGTAGTCCATGTGCCGCAGCGTATCAGGTGACCGGCAGCGCGCAACTGCGGCGGACTGCACAATGATGCCGATCACGCCACCCCAGCCTTGTTTGTGGAGCCGTAGCGGTGCGCAGGATGTGCAGGGGTTTGCGTCATTGGCGTCATGAGCGAGTTTTTGTAGTTCATCTGCGGGTACCGTCGCAGATGCATGTGAAATCTCAGGAAAGAGAGGCTGTGATGCGGCAGCAGGGAGAAGGTGTACGGGTGACAGATGATGCGCGCGTGCTGGCGACCGTCGGTGCATCACGTGATGCGAATGACCTCGACCAGTGCGTGCCCATGATCGTGCTGCGTGGCCGATGGCTGAGTCGCATGGGTTTCCATCCCGGCGTCCGGTTGCGGATTGCAGCGAGCCATGGGCGCATCGTGATCACGTTGCTGGACCCGCCTGAGCCACCGCCACCCGCAATGCCGGTGAACTTCCGGAAGTATCAGCGCGAGCGCCCGCGCCGTGTGCTCAAGCAGATCGATCACCCGCCGTAGTGGCGTGATGACGCACAGGTCTTGCGCTCAAACCGTGCCCGCCTACTGCAACCACGATCAAAGCCACAGCCATCCACTGCCGCGCACTTAGTTGCTCACCCAGCAGCCACCAGCCGATCAGTGCACTGACGGCGGGAGCCGTGGCTATCAGTACGCCCATTGTGGACACCGACAGCCGTCGCATGGCCCACATTTCCAGTGCATACGGAATCACACTGGACAGCACCGCCACGGCCAGACCGGCCAACACAATCCCCGGCGTGAATACAGATGTCAGGTCGGGCCCGACGGCCAGCGGTATGGCAAGTGCGGCAGCGGCGACCATGCCCCACGAGACCGCGTCCACACCCTGCAGATGCGAGGCGCGTTTGCCGGTGATGATGTAGAGCGCCCACGCGACGGCGGCCCCCGCGGCGCAGGCCACACCCGTTGGATCCAACGCGCTGTCCGTGGCGTCTCCCAAGGGCAGCAACAGCAACAAGCCGCCCAACGCCACGCCCGACCAGATCAACCCAAGCGCACTTCGCGCGCCGAATGCGCCCACGGCCAGCGGGCCCAGAATCTCAATGGCCACCGCAACCCCGAGGGGAATGCGCGCGAACGCCTGGTAGATGAGGATGTTCATGCCGCCCAGCATCAGACCGTACACCGCTACGGCCGGCCATTGCGTGTGGTCAGGGCGGTGTCGCCAGGCGCGGCGTATCAGCACCAGAATCAGTGCCGAAAGGCCAATTCGCAGTGCGCTGGTGGCCTCCGGACCGATTACGACGAACAGATGTTTGGCATGGCTCGCACCGATGTTCTGGACAACCAGCGAGATCATTACCGCGAGCAGGGCCGGGTGGGAGAAGGAGGGGGCGAGTGATGGCTTCATGACGGGAAATGGTAGGCTCGCCGCCGCCAGCGAAATTCGCAGATCCGCACCCGTTCGCGGGTGAAATCTTTAAATCTGGGCGGGAAATCGAGGAACTGCACCATGGACAAATTCGACCGCGCCATTCTCGACATTCTGCAGCGGGACAACCGTACGCCGCAGCGGCTGATCGCCGAACAGGTGAGCCTGTCCCCGGCCGCCGTGCAGCGGCGCGTGGCTGCCCTGGAAGCGGCAGGTGTCATTGAGCAGAACATCGCGGTGGTGGACCCCAAGGCTGTGGGGGCGCGGGTGACCGTGGTGGTGGAGGTGCACCTGATCAACGACCAGTCCGCTGTGGTGCGCGCGGTCAAAGCACAGTTCCGCGCCGTTCCGGAAGTCCAGCAGTGTTACCACGTCACCGGCAATGGCGGGCTCATTCTCATCATCCTGCTGCCGGACTTTGAATCCTATGAAACCTTGTCGACCCGGTTGTTCGCCGACAATAACCTCGTGGCCAGTTTCCGCAGCCTGCCCGTGCTGGACCGGGTGAAGGTCGGACTCACCGTGAGCACCTAGTCCGTCCCGGACCAGCCACGCGCCGTTCATTCTCCCGTCGCGTTCCGACCACGGCTGTCCGGGCAGGCTGTGATCAGTTGATCGGCGTGGAGTGTCATGGCACGCAGCAAGCGCCTGAAAGTCGCCACCTTCAATGTAAACGGCATCGGCACCCGCCTGCCGCATCTGCTGGCGTGGCTGGAAAGGGAAAAGCCGGACGTCGTGGCGCTGCAGGAGCTGAAGGCGCTGGATGATGCGTTCCCGGCGCAGGCGCTGGACGAAGCGGGCTACGGGGCCCTGTGGCAGGGACAGCATCGCTGGAACGGCGTTGCCTTGCTTGCGCGCGGTGCCGTACCGGTGGAAAGCCGGCGCGGGCTGCCAGGCGATCGCACCGATACGCAGAGCCGGTATCTGGAAGCCGCTGTCCACGGCATCGTGGTGGCAGCGCTGTACCTGCCCAACGGCAATCCGCGACCAGGGCCCAAGTTCGAGTACAAGTTGAAGTGGATGAAGCGGCTGGCCAGGCATGCCCGCACTCTGGTGGACCTGCCGCATCCGGTGGTGATGCTGGGTGACTTCAATGTCATTCCAGCCGAAGAGGATGTATTCGACCCCGCGCGCTTCAGCGACGATGCGCTGTTCCATCCGGACGTCCGTGAAGCCTTCGAATCACTATTGAAGCAGGGTTGGGTCGACAGCCTCCGGCAGCTGCATCCACAGCGTCGCATCTACACCTTCTGGGACTATTTCCGCCAGCACGCCGAGCGTGATCGGGGCATGCGCATAGATCATCTTCTGTTAAACCCGGTCCTGGCCAAACGGCTGAAGGCAGCCGGTGTCGACCGCTGGGTGCGGCTGCAGGAAAAGGCCAGCGACCATGCGCCGACCTGGATCGAACTCGCACCGTGAACAGCCTGAAGGAGACCGTCATGACCCGCCCCATCCTCGTCGCCGCAGCCGCTTTGATCCTCGCATCGACTGTATCTGCATGTGGCGGCGGTCAGACCGATTCACCGGTTGAAGCCCCGGGGAAAAGTGAGAGCGCCAAGACCCGTGCACTCGATGCAGGTGCGGCGATGATCCAGGACAGGCCCCCTGTCGAGGCACTGAACGCCTATCTCGATGGATTCCACTTCTACAACGGCGCGATGGAAGCGCAGATGGAAGCGCACCACTACTGTTCGGTGCTGAACGACGACGTGATCCAGTGTGTCATCTACGACGGGAGCGTGAGCGACGCCAAGCTCATGGGCGTGGAATACATCGTCAGTGCGGCAGTGTTCGAAAAGCTCCCGCCGCAGGAAAAGGCGCTCTGGCACAGTCACGTGCATGAGGTGAAGTCGGGTGCGCTGATTGCCCCGGGTCTGCCCGATGTGGCGGAGAAGGCGTTGATGACCAAGCTGGTGGGCACCTACGGCAAGACCTGGCATACGTGGCACACCGACCGGGATTTGACCCTGCCGCTCGGCGCACCGCAGCTGATGATGGGGTTCACCCGGGACGGGCAGCTGGATCCCGGGCTCCTGGCCCAACGCAACCATCGCCTGGACGTGGACGCGGCGGCCAAGCGCGCCGAGCGCGCCGACATCCCCACCCCGACCATCGATCCGGAAGCCGACGCCTGGCAACAGGGCAGGGTGCTGCAGTTGCAGGATCCGACCGGGCAGACGCACCACGCGCGATGAGGTGCTGCCGGGCGCTGCCCGGCAGCTTCGGCACGTCAATCCGAACCGTGTGTCGTTGGATTGACCGCACAATCTGTCACCCAACCTCGGCTATCATCAGACCCAATCTGATGTGAGTACGGATATGGAAGTGCGACTCACGCGCGAGCAGGTGCTCGCGCTTGCACCTGATGCTGCGTCAAGCAAAGCCGGCGCGGGGCTGGCCACCGATGGCAAATGGGGCCTGCTCGGGGCCGATGCCGAAGCCTTGTGGGGCGAATGCCAGGGCAGTGGTTCCAAGCCCTACCAGACCCAGGTCGACCTGGCCGGGCTGGTCAGCCGCTGCTCCTGCCCCAGCCGGAAATTTCCCTGCAAGCATGGTCTGGCCCTGCTGCTTCTATATGCGGCGGGCAATCCGCGCTGTGTGCCGGGCACGCGTCCGGCCTGGGTGGATGAGTGGATGCAGGGTCGTCGCGACCGTGCCGCACGCAAGGAAGCGGCCGCTGAAGCCGCCGCCAACGCGCCGCCGCCGGATCCGCAGGTGCAGGCCGCCGCCGCCGCCAAGCGCGAAGCCTCGCGCTGGTCGAAGATGGAAGCGGGCGCGGGTGAGTTGCAGCGATGGATCGCCGACCAGTTCCGCCAGGGGCTGGCCAATCTGGGCAATGGATTCGAGCAGGACGCGCAGCGCATGAGCGCGCGCATGGTCGATGCGCAGGCCCCCGGACTCGCCGCGCTGCTGGACCACGCTGTGTCCGGCGGCGGGCGCGATCTCCCTTCGCTCGCACGCCTGGGCGAGCGCCTGGGCCTGCTGCAGCTGCTGACCCAGGCGGTGCCGCGAGTGGAGAGTTTCAGCGCGGCACGCCAGGCCGACCTGCGCGCCGCGCTGGGCTGGCCGGTTGACCGTGAGACGGTGCTGCGCGAAGGCGAGGCCTTGCAGGATGCCTGGTTCGTGCAGGGCCAGCAGCTGATTGAACACCCCGGCAACCTCACCGAGCGCCGCGTGTGGCTGCATGGTGTGGCAAGCGGGCGCGCCGCGCTGCTGCAGGATTACAGTCACGGCGGCCGCGGCTGGGACCAGCAGTGGCGCACCGGCTACAGCCATTCCGGCACCGTGCATTTCCATGCCGGCACAGTGCCGCTGCGCGCCGTGGCCAGTGAGGTGCAAGGCGGTACCGCGTCTGCGGTACCCGCTGACGACACCTTTGACGTCGCCGCGCAGGCCTGCGCTGACAACCCGTGGTTGCCGCAGGTGCCCATGCGCCTGAGCGCCGTCACCGTTGCCCACGACGGGCAGCGCTGCTGGCTGCAGCACGGCGAGGGCACGCTGGCATTGCAGCTCGCTCCGATGCCGGGCTGGTCGCTGATGGCCTTTGCCGGCGGCCACCCGCTGTGCCTGATGGGCGAGTGGGACGGACAGGTGCTGCACCCGTTGTCGGCATGGAACGCACAGGGCGAGCAGTGGGAAAGGAGCAGTGCATGAACGACGCCTGGTTGAAGCCGGCCCTGTTGGGTATCGACCGCCCGCAGGCGATTTCGATGGAAGGACCCGTCGGCGAGGTGCTGGCCGTCCTGGCCACACAGGAAGATGCCGCACTGGGCTACAGCCAGCAGGTCGGCGTGCTCGCCGCCTGCCAGCGCGCCGCGATGCGACTGGCCGCTCCAGTAGCCGCGCCGGCACCCGCAGCACCGGATGCCGCAGTCCTTCCGGCGGACCACCGCTGGAGCCCACTGCTGAAATCACTGTTCACCGGAGGCCAGCCGTCGCCGTGGGTGAAGCGCGTCCGGCATGAGGCCTGCCTGCAACTCGCCACGCGTGAACGACACCTGCCAGTAGCAGCGCTGCCGCACGCGCTGGAAGCTGGTGCACGAATGACCGTGTTGCGCCCGCACCTGCGCGGCGTGCTGGGTGAGCGTGGGCGCTGGCTTGCCGCGCGCAATACGGATTGGGCCTATGCCGTCGACGCCGCTGCCGAGGGTAACGACCCCGCCGAGCTGGAGCGGGCCTGGCAGGAAGGCAGCGCCGATGTGCGCCTGCAGGCGTTCCAGCAGCTGCGCACCCAGGATGCCGGTCAGGCGCGTGTGCGCCTGCAGGAAAGCCTGAAGACGCTTTCCGCGCGCGAGCGCGTCGACCTGGTCACCGCGTTGCAGCCGCAGCTCGGGGAGGCCGATGCCGACCTGCTGCAGCCGCTGCTCAAAGACCGCAGCCGCGAAGTCCGCCAGCGGGTGGGGCCGATGCTGGCGCAGTTGCCGGGCACCGCGCACGCACAGTACCTGCAGGCGCAGATGCAGACGCTGCTGCAGGAGCAGCGCGGCGGTCTGCTCGGACGCAAGGCGTGGGTACTGGCCGCGCCGGATGCGGCGCAGCCGGAGTGGGCGGACGTGGCCATCGACCCCAAACGACCGAACGGTGAATCACTGGGCGAGCGTGCCTGGTGGCTGTATCAGCTGGCCCGCCAGCTGCCGCTCGCCTGGTGGGAACATACCCTGGCGCAGCCGCCGGCGGAGCTGCTGGACTGGGCGCGCGGCACCGACTGGTACGACGCGCTGCTGCGCGCATGGCTGGAACGTGTCGATGCCAGCACCCCGCAATGGGTGGAGGCGCTGATCGGCCTCGACAGGCTGCGCCCCCGCCTGGGCGAGCTGATGGCGCTGCTGCCGCCTGACCAGCGCGAACGGCATTGGCCGGCCACTGCACGCGAACTGCACGAACATCGCCTGCTGAGCGACGTGCTGGGCAGCACCGCGCCCGGGCAGACGCTCAGTGAAGCCTACTCGCGGCGTCTGGCCGCCGGCATCGGCGCGCAGCTGGGCGACGAAGCCCTCCGCTACGACTACTACCTGCGCGACGTACTGCTGGAGCTGCTTGCCGTCCTGCACCCGGCCGTGCTGGCCGAGGTGCGTGTGGCGGACGCCGCCGCCAACGCCACCGACGCCATGCTCGATTGCGTGCAGCAGGCGCATCAGCTGCTGGCCCTGCGCCAGACCCTGCATTCCCCCCTTTGATCCTGACCGCCTTATCACTGGAGCCCTCATGAGCACTGCCGTCCTGCGCCAGCACGCCGAACACCAATACGCCGAGGAACTGGAGGAACTGCGCCGCCAGGACAACCGCCAGCGGCCGGCCAACTGGACCATGTCGCCATGGGCGGTGGTGACCTATCTGGTCGGGGGCACGCTGGAAAACGGCTTCGTGGTCAGCCCAAAGTACATCGGCGAGCGCCGCCTGATGGAAGTGGCCGTGGCCACCATCGCCACCGACCGCGCGCTGCTGCTGTTCGGGGTGCCGGGCACCGCCAAGTCGTGGGTGTCCGAGCACATGACCGCCGCGATCAGCGGCGACTCCACCCTGCTCGTGCAGGGTACCGCGGGCACCAGTGAAGAACAGATCCGCTACGGCTGGAACTATGCGCAGCTGCTGGCCAATGGCCCCAGCGAAAAGGCACTGGTGCCCAGCCCGCTGATGAACGCGATGCGCCTGGGCAAGATCGCGCGCATTGAAGAACTCACCCGTATTCCGGCCGACGTGCAGGATGCGCTGATCACGGTGCTTTCGGAGAAGACCCTGCCGGTGCCGGAACTCGGCAGCGAAGTGCAGGCGGTTCGCGGCTTCAGCGTGATTGCCACCGCCAACAACCGCGACAAGGGCGTGAACGAACTGTCCAGCGCACTCAAGCGCCGCTTCAACACCGTGATCCTGCCGGTGCCGAACAGCGAAGAGGACGAAGTGGCGATCGTGCTCAAGCGTGTCGGTGAAATGGGCGTGGCGCTGGACCTGCCGGCCGAGCCGCCGGCGCTGCAGGAAGTGGCGCGCGTGGTGCGCATTTTCCGCGAACTGCGCAATGGCGTGACCGAGGACGGCAAGGCCAAGCTCAAGAGTCCCACCGCCACGCTGTCCACCGCCGAAGCGATCTCGGTGATCAACAATGGCATGGCGCTGGCCGGTCACTTCGGCGATGGCGTGCTGCGCCCGGCCGACATGGCCGCCGGCATGATCGGTGCCATCGTCAAAGACCCGGTGCAGGACGCGCTGGTGTGGAAGGAGTATCTGGAAACCGTGGTCAAGGAACGCGATGACTGGAAAGACCTGTACCGCGCCTTCCGCGAACACGTCTGAGCGGACCTGCGTCGATGAGTGACGGCATTTCCCTGTTCGGCATACGCCATCATGGCCCGGGCTGTGCACGCAGCCTGCTGGCCGCGCTGGAAGCGCAGCCGCCGCAGTGCCTGCTGATTGAAGGCCCGGCCGGTACCGAGGCGCTGCTCGCGCACGTGCTGGAAGCCGGCATGCAGCCGCCGGTGGCACTGCTGTCCTACAGCGTGGACGACCCGCAGCTGGCGGTGTTCCACCCCTACGCGTTGTACTCGCCGGAATGGCAGGCGATGTGCTGGGCGCTGCAGCGCAATGTGCCGGTGCGCTTCATGGACGTACCTCCGCCGCTCACCCTGGAGTGGCAGGCACAGGCCCGTGCCGCCCACCAGGCAGAGCCCGAGGGCGACACGGCGCTGCCGATCGACGAAAGCGCGGCGTTGCCCGATGTCGAGGTTGCTGACAAGGAAGCGCCGGCCCTGGAAGAGCGCCCCGCCGACCCGCTGGATTGGCTGGCGCGTGCCGCCGGCCACGCCGACGGCGAGACCTGGTGGAACAACATGGTGGAAGAGCGCGGCGAAGGCGAGGGCCTGTTCCAGGCCATTGCCGAGGCCATGACCGCTGTGCGTGAAAACACGCCGCCGCTGAGCGGGCGACGTGGTGAACACGAAGCGGTCCGCGAGGCGCACATGCGTGCGGCACTGCGCGCAGCCAGCAAGGAATTCGGGCACGTGGCGGTGGTGTGTGGTGCCTGGCACGTGCCGGCACTGCAACCAGAGGCGCTCCGTGCCAACAGCGCCGCCGCCGACAACCGGCTGCTGAAGGGCATGCCCAAGCGCGGCACCCAGAGCACCTGGGTGCCGTGGACCTACCGTCATCTCAGCAGCGCCAGTGGTTACGGGGCCGGTGTGGACGCACCCGGCTGGTACGACCACCTGTGGCGCAACGCCGGCCAGCATGCGCAGCGCGCCGTGGGCTGGTACGCCCGGGTGGGGCGTCTGCTACGCGAGCACGGGCTGGATTGTTCACCGGCGCACCTGATCGAAGCCACGCGCCTGGCCGACACCCTGGCCGCACTGCGCGAGCATCCGGCCCCCGGCCTGGACGATATTGCCGAAGCCAGCCGTGCGGTCATCTGCAATGGCGACGATGCGCCCATGCAGCTGATCCGCGAACGCCTGATGGTGGGCGATGCGCTGGGCCAGGTGCCCGAGAGCGTTCCAGTGGTGCCGCTGCAGCGTGACCTGGAAGCCCAGCAGAAGCGGCTGCGGCTCAAACCCGAAGCGCTGGAAAAGACGCTCAATCTGGACCTGCGCAAGGACAACGACCTGGCGCGAAGTCATCTGCTGCACCGCCTGCAGTTGCTGGGCATCGAATGGGGGCAGCTGTCGCGCACCGGCCACTCGGCGCGCGGCACCTTCCACGAGATGTGGCGACTGGCCTGGCAGCCGCAGTTCCTGGTCGACCTGGTGGAGGCCAGCCGGCACGGGCAGACCCTGGTGGATGCAGCGTCCAGCAAGGCGGTCAGCGAGGCGCGCACGGCCAGAGATCTTCCGGCCTTGTCCGAGCTGGTGAACCACGTGCTGCTGGCGGACCTGCCGCAGGCGGTGCGCAGCATCGCCGCTGAGCTGGAGGCGCGTGCGGCCACCCAGGCCGATCCGCTGGCGCTGCTGGGCGCGCTGCCGCCCTTGGCGAACATGCATCGCTACGGCAACGTGCGCCAGACCGAAGGCGTACAGGTGGCACATGTGTTCGACAGCATGCTTGAGCGCGCCGTCATTGGTCTGAGCCTGGCCTTGTCCAGTCTCGACGAGGCACACGCCGAGCAGGCCCGCAACGTGGTACTGGAGGCCGACCGCGCCATCGGTCTGCGCAACGACGCCGCCGGCAGCGAAAACTGGCAGAAGGCGCTGCAGCGCGTTGCCCTGTCGCCTTCCTGCAGCGCCTTGCTGCGCGGCGTGTCGCTGCGGCTGTTGTTTGATGCCCGGGTACTGTCGACCGAGATGGTCCACATCCAGTTGCAGCAGCAGTTGTCACCGGGTGCTGAACCGCTGCAGGCGGCGCAGTGGCTGGACGGTTTCCTCAACCGCAACGCCACCGTGCTGCTGCACGACGACGCGGTGTGGCAGATGATCGATGCCTGGGTGGTCGCGCTGGATGAAGAGCAACTTGTGCGCGCGCTGCCGCTGGTGCGACGTACGTTTGCCGCGTTCGAAGCGGCTGACCGGCGTGACCTGGGGACCCGGGTGAAACGGGCTCCGATGCAGGCGTCCGTGGCCGCGCCGGCCCCCGACTGGAACGTGGCCCGCGCCGAGCGCGCGCTGCCGATGCTGCGCGAACTGCTGGGACTGCCCGCATGACCGATATCACCGAAGAGCAGGGCGTGCTGCCGCCCACCACCCGTGAACAGCGCTGGCGCATGATCCTTGGCCAGGAGGCGGAGGCCAGCTGTGGTGCGCTGCCCAAGCCGCTGCAGGGCATCGATCAGGCGCTGGCGGCGCTGTATGAGCCCGATGGTGCGGGCGGGCTGGGACGGCGCGGTGGCCGCGGCGCGTCCTCGCCGAACGTGGCGCGCTGGCTGGGCGACATCCGCCGTTACTTCCCTTCTTCCGTGGTCCAGGTAATGCAGCGCGACGCCCTGCAGCGTCTGGACCTGACCCAGATGCTGCTGGAAAAGGAAATGCTGGAGCAGGTGCAGCCCGATGTGCATCTGGTGGCCAGCCTGATTGGCCTGAGCCAGGTCATTCCCAGTGAGACCAAGGAGACCGCGCGCATGGTCGTGCGCCAGGTGGTGGACGACCTGCTGCGCCAGCTGGAGGAGCCGATGCGCTCGGCGGTGAGTGGCGCGCTGGACCGCGCCCGCCGCAACCGCCGCCCGCGCCTGGCCGAGATCGACTGGCATCGCACCATTCGCAGCAACCTGCGGCATTGGCAGCCCGAGCTGCGTACAGTGGTGCCACAGGAACTGGTGGGTTATGGCCGCAAGGCACGTAAACCCCAGCGCGAGGTACTGCTGTGCATTGACCAGAGCGGCTCGATGGCCGCCTCGGTGGTGTACTCCAGCATCTTCGGTGCGGTGATGGCCTCGCTGCCGGCGGTGTCGACCCGGCTGGTGGTGTTCGACACCGAGGTGGTGGACATGAGCGAGCAGCTGGATGACCCGGTGGATCTGCTGTTCGGCGTGCAGCTGGGCGGCGGCACCGACATCCATCGTGCCGTGACCTACTGCCAGAGCCTCATCCGCGAGCCGCACAACGCCATTCTGGTGCTCATCTCCGACCTGTACGAAGGCGGCCTGGAAGATCGCCTGCTGGCGCGCGCGAAAGAACTGCTGGAAGCTGGCGTGCAGTTCATCGTGCTGCTGGCGCTGAGCGACGAAGGCACCCCCTCATACGACCACGCGCTGGCCGCGCGCCTGGCGGCGCTGGGCGTGCCGTCGTTCGCCTGTACGCCGGACGCGTTCCCGGGCCTGATGGCGGCCGCCATCCGTCGCGACGACATCAACCAGTGGGCCGGCGGACAAGGCCTGCTGACAACAAGGTGATGCGCAGGCCGCCTGCTTTACATCTCGCTGATTGAATTTATAATCAACCGGATGGTTAAAAATGGAGGCCGCCCATGGCCCGCCCCAAAAGCATTGATCCGCAACAGGTTCTGGACGCCGCCGAGCGCGTGGTGGCGCAGGTAGGAGCCGCGCGGCTGACGCTGGACGCAGTGGCGGCCGAGGCCGGGGTCAGCAAGGCTTCGGTGGTCTATGACTTTGGTTCCAAGGCCGGCCTGATCCAGGCGGTGGTGGAGCGCGCGGTGGAGCGCGACAACGTCTTCAACCGGGAGGCTGCGCAGGGGTTCACTCGGGATGCCGTGCTGCGCGGGCGCATTGCCGCCGCCGCTCAACCCTTCCCGGAAGCCTTCCAGCCCGTCGCTCTGGCGCTGTGCGCGGCGATGGCGCAGGACCCGCAGTTGCGTGCTCCCATCCAGCGCAACCAGACCGCGATCCTTGCTGAGATCCAGTCCAGCGCGCAGCAGCCGCGGAGCGCATTGCTGGCTTACCTGGCGCTTGAAGGACTGAAACTGCTGGAGTCGCTGGACTACGTGCAGTGGCCCGCCGAACAGCGGGATCAACTGCTGCAGGACATCAGCGCACTGGTCGACGCACCACCACCCGCGAACTAGTTTCTCCCACCGAGGTACCCCCGATGAGTTCTTCCACGCTCTTCCTTACCGGAGGAAGCGGCTACGTGGGCCGCAATCTGATCCGCCGCCTGTGCCGCGATGGACATGTGGTACGTGCCCTGGTGCGCAGCGATGCGGCCGCTATCACGGTACAGGCACTGGGTGCGCAGCCGGTGCGCGGTGATCTGCTGGACCCGGGCATCGCCCGGCTCATGATCGACTGCGCCACTGTTGTGCACGCCGCCGCTGATACCGATCACCGCAATGCCTCACCCAGCCAGTGGCAGACGAATGTGGAGGGCACACGCAATGTGCTTGCCGCCGCGCGTGACGCCGGAGTGCCGGTGGCGATCGTGATCAGCAGCGAATCGGCGCTCACCGACGGCACACCCCTGTGCAATGCCAAGGAGGATCATCCGTATCCCGCGCGTGCACCGGGCAACTACGGTGCCAGCAAAGCCGAGGCCGAGCGCGTGGCGCTGTCCTTGAACTCGCCGCAGTTTGCAGTGAAGATCCTGCGCCCGCGCTTCGTGTGGGGCCGCGACAACACCACCGCCATGCCGTATCTGCTTGAGGCTGTGCGCAGCGGGCGCTTCGCCTGGATCGATGGCGGCGACTACCTCACCTCCGCCACCCACGTGGACAACGTGTGCGAGGCGGTGCACTGCGCGCTGCAGAGCGGGGCAGCTGGGCGCATCTATCACATCACCGATGGTGCACCGGTGCCGTTCCGCCGGCTGATCAGCGCGCAGCTGCAGGCCTACGGTGTGGAGGTGCCGCAGAAAAGGGTGCCGCGCGGTGTGCTGCGCACGATCGTCGCGCTTGATGATCTGTTCCGCGCACTACGCCTGCCGCTGCGTGCGCCGATGACCCGGCAGGAGTTTGCCTCGTCCGCCGTGGAGGTCACGCTGGACGACAGCCGCGCGCGTCGTGAACTGGGCTACCGTCCGGTGGTGACACTGGAAGCGGGCGTTGCGCAACTGAAGGAACAAGCGGCTACCTAGGGGTCAACGGCGCTCACGGCTGACCGCTACCGTGTGCCGGGGCGGTTGGCCGAACAATCGGCTGTACTCGCGGCTGAACTGCGAGGCGCTTTCATACCCCACCGCAAACGCGGCACTGGCGACGCTGGTGCCACCTTGCTGCAGCAACCGGCGCGCCTCCAGCAGGCGCAGCTGCTTGTGGTACTGCAGCGGCGAAAGGGCCGTAGCCTCGCGAAAGCGACGGTAGAACTGGCTGCTGCTCATACCCGCGCGCTTTGCCAAAGCGGTTACGTCCAATGGCTGGCGGAAATCCCGCTGCAGGGTGCGCAGCGCAGTGCCCAGTCGACGTGCTTCTGGTGGCGGTTGTGCGAGTGCGGCCACGGCGGCACCCTCGGGCCCCTGCAGCAACCGCAAGGCCAGCTCGCGCTGCAGCGCAGGCAGCAACAGGCGGCGCGCATCCTCATTGTCATCGGCCAGTCGAAGCAGTCGCAGCAGGCAATCCAGCACCGCTGCCTGCAGGGACACCACGCTGAACGCAGTGACTTCGCGGGCTGCGGGTGCCGATCTCATCTGTGTCAGCACGTCGCGCAGCAGTGGCGGGTCCAGCTCAATCACCAAGCCAATGAAGGGTGCGCTGCGGTTGCCGGCAGCCACCACCCCGCGCGCGGGTACCGGGAGTCGGGTCAGCAGCGCTTCTCCGGCGCGATAGTCAATCACGCGGTCGCCTGCCAGCACCTGCTTGGCCCCTTGCAGCACCGCGCCCAGCGCTGGGCGATACAGTGCGGCTGAAGGCACCCGCTCACGGCCGGAGCGCGCCAGCCATATCCCGGGCAGAGCTTCGCGCAAGGTATCGCCGCTGATGGCCCTTGTCGCCAGCCAGTGTTGTGCCTGCTGGCGAAGAGCCGTCAGCAGGGCGTGAGATTCGGAGGCAGCAGGATCAGGCATGAATCGAGCGCAATCAGGCACGGCGGTGCGGAGTGACGCGCGCAGCATGTCATCTTCCCCTCGCGCAGACAAAACACATGAGCAACCCAGCAGCCCGTTCCTCCATTGCCCTCGTCACCGGTGGCAGCCGTGGTATCGGTCGCAGCATCGCGCTGCACCTGGCCCGGCAGGGCTCCAGCGTGATCATCACCTACCAACACCAGCGGGAGAAGGCGACTGAAACGGTACGCGCGCTGGAAGCAGAAGGCGTACGTGCGGCGATGCTGCCGTTGGACCTGGCTGCCACAGGGGCCGTGGATGCCTTCGTGCCTGCGTTTCTGGCTCAGTTGCAGCGCTGGGACGCACTCGCTTTCGATCAACTGGTGAACAACGCCGGCATGCACGCCCCCGCGGCGTTTGGCGAGATTCGTTCGGAGGACCTGGACCTGCTGTATCGAGTGCATTTCAAGGCACCGCTGCTTCTGACGCAGGCGCTGGCTCGGCACCTGCACGACAGCGCGCGCGTGCTGAACATCTCCAGCAGCCTCACCCGGCATGTGGCGGCGGGCAGCCTGGCCTACGCGGCGATGAAGTCGGCACTGGAGAATGCCACCCGCTACCTGGCGCAGGAGCTCGGTCCGCGAGGTATCGCAGTCAATGCGCTTACCCCGGGAGCGACGGAGACCGACTTCTTTGGCGGCGCGGTGCGCGACGATGCCGGCGTGAACCAGTACGTGGCCCAGCACACCGCGATGGGTCGGACCGGTCGTCCGGATGATATCGGTGCTGCTGCGGCGGCCCTGCTGGGGCCCGGCGGCCACTGGGTTACCGGGCAGCGGATTGAAGTTGCAGGGGGCATGTTGTTGTAATGGGGTCCCAACAGGAGCGAGACCCTCATGGCAGACCCCTACAACAGCGGCATCCCCAGCACCGCCGCCCCGCAGTTGAACGATGCAATGGTGACCACGGCGTTCGAACTGCCGGGCTACCGCATCACCCGCAACCTGGGCGTGGTGCGCGGCATCACCGTGCGCTCGCGCTCCATCGTGGGCAACTTCCTGGGCGGCATCCAGACGATATTCGGCGGCAACATCACCATCTACACCGAGCTGTGCGAACAGGCCCGCGAGGAAACCTACCGCGACATGGCCCGCCATGCCCGCCAGCTCGGGGCCAACGCCATCATCGGCATGCGCTACGACGCGACCGACGTGATGACCGGGCTGACCGAGGTGCTCTGCTACGGCACGGCCGTGGTGGTGGAGCCCCTGCGCTGAGATGAGCGAAGTGGCCGCCTATGTGCTGGGCGTTGACGAGGGCAGGGCGGTCGCGCTGTTGTCGTCGGTGCTGGGCCCGCTGGTCTGCGAGGACGGCAATCCAGACAGTTTCCGCATCCATACCGCCGGTGCGGTGACGGTGGTGGTGATTCCCAACGAAGGCATGCTGGAGATCTGGGTGCACCACAGCCAGGCGTGGGCGTCCTCGCCCGAATTCGCGCGCTTCCTCGCCGCCGGGCTGGAGTGCACGGTCCGCTGTGACCCCGACGCGGAAGCACCGGATATCGACCCATGTTCCGACGCACTTCTGGAAATCGACCGCGAGGGCGAGCGCATCGTCACCCCCACGTAGTGACGCGCCATGCGCGTCAACGCATCACACCTCGGTGCGCACAACGCGCCCGCCGTTGTCACGCATCTCCACGATCCACCACTGCGCATCCGAACCTTCGGTGCGGAACCGCATGTGGCTGGCCATCGCGGTCAATGCCTGTCCGTCCGGTTCCAGCGCGCGTTCGACAAAGTCCAGCAGGCTGTCACCCAGCTCGACGAACTCGAATCCGTCGTGATCAAACAGCACGACCGCGCCGGCTCCCTCACCGTGTTGCTGCACCAGTAGATAGTTGCCGGTGGCAGGCTCCTCGCCGACCACCAGATAGCCACCTTCGGAAGAGGGCAGGAACTCATCGTCCTCTTCGTCATCCACCCAGCCGCGGTAACAGGCTTCCAGTGCCGCCCATTCGCTGGGGTGGGCCACGTGGAACGCCGCTTCCTCGGCATCGTCCTGGTGCGCGTACAGCCGCAGCCCACCGAACTGGCCATAGAAGTCCTTCAGCCCCGGCACATCGGGAAGCGTGGCCTCGCGCGGTGGCAGCAGCTCATGCGCGAAGGTGACCGTTTTCTGGTTTTCTTCGGCGTGGATCTGGTGGCAGTGGAACTGGCCGCCATGGGCGGCAATGCGTTCTCTCAGGGTCATCCTTGGCTACCTGTTGGAAGGGCGTTGTCGTCGGAGTCTAAGCGCCACGGCATCGACAGGACAACGGGATGACTCAGCGCGATGTGAGCCGCTCCAGCATGCGCTGCGCATTGCCGATGATCGGCTGAAGTGACCGGCGCTCGAGCAGGGCTGCATCCGCGCCCTCCTGCTCCAGCTCGGCCATCACTGCCGGTAGAACGCCGACGATCTGCTCCGCCAGTTCCTGGACGCGCCGCCTAACCAGGCGAGGCGCGAATCCAGCCTGGCGCGCAAACACGTCCCAATCGGCCGCTTCGATCTGATCAATGCGCAGCGCATTGCCGATGTCCAGGGCGGGCGTGCGTTCGATCTCGCGCTCGGAAAAGGCGATGGTGGGCACCAGATCGTAAAGCGGCGCGAGTCGCAGCTCACCTTGCCTTCCATGCAGGATGGCAAGGTTCTTGCCGTGCGCGTCGGCGTTGCCGATCAGACTGCAGAACGCGACCCAGTCCAGGAATTCGCTTCGTGCAGCAGGTCCGAAGGCCAACTCATCGCGGATCAGCGCCGAACACCGGTCAAGCGTGGGCCCTCCCTGGGACTGGTACTTCATCTCCGACGGATAACCCAACGCCTGGCAGAAGTCTTCCTGATGTACTCGCAGGCGCGTACCGTCTGGCAGCGTTTCCCTGTCATAGCGCGCGAGCAGCAATGCAGGACGTCCACCGACGTTGACGAGCTCGCAGCCGATGACCTTCAATCCGGCGTGTGCGGCCAGCCTAAGTCCCAATGCCTCCAGTTCGCGCAGCCCATGCAGCGAACGGCTGTCCGGTTTGAGAATGTGCGTGCTGAGTTCACCGTGCTGGGGGAGCCTCAGCCGCCCATCCGGCTCGCGCACCACCGCCAGTTTGTCCTGTGCACCGGCGAGGGAGAGGCGATGGGGCGCACCGGCCAAGGCCCATGCGCCCTCGACCGCACCATCGCCGGCAAGATAGAACACGGCTTCCAGGTCGGTTTCATCTTCATCCGCGTCTTCCGCATCGGCCCCGATGCTCACGGCCCCGGCACATTCGCCGCCGATGGCGGCCAGCAATGCGAAATCATCGGCCACTGAAATGCGCAGGCGCGCGGCAACAGTTTCCTTGACCGGGCCTTCTGGCAGCAGATTCGCGAACCAATTGCGTACAACGGCACCTTGGTACGGCTCTGGTCGAACTGGCAGGGAGAGTGACAGGCCCAGTGGCGAAACTGCCGAGGCTTCGGCGTCGTAGGCGAACTGCCAGTCTTCCGGTGATCGAAGAGGCCCCGAAATTCTAAGCTCGCCGATGCGCTGGCCGTGAAGGCGTACGGTCAATGAGTCGCTCACGTGGCACGATCCTGCAGCGTCATGCCAACGCCCAGGACCTTCAGCACGGTCAGCACCTTGCCGAACTCGAGGGTCGGTTTGCCATGCTCCAGATCGCTGATGAAACGAATGCCTGTGCCCGAAAGCCCGGCCAAGTCGGCTTGCGTCAACGCATGGCGTTTACGGGAAGTGCGCACCATCTTCCCGATATCTTCGACTTCACGAACCAGGTCCATGAAATACTCCCGTACGGTAATATTTGGGACAAATTGGTGAAGAAATCACCAAAAATTCCCGTACGGGAATAATTGACCATAATTTCGCCAATTGCAACCCAATATTCCCGTACGGGAAGATTTCAACGGGTGCGCCTCACCCAAGCCCGCACCACCAAGCCAATCAGCCCGGCAAACACGACCCACGACACCACGTCATAGACGCCGTTGCCGAGCAGGGCGCTCACCAGGCCCACCACGCTGATCACCGCAATCCAGGCCGGTGCGGTGAAAGGGCTGCCGGTCGGCGGGGTCGGGCGGCTCATGCGGCACCTCCGGTCTTTTCGGCGCGCTCGATCTCGGTCACCCGCGCCTCGGTGCTGCCGCGCTTGAACCACAGGTACAGGCCGCTGATCAGCACCACGATGGTAAGCAGGTCGAGAATCGCCCACAGGATCTTAAGCGGCAGGCCGCCGTAGTTGCCGAAGTGCAGCGGCTGGCTGAGCAGCAGCACGGTCATGTAGACCGGCAACTGCGGCCGTGCGGTGAGCTCACCGGTGACCGCGTCAATCAGGACCGGACGGTACATGCGCTCGGTCAGCGGGGTGTTGCCCTGCATGAACACCCCATAGTGGTGGTCGCCGCTGTAGCCGGTGCCCGGGAAGCTGACGAACGCTGGGCGCATGTCCGGCTCGGCGGCGCGCGCGGTCGCCACGGCAGCATCCAGCGAGGCCAGGGTGGTGGGACGCGGCTGGCCGGCGTAGCGGGCGGCAAACTCACCCAGCTGCTGGCTCTGCCACGCGGTTTCGAGCGGTTTGGCAATGGTGTTGATCGCCCCGGTCAGGCCGACGACCAGCGCCCAGCCCAGCGTGACCACGCCGATCACGTTGTGCAGGTCCAGCCACGCAAGCCGGCGGCTGCGCCCGGTGCGCAGGGTGCCGAAGCGCTGGCGACGCATGAAGGGGCCGTACAGCACCAGACCGGAGATGATCGCCACCGCGAACAGCAGGCCCATCGCACCCATGAACAGCAGGCCGGGCAGGCCGACGAACAGGTCGGTATGCAGGCGCAGCAGGAAATACATCACGCCTTCGTTGAACTGCGGTGCGGGCACCACGTCGCCGCTGCTGGCGTGCAGCAGTGCGGTCTTCATCTGCGGCGGCGGGGTGTCCACGCGCTCACCGGTGTTGACGTACACGGTATGGCCTTCCCAGTCCCAGCCGATGAACAGCGGCACATTGCCCGGGTACTGCGCCAATGCGGTGCTGACCTGGTCATCCAGGTTGCGTGCGGGCGCGGTGTCCTGGGGGTGTTCGACGTGCGGTTCGCTGAGGTGGTCGATTTCCTCGGCGAAGATCAGCGGCAGGCCCGTGAGGCACAGCAGCAGGAGGAAGACGGTGCAGATCAGGCTGGTCCATTTGTGGATCAGGAACCAGGCTTTGATGGTGGTGCGTTGCATTTGATTCTCTGGCGAAGGCTGGAGAGGGATTGCGGTGGTGCGCGGTGGGTCGCGAACGGCAGCCGGGCAAGCCCGGCTCTACGGATGCCGTGCCTGCCGCGCCGCGTGTAGTGCCGGGCCATGCCCGGCAACACGGTGCAACGATCAGAACCGGTAACTGATCGTGCCGGTCACCGTACGCGGATTGCCGGTGAAGCAATCCCCGAAATTGCGGCACGGCGCGAAGTACTTCTTGTCCGAAAGGTTGGTGATGTTCAGCGCCATGGTCCAGTCCACCACCTGCAGTTCGAACAGTGCATCCACCAGCGTGTAGCTGGGCGTGCGGATGAAGCCGCCAAAGCCCAGCGACTGGCTGTTGCCCACGTAGCGGCCGCCCAGGCCCACGCGCAGGCGCGAGTCGTCGTCGATCTGGAAGCCCTTGGCCAGCCACAGCGATGCCAGCTCCTGCGGGGTATCGTTGAGGCGCTGGTTCACCTCCATCTCGAAGTTGCTTCTGGTCACCTTGGCACGGTTGCGCGCGTAGGCGGCAGTCAGCGTAAGGTCGTGTTCGAAGGAGAACTGACCTTCCAGCTCCACGCCCTTGGACTCGATCTCACCGGTCTGTACCACGTTGAGCGGGTTCTCGGGGTCGTTGGTCTGGCGGTTGGTCTCGGTGATACGGTAGGCCGAGGCGGTGACCAGCATGTTCGCCGCCGGTTGCCACTTGATGCCGCCTTCCCACTGGTCGCCTTCCATTGGCTCGAACGCGCGGCCGTAGATGTCCTGGCCGGTGACCGGCAGGAACGACTCGCTGTAGCTGATGTAGGGCGATACGCCCGCACCGATCTCGCCGATCAGGCCGGCGCGGAAGGTGGTGGCGTTGTCGGTCTGGCTGGGCAGCCCTTCGGTTTCGCTGCGCGCATGGTCGCGGCGTGCGCCCAGTACCAGCGAAACCCGGTCAGCCCAGCGGATCTGGTCCTGCACATACACGCCGAGCTGGCTCGTGCGCTGGTCGGGCAGCGCGTTCCAGCCGTTGATGACAATGCCGCTGGACACCGGGTTGTAGATGTCGATCGGGGTCGGGATGGCGTCCAGCTGCAGCGATTCCTCGCGGTAGTCGCTGTAGTCCACGCCGGCGAGCAGCTGGTGCTGCAGCGGGCCGGTGGCGAAGTCGAACTGCAGCGCGTTGTCGCTGGTAAAGGAGCGGACGTCCGGGCGCACCCCGTAGGCATTACGGTTCACCACGCGCCTTTCAGCATCGATGAACGGGTCCAGCGGGTTGCTGTAGGCGTCCGGGTACAGTTCGCGGAACTCGGTCTTTCCATCCAGGTAGCGCATCGAGGAGCGCAGGCTCAGGGTGTCGCTGAAGCGGTGCTCGAACAGCGCGGTAATGCTGTAGACGCGCGAATCGAGCTTGTCGAAATCCTTGTCGCCGAGGAACGTGCCCGGGTCCAGCCGCGGCGTCCCGGCCGGGGCATTCAGGGTGGCCACCACCGGCAGGAACTGCTGGCTGGAGGCGGTCTTGTCGTGCTGGTAGCTGGTGAGCACGGTCAGCGTGCTTTGCTCGCCTCGCCAACTGATCGACGGCGCAATATAGATGCGGTCATCGTCGATCTCCTCGACCTGCATGCCCGCATCGCGCACCAGCCCGACCACGCGGCCGGCCACGGTGCCGGCGTCGTTCAAGCTGCCGCCCACGTCGGCCTGGAACTGCTTGCGGTCGAAATTGCCCAGCTGCACGCCGACCTCACCGCCGATATCGGTGAAGGTGGGGCGCTTGGTCATGGCATTGATGATGCCGCCGGTGGCACCGGCCCCGTACAGCACTGAAGAAGGACCACGCAGCACTTCCACACGTTCCAGGCCGTAGACCTCGGTGCGGGCCAGCGGGCTGAAGCCGTAGCTGCGGCGCAGGCCGTCTACGTACTGCACCGGGTCCAGTCCGCGCACGGTGCTGCCGTCGCTGCGGGTGTCCAGACCGTAGGCATCGGCGGTGACACCGGCGCTGTAGCGCAGGGTTTCCTGCAGGTTGCGCGCGCCGCGGTCCGTGAAAAGCTCACTGCTGACCACGCTGATCGCCTGCGGCGTCTGGGTCAGCGGGGTGTCGGTCTTGGTGGCGGTGCTCGCCCGATCGGCCACCACGGTGACCTGGTCCAGGGTGCGGGCGTCCTGGGCCTGCGCCAAGGCGCTGGCCAGCAGGGTGGGAACCACTAACAGCAGGGCACGGCGACGCGGCAGGGCGGTCATGGCGGCATTCCAAGGGTGAGGCCGGGATTATCGGGACCTGTCACCGGCAACGCAAATGAGTCTCAGGTGCTGGCTGCGACGCACTCTTGAATCGAACGGAACCGGCATCCTGTCAGCCGGGCAAGCCCGGCTCTACGGTCGGGTTTCATCCACCTGCCACATCTCCTGCACGGGGCTTTCCCGGCCCCGTGCGTAGGGTAGGACGTCCCCGAACCCACCGGAGACGCCGCCATGAATGTCCTGCAGACCGCCGCCCGCACCATGCGCAACGGCCTTGAAGAGATGGCGGCCCTGCTGGTCGGCGAGCGTTCCGACGACCTGCGGGCCGACGACACCGCCGCCCCAGGCGTGGGAATTCCGATGCCGCGCCGGCTGCCGCTGCGCCGGCCGCGCCTGAATGCACGCAAGGGCATCGCACCCTGGCAGAAGGTCGGGGCCTCCCGCAGGTAGCACGCCCCCAGGGCCCCCGCCCCCCCCCCCCCCATGTCACGTACACGTCCGTTATGGCTAACTAGCGCCTATTCAACTGACGGATCGATGCGTGAAGACAGCAGGACGATGGGGGCTGGCAGCGCTGATGCTGGCAGCGGCGCTGTGGGTGTTCGGATGGGTGGCCTATCAGATGCCTGGTCCGGGCTGGCTCCGAGGCATCGCATTGGCGATGTGGGGCGGCTTTGCCTTTGTCACGGCGGTTGCGGTGGTCCGCGCGCGGGCGGGGCGCTGGCCTGGCCTGTTTTTTGTGGCAGTACTGGTCGCCACCGGCGTGTGGTGGCTGTTGCTGACCCCACAGCAGGACAGGATCTGGGCCGATGATGTCGCCCAGCGACTGAAGGTGGTCTCGTTTGATGGCCAGCGCGTCGTGCTGGACAACGTGCGCAATTTCGCCTGGCGTTCCGAGGACGACCACGATGTGCGCTGGGAGCGCCGCGAGTACGACCTGGACCAGCTGCGCTCGGCCGACCTGGTGCTGTCTTACTGGATGGGCCCGATGATCGCCCACACCCTGGTCAGCTTCGGCTTCGCCGATGGCCGGCAGCTGGTGTTCTCGGTGGAAATCCGCAAGGAGCGCGGTGAGAGTTTCTCCGCGCTGGGTGGCTTTTTCCGCAAGTTCGAAATGACCCTGGTGGCGGCCGAGGAAACCGACATCGTCCGGGTACGCAGCAACGTGCGCGGTGAGGACGTGTACCTCTACCGTCTCAAGGGCATGACCCAGGAACAGCTCAAGGGATTGTTCGTTTCCTACATCGGCGAAGCGCGCAGGCTGGATGCAACGCCGGCTTTCTACAACACCCTGACCAGCAACTGCACGACCATTGTCTACGACCTGGCCAAGCAGATCGCGCCCGGGCTTCCGCTGGACTACCGGCTGCTGGTCTCGGGCTACTTTGCCGAATACGCGCGCGATCTCGGCGTGCTGACGCCCGGTGTGGACTTTGCCACCCTGAAAGCGCGTGGTCGGATCACCGACCGTGCGCGCGCGGCCGGTGATGACCCCGCATTCTCGCGGTTGATCCGGGTCGGTATGCCGGGCGTCGATGCGGAGACCGGCCGATGAGGGGCACCTTCCGTTGCGTCCTGCCTGTTCTTGCCTCCGTGGCTCTGCTGCTGACCAGTGGCTGCGCCATGGTCACGATGAAGCAGGTGGCCCCCACCGAGTACCTGGCCAACAAGCGCGGCGACGTGCTGACGAGCGGTGATTTCAGCGCGGCCTCACGGGAGACCTTGAGCGTGGTCGGGCTGAACGAGGACCAGTGCGAGAAAGACATCGTCGGGTGCGAGAAAACGCTCAAGAACACGGTCGACGTGCCTGAGGAGCAGCGCCTGTCCGCACTGTCCGAGCTGTGGGTCAAGAACGCATTGGCGCTGAGCCCCAAGCCCAAGGACCGCGACAGCCACCCGATGTCAGAGGCGGCGCTGGACGCCTGGCTGGAGGCCGCACGTTACGCCTACGCGTATCTGTTCTTCAGTGGACGCACGCCGTCGCAGCGGGCCTTCGAGGATCGCCAGACCCAGGTCCGTGACTATTACAACTACGCCGCCGAACAGACCGCCGCGGTGGTGTTCAAGCGCAGCCGCGAAAGCGCGCTGGAAGGAGAGGACTACAACGCTGCCGTGGAAGGCGAGCGCTGGACGCTCACGTCCGATTTCGACCAGCTGCGCCTGACCAGCATTCCCACCAGCATGGCACCCGCCTCGTCGCTGAGCTTTGCCGGGCTGCGCAGCACCTATCGGCGCGATGGGTTCGGCGCAGAGCTCGTCGTGCTGATGGACCCGCCCAAGCTGATCGCGCCGCCAGCCGGAGAAAAGGCCGAGATTCCGCAATACAGCGAAATGTCGGCAATCAACGCCACGGCGCTGCTGAAGTTCAAGGGCAACAGTCTGCAGGAGGTGCTGGATACCACCCAAGTGCTGTTCGATGTGTACTCGCCCGAGTCCACCGAAAGTGTCGAACTACACGGCGAGAAGGTGCCGCTGGCCGGAAACTTCACCGCCGCGTATGGCATGTGGCTGGCGCAGAGCGGCTTTGCCACGCAGTCGCTGCGCACTCTGTTCGGCATGAGCGAAGGCATTGCCGAACCGCACATGTACCTGATGCAGCCGTGGGACCCGAACCGGCGCATCATCTTCATGCTGCATGGGCTGGGCAGCAGTCCGGAAGCCTGGGTCAACGTGGCCAATGAGATCCTCGGTGACCCGGAGCTGCGCAAGCACTTCCAGGTGTGGCAGGTGTACTACCCGACCAATGCCCCGATTGCCTTGAACCGCTACGAGATCGACCAGGCGTTCAACAACACCCTGCAGCATTTCGACCCGAGCGGCAGTTCGCGCGCCTCCAAAGACATGGTGTTCATCGGCCACAGCATGGGCGGTGTACTGGCGCGTCTGCTGGTCAGTGATTCCGGCGAGGTGCTGTGGAATGACCTGCTGTCCAATTACAACCTGAAGGGCGAGCGGTTGAAGCGGGTGCAGGCCAAGCTGGGTCCGCTGCTGCACTTCGACGCGGAGCCGAATGTGGAGCGCGCGATCTTCATCGCCGCCCCGCACAAGGGCACCGACATTGCCGGCAACCGCGTGGGCCGATTGATCGGCCGGCTGGTACGTCTGCCGATCACGCTGTTGGGCAAGTTCGAAGATGTGTTCCAGACTCTGCAGCAGGCCGAAGCGCAGTCGGCGCAGCCGAAGAAGCTGGTCATTCCCAACAGCATCGACAACCTCAAGGCGGACGATCCGTTCGTGAAGGCCTCCAGCGCATTGCCGATCCGCCCGGGCCTGAAGTATCACTCGATCATCGCGCAGCGAAAGCCCGAAGTGCCCTTGGAGCAGTCCGATGATGGCCTGGTGCCGTACTGGAGTGCCCATCTGCCGGGCGCACTGTCGGAAAAGGTGATCATCTCCGGCCACAGCGTGCAGGAGACCCCGCAGGCGGTCCTGGAGATCCGGCGCATCCTGCGCGAAGACCTGGAAGAGGTGGGTGAATGACCTACACCCGGCGCGCGACCACTACGCTCAAGGCGGCCAACATCAGCATCACCCCGAAGATCAGTAGATACCCCAGCACCACGTCCACGCTGAGCATCATCGCGAATACCGAACCGGATACCGCCAGCGTGGTCGCCACGGCCAGGGCCTCGCTCAACTGCAGCGCCGAGCTGTTGGCCCCCTGCTGCGCCGGTGGTGACAGCGACAGAGTGAGCACCGAAAGGCTGGGGTAGATCAGCCCCATGCCCAGTCCGGTCAGGGTCCAGCCGCCCAGTGCCAGCCACAGCGGCACGCCCGGCTGCAGGGCAAACGCGGTGGCGATGATGCCGCCGCACATCAGCAGCGCGCCGGCATGCAGCAGCTGACGGCGCGACCAGCCCTGGCGTTGGTGACCCTGGAACCAGCTGCCACTGAACCAGCCGAGCGCGCCCAGGCTCAGCGCCACGCCGGCCAGCAGCGGGGTCAGTCCGCGCTCGCGCTGAAGCAGCAAGGGCAGAAACGCCTCGCAGCCGAAGAAGGCTGACGCAGCGATGCCGCGCAGGGCTATGACACTGGGCAGGCCGCGACGCAGTTGCAGCGTCCCGGCCGGCAGCAGCTTCCAGCTGCACAGCAGCAGCGCAAGCGTGGCCGGCAGCATCAGCGCGCCGGCCGCCACACCGGTCTGCTGCCCGCCCACATACAGCAACAGCGCAGCGAGCGCCGCGCCGGTGGCCCAGCGCACCACCGCATTGTCCGGCGCGCGCGACGCGGTGTACTTCTGCATCTGCCGTAAGGCCGGCCGCAGCAGCAGGGCGGCCGGCACGGCCAGCAGCGGCACGCCCAGGAACACCCAGCGCCAGCCCAGGTGCTGCACGATCAGCCCGCTGATCGCCGGGCCAACCAGCGAAGGCACCACCCAGCCGGCGGAGAAGGCAGCGAATACGCGCGGGCGCAGTGCTTCGGGGTAGCAGCGACCGACCAGCACGTACAGCGAAACCGAAATGGCTCCAGCGCCCAGTCCTTGCAGAAGGCGGCCCACCACCAGTACCGGCATGTGCTGGGCCAGCCCCGCCACCAGCAGGCCGGCGACAAAGCAGGCCAGGCCCAGCCACAGTGGCTGCGATGGTCCCTGCTGGTCACTCCAGCGCCCGGCCAGCGTCATGCCGATCACGCTGGTGGCCAGGGTGCCGCCGAAGGCCAGCGCATACAGGCGCAGGCCGTCCAGCGCTGTGGCCACGGTCGGCATGGCGGCTGCCACCGCCAACGCTTCGAATGCGTGCAGCGAGACGAGTGCCACCATGCCCAGCGTGGTGGCGCGATAGCGCGGAGAAAGGATGGACTCCGCGGCAGCGGAAGCGGAGACGGTGAGCGGTTCGGACGACATCGGGGTTCCAGGCAGCATCGGGACGGCGGCGCTTGCGGAGCGCGCCGCGGTCACGCACGATCACACCTTAACCAAGGTTGAGGTCAAGGCATGATTGCGCAGGAGCTGAGTGTAGGCGAGGTGGCGCGCCGCAGTGGTGTCGCAGTGTCGGCGCTGCATTTCTACGAACGCAAAGGCCTGATTCACAGCCTGCGTACCGCCGGCAACCAGCGCCGTTATGGCCGCGAGGTATTGCGACGGCTGGCGGTGATCCGCGTCGCACAGCGGGTGGGCTTGCCGCTGGAGGCAGTGGCGAATGCGTTTGCGGCGCTGCCGGAAAACAAAACGCCGACCAAGACCGAGTGGGCGCGGATGTCGGCGCTGTGGAAGGACGAACTGGACCAGCGCATCGAGCAGTTGCGGCTGTTGCGCGATCAGTTGACCGACTGTATTGGCTGTGGATGCCTTTCGTTGAAGAAGTGTCGGCTGGCCAATCCGGGGGATGCGCTGGGCGAGCAGGGGGACGGGGCGCAGCGCTGGGGGTGAATTCGTCAACCGACCAACGGTCGGTTGCTACCGGTGATCACCGCATGGTCATCACCTGCAGCAGCTGGAAACCCATCTGGGCGCACGGCTGCTGCAGCGGAACACGCGCCGGCAGAGCCTGACCGATGCCGGCCGCAATTACCTGACAGGCTGCCGCGCGGTGCTCGAGCAGGTGCAGCAGGCCGAGGCCAGTGTCGAGGGGCTGCAACGACAGCCGCAGGGCGTGCTGCGGATCAGCGCGCCGGTCACCTGGGGGAGTTGCGTACTGGCCCCTCTGGTGGCGAGCTATCTGGCTGCGCATCCCAGGGTCAGCATCGAGCTCGACCTGAGCAACCGCCGGGTCGACCTGATCGAGGAACAGTTTGATGCGGTGGTGCGGATGGGCGCGCTGGGCTCGGCCGAGTGGGTGGCGCGACCGCTGCCGCCGTATGCGATGCAGATCTGCGCCGCGCCGGCGTATCTGAAGCGCAGGGGCACGCCGAAGCACCCGTCCGATCTGGGCGATCACGATTGCCTCACCCACCTGGCATGGCGCGGCGGGCATGGCTGGCGGTTACGTGGCTACCCCGAGCAGGACTGGTCGGAACATTCGCGGCTGCTATGCAACGACGGCGACGGCCTGCGTCGGGCCGCGCTGGCCGGAGCCGGATTGATCCTGCAACCGGCGGTATTGCTGGCCGACGATGTGGCGGCGGGGCGACTGGTGCCGGTGCTGGCGGATTACCTGCCGGAGCCGCGACCGTTGCATCTGGTATATCTGCCGGATCGGCGGCCACGGCCGAAGTTGAGCAGTTTTGTGGAGTTCCTGCTGGCGGCCGTCGACGAGCGGAACCGTAGAGCCACGCCCTGCGTGGCTTCGACCCGGTTGGACATGGCGTAGCCACGCAGGGCGTGGCTCTACGACGCCTTTTCGGACAACGCCTTGCCGCGCGCGGTGGCTGCTTCAATCGCACGCTCGACGATGGCCTCGAACCCATCGCCCTGGAACGACTCGATCGCGGCCTGGGTCGTACCGTTGGGCGAAGTCACCCGACGGCGCAGCTCGGCCGGCACCTCTCCCGACTCATCCAGCATGCGGCTGGCCCCCAGCAGGGTCTGCACCACCAGCGTGTGCGCCGCGTCCGCCGGCAGGCCCTGCGCGCGGGCGGCGGCTTCCATTGCCTCGGCCAGCAGGAACACATAGGCCGGGCCACTGCCGGAGACGGCGGTGACCGCATCCATCTTCGCCTCGTCCTCGATCCACACCGTGCGCCCCGCGGTCGCCAGTACCTGGTCGGCCTGTGCGCGCTGTTCGGCGCTCACCGCAGACATGGCAAACAGGCCGGTGACCCCGGCCCCGAGCAGGGCAGGGGTGTTCGGCATTGCGCGGACCACCGCGTCGTGCC